>JAFPWZ010000072.1 GCA_017412625.1 Methanomicrobium sp.
ACGCCGTTGAGCTGCCTTACGAGAGAGCGGATAATCTTCATGCCCAGCGTGTCGGGGTTATTGAGCAGGTTGCCGGCGTTCTTTTGTTTTTGTGAGCCGCCGGCACCGTCTGCGCCTGTGCCCGTGCCCTCGCCCGAACCTTCCGCTCCACCCGCCGCAGCCGGGTTTCTGATTCCCACGCCGTTGTCGCGGTATGTGTAGATATAGTGAGCTTCGTTTTCCGCATCGCCTTCCTGTGCCGGTGCGGGTTTCTGCATTGATATGTCTATGGATATCCTGCCCGCTCTCTTGTCGGGGAATGCGTATTTGTAGGAGTTGGTTATGAGCTCGTTTGTGATGAGTGCGCAGGGGACTATAGTATCGAGGTCGAAGGAGAGGTCGCTGTCGCCGGTGACCTCAATGCTGATATCTCCGAGTTTTTCGGAATACTCTATCATGATGTTCCTTGCGAGATTTTCGAGGTATTCGCGGACGTCGATCTCGGCAAGACCTTCGGAGCGGTAGAGTTTCTCGTGCACCATCGCCATCGAATATATTCTCGTCTGGCAGTCGCGGAGCGTCTCGCGTGCCTGTTCGTCCTCGGTCCTGTTCATCTGGAGCTTTAAGAGACTGACGATGACCTGAAGGTTGTTCTTGACCCTGTGATGGACTTCGCGGATGAGCATCTCCTTCTCTTTCAGGGATATCCGAAGGTTTTTCTGCGCGATGACGTTCTCGGTTATGTCCAGCATTCCGATTATGCGCAGTTCGACCGTGCCGTATTCGTTTCTGAGTGTGCTGTGATAGACCTGGCACGTATGCGTGATGCCGTTTATGTCGTTGATATGTATGATGAGCGTCCTTTGGTGCGGCAGCACGGGCTCTTTCTTTTGGAGTTTTCTCTTCTGACCCTGACCTTTCTGCCGCGGGAGTTTGCCGGTGTTCGAACCCGACGTTATCTCCGCGCTTTCTTCGCCGATTATCGATTCGCACATGTTCATGCGGCATTCCTGCGGTATGAACTCAAGTTCGAAGAAGTTTTTCCCGATGAGGGATTTGCGGTCGTATCCGAAGATCTTGAACTGGCTGTCGTTGATGTCGCGGATAATATTCCTTGAGTCTATGACAATCATCGGCGCCGGCGATGTCTCGAAGAGTATCTTGTATCTGTTCTCGCTCTTGTGAAGCGCAATGCTCAGAAGCGTGATTATAAGCCCGATACCTATCATTATGACCGCGTAGATGCCGGTATCGAAGAGAGTCTCGCTATGATTCATGAGGACGGCGAGTATTACGAAGAGAGCCGTGACCGTTACTGTGTAGATGATTCCTTTGCGCTGATATATGAAGGATGCAAGGATAATCGGGATTAAAAAGATGTTTGCGACGCTGTATGACTGCGAGTTGCCGAGAGAAATGTAGCTTGCCGTGAAAGCCAGGGCTGTGAGAAGCCCTATTATCATCGGCCAGATAAGGTCCGATTTATCCGAGACTGTTCTGCCGGGAGGTGTGCTGTCGGTCATATTCAGCAAACTCTTACGGGACGGGTTATCAGTCCTGTATGAGTTAGATATGACGCGAATATATTAAAAGTCTTACAAGGGGGAATTTAGTGCGGCGAGAAGTTCCGCGATACTGCCGACAACATCGCCCGACTCTTCGAGCATGAGGTTTACCGCCTCGTTATCGCCCGTGCGCCTGAAATCCGTCCTCAGCATGATAATCCGTTTCTTCGCGGCGAAGGCATAACCTATCTCCCATGCCGTTCCCGAATCCGCATCGGCGCCGTCGATGACCGCGACGACGATATCGCATTCTTTGAGAGCCCTGAGGTTATACTCAAAGATACGCCCCGTCTCCGCCTCATCGCGTGTAGAGGAGTCATCCCCGACCTCCTGCGGCAGATGGACAACATATTTTTTATCCCGCAGAATGCCGGCAATCTTCGCATTAAACTCGCGTTCCGCCTCGGAAAAGAGCGGTGCCGCGAGATAGATTCTGTACATCGAAAACTCACTTACATCATAGGCGGGAATATCCGAAAAACGTTTCATAAAAGCACCGCGGCCGCTTTCTTTAACGTCGGAGATATAGACCGTGTTCACGCCGCAGGAAGGGGATGAGTCGACGCCGAGAATGCATGCGGGCATCTCACCGCGTCTTTCAATCTCAGCCCGAACATCCTTTTCGATGCCGTCGAGAATCGCCGCAAACTCCGGCGTATTGAGCCTTTCGAGGAACGATCCGGGTTCTCTGTCCGCACCCAGATATATCGTCTCGGGGCAGGGGAGAAAGAGGGTTTCAATGCCGCATTCGCGGCAGCGCTCAAGGCACCTTTCGAACATCGCGATATCGGACGGCTTCGTAATCCCCTTTGCCCGCAGTTTCGGGTTTTTTACGCACGCCGCAATCAGAACATACATTTTTCTCAGGATGAACTTTGACAGATCAACTTATACGATTTTAGTTTTAACAATAATATGATGATGCCCCTGTTGGCATGGCGCGACAATTCCTGTGACCCCCGCGTCTGCTCGGTAAAGAAACTGGAACGGTTTCGGATGATAAAAGTCCACTCCAGAATAAGCGCGATTCCGAAGAACTCGCTTATCCTCGACCCTACCGCAGGTCAGGCTCTCTCTCCCGCCGACAGGATAGCTCCGTCTCTGACGGCGCTGGACTGCTCGTGGGAGGCGCTGGATACGGGGATTGTCGAGGGTTATCAGCGAAGGCGGGCGCTGCCTTACCTCGTTGCCGCCAATCCCGGTCATTTCGGGCGTGCCTTCATGCTGAACTCGGTCGAGGCTTTGGCCGCCGCATTATATATCATGGGGGAGAAGAATCAGGCGCATGATATACTCTCGAAGTTCAACTGGGGTCTGAGATTTCTGGAAGTGAACGAGAATCCGCTCAACGAGTATGCAAACGCGAGGGATTCCGCCGAGGTTGTAAAGATTCAGTCCTATTATTACTGAATAATTACTGAATATCACTGCCTACCGAATATCACTGCCGAACTTTGGTTATGGATATGATGGAAAACAAACGGGAAGATACGAAAATGACCGCGAATATACCCGAATACGTACCGGACTACGCCGATATCTGGCGCAGGCGGATGGAAGAGGTCTTCGAAAGCGACGAGAAACACGGCAACCGCGTTAAGTGGGACTCCGTGGAGCACGCGAGATCCTACTGGGAGAGGACGAAGAAAGACCGCTGCCGCCCGCTGAAGCAGCTCGAAACCATAAATCTTCAAAAGACCGAGCGGTTTCTGGACATAGGCTCGGGTCCGGGCACTCTGGGGATTCCCGCCGCGAAGCACGCCCGCGAGGTTGTCTGCGTGGAGCCGTCGTTGGGCATGTGCACGATAATGAACGAGAGAATCGCGGAGGATAACCTCTCAAACGTCAGCGTCGTTCGGAAGAAGTGGGAGGATGTCGATCTCGAAAAAGATCTGAAGATCGATGAGAGCGGGTTGTTCGACGCCGTTGCCGCCTCGTTCTCGCTGTCCATGGCGGATATCCGCGAACAGGTTCGCCGTATGGAAAAGGTCTGCCGCGGCAGAATCTACCTCTTCTGGTTCGCGGGCGAATACATCTGGGAGAATAAGGAGTTCGGGGAGTTCATGAGGTCAATCGGCGCCGCGGATTTCTACCCGGGACCGAAAGCCGACCTCCTCTACGGCGCTCTCGCTCAGATGGGCATTTACCCCGATTTATACACCTATTCCCTGAGCATGCCCGACGAGTATCCGTCCGCGGATGTTGCCGCCGAAAAAATCGGACAGCGGCATGCCGTATCCGACCCCGAGAGCCGTGAAAAACTGCGGGAATGGATTAGGTCGCATTTCGACGGCAAAGTAACCCTTCACGGCATATCCAGAAGAGTCTGCATTCACTGGGATGTAAAAAAGGATTAATCAATCCCGAAATCGCTCAAATTCAATTATTCTTTTTAGACTCTTCTTTTGCGGAATACGAAAATGATGACGAAGCAGAGGATTACTGTTCCCGCAATCGCTATCTGAAGCCCTCTGCCCTCATTGCCCGCGGAGTCGGGAGCGATGATGCCGTCCGCAATCGAGATAATTCCACCGCCTTCGCGGTTTTCCCAGTCGCGGTCGAAGACCTTTGAGTAATATTCCCCGATTGTGCCCGATTGCCCGCCGACATTACCGTTGCCGCTTACGCCGACGCCGCCCGCGAGGATAACGCCTGCCTCGCGGTTGTATGACGGCGAGTTCTCGTTCCAGTTGACCGAACTGACGAGGACTTTGTCGCGGTCGGCGATGACGCATTTGTTGTGAATCTTGAGGAGTCCGCTTCTGTCGAGGTCAATCAGCGCCGCTTTCAGGTCCAGGTTTTCCTTGGCGGCGATGCCGTTTATGTAATCCGCCATCTCGTCGTTGTCGTCATCGCCTTCGGTGTTATATCTGTATGAGTCGAGGAGAACGCGGACCGAGACCCCGCGTCTTGCGGCATCAATCGCCGCCTCAAGATACGGGTTTTTGCCCGTCGACCATTTCGTGATATATGCCTGCTCGATGTAAAGCGATTTTTCGGCGCTGTTCACGAGTTCGGGGATGAGGTATGAGGTGTCGGGGGAGAGCATCGGCGTTACGGTGACGCCCGAAAAGGTCGCGGGTGCAAAGACGATATCCCCGCGGTCTGCGCCGCCTGCGCTCTCCTCGGCTCTTGCGCCGCGAATCTTCTGCGGGTTTGCGGCGGCATAATCTTTCCAGTCCGTGACCCAGCCGCCCACGATATCGGTCTCGAAGACCTCCGTGAAGTATTCCGCGACCGCGGCGCTCTCAATCAGCGCACCGAAACCGCGATTGCCCCTGCCCGAAAGCCCCGCGGCATCGGCGTAAGGAAAGCCCGTGTTGCCGAAGTTTTCGCTTGCAATCAGGACTTTTTCGCCGTCGATGACCATGTATTTGGCATGGTCGAATCTGTAGGGCGTGTGATATATGCCGTTCTGGGTGGATACGAGTTTTACGTCGGCGCCGGCGTTCGATAGCCGCGATGCCGCGTAAATGCTCTCCGGCGAGAGTCCGCCTACGGGGCTTCCTTCAAGGAGGATTCTCGTCTTTACCCCCGCGGCTGCCTTACGTTCCAGAATCTCCGTGATATCGGGGTTTGTGAGTTCATAGACATTGATCTCGATTGTCTTTTTCGCCGATGAAACCGCGTCGGCGAAGACCTTATACGAGCCGTCGGGGGCTGCAAAGGCGGTCACCGCCGCTGCGTTTACCGTCCGCGGCGCGAAATCCGACTGACCTATGTAATACGGGCGGATATCCCAGACTCCCGTGGCGGTGTCAAGCTTATGCACTCGCCCCTCGCCCTTTTTTATCTCGTAGGAGGGGTAGACTATCTCCTGCACGGTAACGCCGTTGATGACCAGTTCGAGGTTGTCGCCGCCGTTGCCCATCTGGAAGTTGCCGGTTCTGACCGCGTCCCTGACCGACGGCGTCGTATCATACATCTCGTAATCGGGGTAGTATCCGTGGACATCAAAGAAGGCACTGCCTTCGCGTGCGACCGTGACCGCGCCCGAAAACGAGGCGCCCTTCGGGAATCCGACGCTTCCTTCGCCGTCGGAGACCTCAACGCCGCCTAGGCTGCCGCCGCCTCCGAGGACGAAATACTCGTCGCCTTCGCCCTTAAGGTAGGTGTCGGGGCAGAACTCGGTTATTCTGATATCGTATGCCGCCGATGCCGCCGCGGTCTGGCACACACAGAGCATGACAAGGATGAAGAGGATTACGGGGACTATGTGCGGAATGACTGTCTTAAAAGCGTAGATTGCCGGGGATGCCGCGTTTTCGCGGTGTTCCCTTACTTTGCCCGATTTTTTATCCGAAATTATTGTGCCGTGCATGCCGATGCCCCATAGAATCCGATAAAAGTAATAGGTGAACGGATTTTTTAGTATTTTGTATTTTAGGTTGCAGTATCCTGTATTTTTGTATTCCCCGTAATTTCGGAATTTGCCGTATAATTATATCGCGAAGAAAGATCATATCTGAATGAACTGACGGATTACCGGTGACGGATGAAGATGAACGGAGAAGAAAAAGGAAGCGGCGCAATCCGCGGGGGTAACGCCGCGTCCGCGTCGGGAGAGTGCCGGCGGATACTTGTCGTGAAGGTCGGCGGCAGTCTCATGGATAAGGTCTCATCCGTAATCGAAACAGTCGTCGCGGCGGCGCAATCCCCCGACTGCGCCTTCGATAAGATTATTCTTGTCCCCGGCGGGGGCATCTTCGCCGACGAAATCCGAAGCATGAACGCCGATGACGAAACCTCCCACTGGCTTGCCGTGCTTGCCATGGAGAAGTTCGGATATCTCATCTCGGCGCTCGGAGTTCCCGCAGTCGACGGCTTTGACGATTGCCTCCGCGGCGCGGACGGCTCAAACGGCAAAAAACTCCATTTACTCCTGCCGTATCGATTCATGCGCAAATACGATCCCCTGCCGCATTCGTGGGACATAACCTCGGATTCCATAGCGGCATGGGCGGCATCGGAACTTTCGGATAGGCTCAGCGCCGGCGATTGCCGCGTCTCCCTCCTCCTCCTCAAATCCGTCGACGGAATAATGCGGCGTGACACCGCCGCCCCCTGCGGCGCGCCCGCATCGGATGCCGCTCGAAATTCCGAAACAAATCCCCCAATCATCCCCGAAATAATCCCCGAGATCTGCGGCATACGCGAGGGTGAGAGATTTGAGGAAGTCGACCCCTTTTGCATACCGCTGATTCTCAAATCGGGAATCGACGGATATATCCTCAATGCCCGAAAACCCGATTTACTGACCGCTTTCATTCTCGGTCGTAATTTCTGCGGCACGCACATTCGCAGGTATCCATAGAAGTTTTTAAGTGCAGACAAACCGAATTTATAAGTTAATTTTAGGAGAAGAAATATGGATACTGAAAAATGTACTTCATGTAAAGCCCCCCTCTCAGAGCCGGGATGGACAAAATTCACCTGCCCGAAATGCGGTGCACCTATCTACAGATGCCACAGATGCAGACACCAGAGTGTTTCATACACCTGTGAGAAATGCGGATACCAGGGGCCGTAAACAATGGGTGACGTTGTAATCATAGTCAAGGTCATGCCGGAATCACCCGAGGTCGACCTTGAGGCCCTTAAAGTCGCAATCAAAGAGAAATACCCGGGAACACAGGACATGCAGATTGAGCCTATCGGTTTCGGTCTTTCGTCGCTTAAAGTCGCCATCGTCATCCCCGACGGTGACGGCGGCGCAGCCGAAGAGGCTGAGAAGATTCTCGGAAGCATCAAGGGTGTTGAGAGCGCAGAGATTGTATCCCTGACTCTTACATAATATTATTTCCGAAATTTATCCAACTGTTTATTCTGCTGTTCTTTTGTAATTCATTCTGTAATTTACTCCGCAACTCTTTCTGCTGTTCTTTCCGTATTCTAAAATATTACCTAATCATTTCTGAAGCCCGATTTTATTCCGACGGTTACCCCGTCAGAACCGAAAAAGCCTAAAAAGCCTAAAAAGCCATAAAAACAAAAAAAGTTGGATTTTTCAGTATGATCAGATGGTGATTCCGTAGATAACCATATAGAACAGTATAAGATCATAGACCGAGTGTGATATTGCCGTAAACGTCGTGTGATAGTGTCTTCTCAGAATTGCGAAGATAAATCCCGCGAAGAATACCGAGAGAACGCCGTCCCAGTTGTACTGGAAAGCATGAAGCATGGCAAAGAGGGCTGTCGGAATCAGTATGCCGAACCTCTCCTGAAGAAGACCGCGGACTCCTATCTCTTCACCGAATCCTGCCGAGATTGCTGCGAGAATGGCGGCAAACGGCGTCAGGTACGGAGAGAAGAGTTTATTGACCGCAGCATTGTCCGTGAGGGTCAGACCCGCAAATTTACAGAACATCGAAATGGCAGTGTCAATGAAGTGGAAGACAATAACCAGAGCCACGCCGACGCCGATTGCAAGCGCGAACTCTTTTGCCGTCGGCATCCTCAAGCCCAGTCTTTCACAGACCTGTGCGGCTGTCTTGCTGACGAACAATCCCGCAATAAGCATTGAGCCGAATATCATCCAGAACAGCGAATATACGTTGATCATGACTCCTTCCGACATGGCGGGGGAATCCGACAGAACGGCAATGCCGTTCGGGCTCGTGAGCGGAGGCTGACCCGTGGCAATCAGCGGTACCGCAAAGATGAAGATTATTGCCAGAATTGTCGTAAGTGCGGTTTTGTGCACGAACGAATCGGGATCTATGGGGATATAACGTGATATCCAAACACGCACCGCCCGAATCTGAGCGGTAAGTGCGAGCAAACCCGCGATTACGACTCCGAAGAAGAGACCGACAATCGCGCCGATCTGGCCCTCCATCGACTTCATGATTTCCATACTCGCTTCCTCGGTCATTACCCCGCTGTTCGCGGCTTGTGTCATGCCCGCAACGGTATCGGCAGGCATGACCGCGATGAGACCCATTACGAATGTGACAAATGCCATTCCGAGAATCAGCAGAAGCAGCCAGATTGTCGTGATTATCTTTAAGCCGTCGTATTTCTTTGATGCGTATGCCAGAATAGCCAGAATTACAAACGGAGATATCTCTACCGCCGCTGCGAAGAAGGAGACTACCCATTCGGGAAGTATGGCGTTACCGGCGGTACCCAAAATCAGACAGACAATCATTCCCGCAATTATCGCGACGACTGCTTTCGGGTTGAAATTGTCGCTTTCGCCGGTTTTTGCGGTCGCGGTGCCTGCATTGTTCGCGTCAGCCGCATTTGCTGCATTTGCCGCATTTACCGAATTTGCCGCGTTGTCCGCATTATTTTCAGTGTTCTCATTGCTATTTTGATCCATTACAAAAACCTCACAGTTAGAGACACGGTTATTGCCGGATATGCCGCTCAGATGTGTATTCCCGCAATGTTGAGGACAATCAGAAGAATTGCGCCGGGGAGTCCTCCGAGTGCGCAGATAAGTACCGAACCCCATGTGATCGTAAATCCCGACATTCCCAGAATTCCCAGATGGGATGTCAGAACCAGAAGAATGATTCCGAGGATGGAGTTCACTATCAGTGTTGTCAGATTCTTGAGGAAATACCACAGGACTATAAGAATTAAAGCCGCGGCTACCAAAGTAAGCAAAGTCCCTAACATAACAGTAATTTTGACTGCAGTATGGATAAAGTTTTCTTGAAAAAAGGTTAAATGCGGTTTATCTTCCGATAACGCTCAATTCGGAGAACCTGAGGTAGGGTATGACACCCGAGCCGAAGTCGCGGGACTCTTTTGAGATGCCCGAGAGATTTTTCAGCATATCGAAGATATTTCCGGAGAGCATCGCGGATTTTATCGGGTTTTCCTTTACCCCGCCGTTCATCCGTGAGGCATTCGAGAGTTCGACCGAGAAATCGCCCGTAACGCCGTTTGCGGTGTGAGCACCGACAATGCTGTTGGCAAAGACGGCTTTCTCGTCGAAGATATTCTCGCGTTTTCCGTCAAGGCAGATGTTGTGCGTGCCGATGACGGGTGCACCGCCCGTTCCCGCACGAACGGCGCTTCCCGTGGACTTTTCGCCGTAGCGGTACGCGGTCCTGAGGTCGTATGCGAAAGCCTCGACGACGCCGTCTTTGACGAAGTCAATCCGCTTTGTCGGGACGCCTTCGGCATCGAAGAGCCTTGCGCTCTGACCTTCGAATGGGTTGTCATATATTGAGAGATTTTCATTGAAGACGCATTCGCCGAGTTTGCCTTCGAGATACGACCTCTTGGAGTGTACGTTTCTTCCCGAGAGCGAGGGGATTACGACGGCGCTTAAGAGCTGGCAGACGCTGAGCGGCGAGAGGATGACGTCGTATTTTCCCGTCGCAATCTCGCCGCCGTTCTTCGAGAAGACAGCCATCTCGCAGGCTTCGCGTCCGACCCTTTCGGGATCGAGGTCTTTGAGGAAACCCGACGAATCGAACTCGTATCCCGTCGAAGTTCCGTCGATTGTCTCCATCGAGACGCCGCAACCGGTCTTTTCGAGGGAGTACGAGACGCCTTCGGAGTTGGCAACCGTTGTCGTGCCGACGGAGAGCGAGCCCGAGCCGCCCGCTATCTCCGCTCCTTTGCCTTCCGCCGCCGAAAGCATCCTCTCTATGAGTTCTTTTGCGGTCGCTATGTCGCAGTCGGCAATGCTCTTGTCAAAGACATTCAGCGAGGAGACCGCGGGCTTTGAAGGTTTTGCCATTCCGCCCCACTCCTGCGTGTCGGAGAACTTTGAGCCCGCTATCGCCGAGTTCAGACAGTCCTCCCAGCGCGACGGGCTGTTTGTCGATGAACAGCCGATTCTGCCGTCTTTTATGACGCGGATGCCCATGCCCCATGTCTCCGAGCCGCAGGCTTCGCCGATGAGCTTTCCCTTGAGTTCCAGATTTATGCCCTTTCCCGTAGCGAAGTAGACCTCGGTCTCGTATCCGAGTTTTTTGCCGGCGCTGAGGATTCTGTCGATAATCTCCGAGCCGTCGTCTCCGTTTGCGATTTTGTTCCCGATTCCGTCCGCCATCATCCCATACCTCCTATGACCGCGTTTTTGAGGAGAAGGTGCGGGGAGCCGTCGGTTACGGGCACGTTCTGCCCGCTCTTGCCGCAGTATCCCGGGTTCATGCGGCGGTCGTCGGCGCAGAGCACTATGTCGTGCAGGGTTTTGAGGATCTCGCCGCTGAGAGAGAGGTCCCTTACCATGCCCGAGAGTTCGCCGTTCTCGATGAGGTAGCCGTATTCGGCGTTGAACTGGAAGACTCCGCGTCCCGGGTCGACCTGTCCGCCCCTCGAGCCTTTGAGGAGTATGCCGTTTCTGCACTCGGCAATGACCTCGTCGTATGAGGAATCGCCGTTTTCTATGAAGGTATTGCTCATTCTCACGACGGGGACTTCGCCCGTCTGCGCACGTGCATGCCCCGCGTCGCCGTCGCCCACCGCGGCAAGTGTCTGGCGGTTGTGAAGATAGGAGTTTAAGACGCCGTTTTTGATTATCTCGGTTCTTGCGGGGAGGATACCTTCGCAGTCGACTGGCATGAATCCGAACTCGTGGAGTGTGGGGTCGTCGACCACGGTGAGGATGCCGTTGCCGATTCTCTCCCCCATCTTTCCTTTAAGGACGGATACGCCCTCTTTTACGAGGTCGCCTTCGGAGGCGTGACCCACGGCTTCGTGTGCGAAGACGCCGGCGAGCTCCTGATCCAGAACGGCGTCCATGATACCCCCTTTCGCGGGCTTTGCGTCGAGCAGGCTTACGGCTCTTTCCGCGGCTTTTCGTCCCTTCTCCGCCTTATGCCGCATGTTGAGCCCCAGAACGGTGTGCTCGCTCTCGCGTCCCGCCTGTATGATATCGCCGCGCTTCGCGACCGCCGATACGGTATACCCGCTGCGGCAGATGTCATAGGTGTATTCGTTGCCCGAACTGTCTTCGAAATGCACGGTGCCGCTGCCCTCCGTGTAGTTCGCCCGCGTATTGATTATGTCTTTGATTGCCGCGGCACGCTCAATCTCCATGAGGAGTCCGCATTTCTCTTCGAGCGAGATCTCGCGGGGGTCTTCCTTCATCGCGGGCATCTTCAGGATTCCCGATTTTGCCTCCGCCAGCTCCACCTTCTCCGCGGTCGCCGAGGCATAGCGCAGCGCCGTCTGAATATATTCGTTTATCTCTTTCTTCGATTTGGAGCTGTAATTTTCTATTGACACGATTCCCCAGCCGCTCTTTTTGAGTACCCTGAGGAGTGCGGTATCCGAGAAACTGCCTGACGCGGACTCGATGCGTCCGTTGTCTATCTCGATGTGAACCGAACTGCCGTTTACATGTCTGATATCGTAATAATCGGGTGATTCCATTATCCTGCCTCCGACCGCAGATTTTCAGTATATATTAATTTTAATGTAAAATCATGTTTTTGATAAGGGTAACCGCGACAGACTGCAAAAGCTGTTGCGGATAGGATTATGAAAATTATTAAGATTGCAGAAAACAACACGGATGCGGAAAAAATAAAAAAAGAAAACGAAGATGCCTATCGAATGGGAACAAACGTATTTTACTAAAAATTCAACCGTTCGGAAATTCCGAACAGTTCACTTTTTGAAAATATTTTTTTATTTCTTCGTCATTTTCTCGACGAGTTCGCGGTTTGCGTCCGTGATATAATCCTCGTGGACGACATGGCGCGAGAAGAATGCGAGGATGACGAGGATTACTCCGAATGTCGCCCCGACCGAGAACGTAATCTCAAAACTGTGTGCCAGAACGGTCTTGAACAGTGCCGCCATATCCGAGACGGGGTTTGCGACCGCCATCACGCGATGACCCAGATACGAGAGTGCCTCAACGAAGATGAGGTTGTAGACGGCGATACCGATTGTCATCGGCGCAAAGCGCTCAAGTCCCGTAATAGAGGCGACCATGCCGCTCTTTGACCGCGGCACCGAATTTACGATAAGATTTATGACGACCGTGCCCAGACCCAGACCCAGACCTATGACGAGGAGCGCAAGCACGATGTAACCGAGCGAAACATCGACACCGAGTTTTGTGATCATCAGATACCCGATCAGGATAATGACCGCACCCGTGATGAGAATCCTGCGACCGCCGATTCTGTTGAAGATCGCACCCGAGAGAAGACCGCTGAACATCAGCGAAACCGAGAGTGCCGCAAGGATAAGACCCGAGAAGGCGACGTCATAATCCATCACGTTCTCGAGATAGAACGGCAGGAGGTAGTTGATACCGCTGTAGCTGAGGTAGAGAAACGCGGCGAATAAATTGAGGATTAAGAAGTTGCGGTCTTTGAACAGCCCGAAATCGAGAATCGGGTCGGCAACCCTTCTCTCCCATACGAAGAAAGCGCCCAAGAATACAATTGCGCCGATGAGCGAGCAGATCATCTCAATGCTCGTCAGACCCAGAGTCGAGACTTCCGAAATCCAGAACATGAAGAGTGCAAGTCCGACGAAGATAAAGACCGAACCCCATTTGTCAAACGGCGTAAACGTGCTCCTGTCGGCTGCCTTGTCCGCGGGAATATACCTCAGACTCAGCAGGATTGCGATGAGGCCTACGGGCACGTTGATGTAGAATATCCAGTGCCATGTTATGAACTGCGTGAGAGCACCGCCGAGGGTCGGTCCGATTGCCATTCCGAGCGATGCCGTGGTCATTATGAGACTTATTGCACGCCCACGCAGCTCATAGGGCAGATATGCCGATATCATCGCGGCGGTTATCGCCGTTATCATGGCGCCGCCGACAGCCTGAAAGACCCTTGCGACAATCAGGGAATCAAAGGACCCCAGAAGGACGGGGAAATATCCGCAGGCAAACGAGCCTATTGTAAAGATGACAAATCCCCCGGTGAAGATCTTTTTGTAACCGCATCGGTCGGAGATCTTTCCGACGATAAGCATGCAGCCCGCCATTGTCAGAAGATATGCCGTGCTGACCCAGCTGACCATACTTGACGAGATTCCGAAATCATCCGATATTGTGGGCAATGCGACGTTTACGATTGTGCCGTCCAGTGCCGCCATGAAACTTGCAAGCGATACCGCAAGAACCAACAAAAAAAAGCCGCTTTTTATGAAAGAATCCGCGGTATTGCCGTTACCAGTACCCATAAGATAAGATAAACCTGCGTGATAATAAAAGCGTGCGAAAAGAGTGCCTGCAATGGGCAATGAACTTAATGTCGTCAGCCGATTCGGGTTGCATCGTGATTACATCAGGATTACATTCGGATTACCGTACGGCAACCTTCACGGGAAACAAAAAAAGTATTTTAATTTGAAATTTCGGGGATTTCAGGGATTTTACAATGCCGCCGTAAGTCCGCTCTCCGCTCAGATGCGTGCGTATTTTGCTGTCTTGACGCCGTCGATCTTTAAGAACTCGTCCATGACGTTCTGCGGAACTTCGGAGTCGACATTGAGGACCATAACCGCATCCTCGCCCGGGTTGTTGCGTCCGACCTGCATGCCCGCGATATTGATGCCGTATTTGCCGGCAATCGTTCCGAATGCGCCGATGACGCCCGGCTTGTCGTGGTGATACGAGACGATTACGCTGCCGCTCGGCGTGAGATCGGTCATGTAGTCGCCTATCTTGACGATCCTTACCTTGTCGGGCGCAAGGACATTGCCGCTGATGGTCTCGCTCATCTTATCGGTCTTAAGGGTAATCGTAATCAGGTTTGCAAAGCCGTGTGCCTCGGGTGAGATGGACTCCGAGATCTTAATCGAGTGCTCGGTTGCCGCGAACTCGGCATTGACGATATTTGCAGGGGTCTGAAGGATTGTGTCCATGATTCCCTTGACGACGACGCGGGTGATGTACTTCGAGCCGTTTCCGAACTCCGCCGCCTTGCCTGCGTATTCAATCTCGACCGAGGTAATTCTGCCCTCGACAATCTGAGAGATAAGTTTGCCCATCTTCTGCGCAATCTCCGCATATGGCTTGATTCTCTCCTGCATGTCGGGTGCGACAATCGGCGCGTTAACGACGAAGTCCGCGCTGCCGCCCTTAAGGACCTCGATACACTGTTCGGCGACCGAGACCGCGACATTCTTCTGAGCCTCGACAGTCGACGCTCCGAGATGCGGGGTGTTGATGACCTGCGGCAGCTCGATAATCTTCGAGTTCTTCGGCGGTTCCTCCTCGTATACGTCCAGAGCCGCGCCGGCGACCTTGCCGCTCACGATTGCGTCATAGAGTGCGTCCTCGTCGATGATTCCGCCGCGTGCACAGTTGATGATGCGGACGCCGTCCTTCATCGTCGCAATCGTCTCTCTGTTTATCATGTGCTTCGTCTCTTTGATGAGCGGCGTGTGCACGGTGATGATATCCGACATCTTAAAGAGCTCTTCGAGGGTAACGACGGTAACGCCGAGCTCCTCGGCTCTCTTGTAGTTCATGTAGGGGTCGTATGCAATGACCTTCATTGCCATCGCATTTGCACGCTTTGAGAGTTCCTGTCCGATTCTGCCGAATCCGGCGATACCCAGCGTCTTGCCGTTGACCTCGATACCCATGAACTGCGAGCGCTTCCACTCGCCTTTCTTGACGGAGGCGGTTGCCTGCGGGATATTTCTGACAAGGGACATCATCATCGCGACCGTGTGCTCGCATGCCGCAAGAGTGTTGCCCGCCGGCGCATTCGCAACAATTATTCCGCGCTTTGTCGCAGGCTCCATCTCGATATTGTCCACGCCCGCACCCGCACGTCCGATGAACTTCAGCTTGTCGGCGGCTTCGATGATTCTGGCCGTAACCTGAGTTCCGCTGCGGACTAAAAGACCGTCGTAGTCTCCGATAATCTTTACAAGTTCATCCTCGGAGAGACCCGTTTTCACATCGACGTCGCAAAAGGCGCGAAGAATCTCCACTCCCTCTTCCGCGAGGGGGTCACTGATTAAGACTTTAAAGCTCATTTAAAAATCCCAGTATTCATTTGCAGTTAAAATGTATTGAGTGTTTGCACACGGCAGGGCGGGGCATGACGGGGGCGGGACAGGGACGGGACTGGAGCAGAGCGGGGGCGGGACGCGGTCTGCGGTAAGGGCATAAGGGAGGGCCTAAGGGAAGGGCCTGGGGAGCGGTCTTGGCGGCGGTTTCGCCGCGGTTTTGCGGGGGGGGTTTTGGGTACTTACGAAAACTAATTAGTATGGCAAAAATAGATATTACACTTACTTTTACTAAGGTGGTTTAGAGTAAATGAACAATATTGAAGATATTCTGTGGTTAGCAGAGATCAGAAAAGAAGATATCCCGTCAGTCGGCGGCAAAGGCGCATCACTCGGTGAAATGACCTCGGTCGGTCTCCCCGTTCCGACGGCATTCGTCATTACCGCACAGGCATTCAGACGTTTCCTCGTCGAAAGCAAGATTGAAGACCCTCTTTTCGGAAAATTAAAAGACCTCGACGTCGAAAATGCCGAACTTCTCGAAGCGACGGCACAGGACGTAATGAAACTCGTTTTAAAGGCGAAGATGCCCGCAAGCCTCGTAAAGAACATCGATGAGGCATACAACAAAATGGGCAAAAACGTCGTCGTCGCCGTCAGATCGAGCGCGACCGCAGAAGATCTGCCCGACGCGAGCTTTGCGGGACAGCAGGAGACCTACCTCAATATCAAAGGTAAGAAAGACCTCCTAGAAGCCGTCCAGAAATGCTGGGCATCTCTCTACGGTGCAAGAGCAATCTATTACCGCGCAAAACAGGGATTCGATGACAGAAACGTCGATATCGCCGTCGTCGTCCAGCAGCTCGTCTACTCGCAGAAGGCCGGCGTCATGTTCTCGTCCCACCCGATAACGGGAGAGCCGACGACCATCATCGAGGGCTCGTGGGGACTCGGCGAGGCTGTTGTCTCGGGCACGGTCTCACCCGACAAATACGTCTTCGACCAGAAAGGAAAACGCGTAATCGACAAATACATCGCAAACAAGAAGACCGAGATCCTCCCCGACGGCAACAACGGAACGAAAGAGGTTGCCGTTGATAAAAAGCGTCAGGACGCGGTCGTTCTCTCCGAGGACGAGATAAAGAAGCTTGCCAAGTTCGCCAAGGTTGCCGAGGAGCACTACGAATGCCCGCAGGACATGGAGTGGGGTATAGTCGACGGCAAGATCTTCATCCTCCAGTCGCGCCCGATTACCACGATTCAGAGGGATCTGAAAGCGGGAAAGAAGTCACAGCCGGCGGTTAACGGCAAGATCCTTCTCGAAGGTCAGGGAGCATCCCCGGGTATCGCCTCGGGTGCGGTCGTAATCATCTCCTCGATTAAAGACCTCGTAAAAGTCAAGGAAGGAGACATCATAGTCGCCAAGATGACAAACCCCGACATGGTGCCCGCAATGAGAAAGTCGGTCGCCATCATCACGGATGAGGGCGGAATGACCTGTCACGCCGCAATCGTAAGCCGCGAACTCGGAACGCCCGCTGCGGTCGGAACAAAGAACGCGACCCACATCTTAAAGGACGGACAGATTGTCACCGTCGACGGAGAGAAAGGTCTTGTCTTCGACGGTGCCGTCGGTCAGAGCGGTTCTGAGCAGGCGGCAGGCGGGGCGGTCTGCGCAGGTCCCGCGGCTCCGGCAAAGATAATAACCGCGACAAGCATCAAGGTCAATGTCTCTCTTCCCGAGGCTGCAAAGCGTGCGGCGGCAACCGGTGCCGACGGCGTCGGACTCCTAAGAGTCGAGCACCTCATCCTCGGTCTGGGAAAGACGCCGAACTGGTACATCACGAACGGCAAAGAGAACGAGTTCATTGACGAGGTCTATAAGGGAATCAAGACCGTAATGGACGAGTTCAACGGCAAGCCCGTCTGGGTAAGAACACTCGACGCACCCACGGACGAGTTCAGGAACATGAAGGGCGGCGAGAACGAGCCTTCGGAGCACAACCCGATGCTCGGCTGGAGAGGTATCCGCCGCGACCTTCAGTCCCGCGACCAGTTCAGACTCCAGGTCGAGGTCTTCAAGAGGCTCTGGGCTGAGGGCTACGACAACCTCGGCGTCATGTTCCCGCTCGTGGGACACCCCAAGGAGTTCATCGCCGCAAAACAGCTCATGGCTGAGTTCGGAGTCGATGTCGAGAACAGGACACTCGGCGTAATGCTCGAGATCCCCAGCAGCGTCATCCTCGTCGAAGATTTCATCGCGGCAGGCATCAAATTCGCTTCCTTCGGCACGAACGACCTTATCCAGTACACTCTGGCAATCGACAGAAACAACCAGAATGTTGCCGACATGTACATGCCCAAGCACCCCGCGGTCTTAAAGCTCATCAAGTACGCAATCGACCGCTGCCGCAAGGGCGGAGTCGAGTGTTCCATCTGCGGTCAGGCAGGTTCTGACCCCGAGATGGTTAAGTGGCTCATCGAGAACGGCATAACAAGCGTCTCGGCAAACATCGATGCCGTCCCCAAGATCCGCGAGACAGCCGCAAAGACCGAAGCAAGGATGATTCTGGACGCGGCAAGAGCAAAACTGAACTGATTTTTCATTTTTTTATTTTTAACGCCACCTTACAGTAACGTAACACAATAACAGACCGACATAACGGAACAAAACATAACGGAACAACAAAAAAAATCAGAACAAAATCAGAACAAAATCGAACAAAATCAGAACGCAATAACGAAACCGGATACGAAACCAAAAAAGCGATATAAAAAATGAATCAGAAAGGACGAAGCGAGGAAGAACTCTTCTCATTTTTAGCGGAGATGAGGAGAAAAGACAGAAAATACAATAAGGTAATCAGTTCCATGTGCACGATTCCGCATCCGATTGCCGTGCGTGCCTATGAGATGTTCATAGAATCAAACCTCGGCGATCCCGGACTCTTCGGCGGCGCCGCTCAGATTGAGGCACTGCTCGTCAAAAGCATGGGAGAACTCCTCGGATGCGCCGATGTCGGGGGATACTCGACTTCGGGAGGCACGGAATCGAATATTCAGGCGCTGAGAATCGCAAGGAATCTTGCGAAGGACAGGACGAAGTTTCCTAATGTCGTAATCCCCGAGTCCGCGCATTTCTCGTTCGACAAGGCATGCGATATCCTCTCGCTCGAGATGAGAGTCGTCCCCTCGGACGAAGGATACAGAATGGACGAGAATAAAATCCTCGATTACGTGGACAAAAACACAATCTGTCTTGTCGGCGTCGCCGGAACCACGGAATACGGTGTCGTCGACCCCATAACATACCTCTCCGACATCTCGGAGGACAAAGACATCTTCCTCCACGTCGACGCCGCTTTCGGCGGTCTCGTCCTGCCCTACATCAAAAACGCCCCGAAATTCGACTTCAAGCTCCCGGGCGTCGACACGATTTCCGCCGACCCGCACAAGATGGGTATGGCAATAATCCCCGCGGGCTGTCTTCTCGCACGCGATCCCGATATGTTCAAGACAACCGAGGTCGATACGCCCTACCTTACGGTCAATAAGGAATGCACGCTCTGCGGCACAAGACCGGGTGCGTCGGTCGTTTCCGCATATGCCGTGCAGGAATATCTCGGTATGGAGGGTATGCAGAAATGTGTCGATACCAGCATGAACAACTGCCGCAGGCTCATAAAGGGCATGGCGGAACTCGGTATCCCCGTTGCCGCACAGCCCGATGTCAATGTCGCCTCCTTCGTCTGCCCCGATACCCCCGAAGGCTGGAAGGTGTCGAGGACGAGAAAAGGTCATATGAGAACGGTATGCATGCCGCATGTCACGCAGGAGGTCGTTGATGAGTTCCTCGCGGACGTTAAGACCATGCTTGAGAAGAAGAACCGATAAGAAGAAACAACAGGAAGAACCGACCTGATTGAAATACCAACCCTGTAAATTCAAAAAAGGAGTAAAAATGTTTGACAAACTTGTAAAGTCACTTGAGACGTGCCCGATTGTAAAGAGAGGAGAATACAACTACTTCATACATCCGATAAGCGACGGCGTTCCGATTGTCGAGCCCGAACTCTTGAGGGAGGTCGCGGTTCTCATGCTGAGAAACTTAAACCTCGAAGGCGTCACCAAGATAGTCGTCGCCGAAGCCATGGGAATCCATATCGGCGTTGCGCTCTCCATGATGACCGATATCCCGCTGACCATCATAAGAAAGAGGGAGTATAAACTTCCGGGGGAGATTGCCCTTCATCAGACGACGGGCTACTCCAAGGGCGAGCTTTACTTGAACAGCATTAAGAAAGGCGAGAAGGTCGTCGTCGTCGACGATGTCTTCTCCACCGGCGGCACAATGAAGGCAATCCTCTCGGGACTC
>JAFPWZ010000073.1 GCA_017412625.1 Methanomicrobium sp.
ACCGTTCCCACCACAGGGTCGCCGGGATTCGGTGCGCTGATTGCGGTTCTCGCACTTGCGGGCACGATGGCGATCTTAACGGTCTGCAAGCGCAGATAACCATAATTTAAAGATACTTTTTTTACCCGTCAAAACGGGAAAATTGGAAAAATGCGGATGAGAATTATCCCTTGAAGTTCGTAAAATAGTTCTGTATGTATCCCTGTTTGACCTTCTTTTCACGCTCTTCCCTGGTAAACTCGAGCATAAACTCGGTAGACTGCATTGCGGGGCAGAAGGGACATACTGCATAGGGCACGTCATCCGCCTTTTCTCTTACGGGGCAGTAGAAGATACCCGACTCCGACTCGACCTCATGGCCGCCCGGGAACGGGGTGCCGACGGGGTGCGCCGGTTCTCCGAGTACAAACATCCGAAAGCCGATAAGCAGATACTTCAGATACAAAAGCCGAGGGTTTGTCTTTGACGCCGTGTTCCTGCAGGACTTAAGCGCCATCAGCCAGTAATCGCGGGCTGCCGCGACCGGCGGGGCCTGATACTCCCCGGAATCGCGGGACTGCGCAAGCAGAGCGATATCGTTGAAGGCGCCCCAATACATCTCCTCAAGCTTAGCAACAAGTCTTTCCACATAAGACCTGTTCGTCCCCCCGAGTTTACCCTCGACCTGCGAGATTAGCGTGCGGATATCCTGACGGTTGAACTTATTCATCTCATCGCCGAGGATCTCTATAAGGCTGTCAAGCGTCTTCGCCTCCGAAAGCAGATTTAAGGTGACGGTAATCCCGTTTATGAGCGCGGCATTTTCGGGGAGGATGCGGTCGCCCTCTTCGGTTGCGGCATCCATATCGATGAATATCGACCGCTCAAGCTCAGCCTCTTTCTCCTTCTTTTTCCGGCGCCTTCCGCCGATGCTGAAGAATCCCCACGACCTTGTCGAAGATGCGGTTTGCGCCGCATCCTTTGAGTGCCCGCAGTCATTTCCTTTTTCTGTCATTTTATCGAATTATCGAATATCGGTTATCGTTATCCGGTTGCCTTTCAGCGTAACCTCCTTAAGAGAGGTCTTTTTCCATACGGATACAGCGGAAGGTGTCGCCGTCAATGTAAGGCTCTCCGCATTCCTTATAGCCGAGTTTCCTGTAGAATTCGACCTTGTTGTCGCGGCTGTCGAGAACGACCTTCTTATAGCCGAGCTCCGCCGCCCACAGCTCGCATTCCTTCACAACCGCCGATCCTATTCCCTTGTGCCTGTATTCCGGAAGGGTAACGATTCTGCCGATTATGACGCTGTCCGCGTCATGCTCATACATTCTGGCGGTGGCTATGGGAAAATCATCGTCCAGAGCAAGGATATATTTCGTATCCGGCGCATCGTGCTCGTCGAATTCCTGACGCAGAGTGATATGGTGCTTCTTTGCCATCGCCTGTATTCTTACATAAAAGGCGCCCGCCTGCTGCCATCTCTCGGTTGCCCGGATTATCTCTAGGTTCATATTTTCTTTGATTCCGTTTCCGGACTCCCGTTTCCGGACCCGGTTCATATTATTTCGTCTTTCAGACTATTTCCTTTGTGTTATTTCCTTTGTGTTTCCCGCACCAGAGCCGCACCCTTCCCGAAAGCCGCTTTGCATTCCTGCGGGAATATCTTCTCGTGACGCTCCTTCTTTGCTTCGACATCGAAATAAGTCCACGGCCAGTCGGTCTTGCCGTAATCTTTGAGCTGGAGAGTATCTCCGCTGATAAGTACCTCGGTCGGACCCACAAAACCGTCGAGTATCTGCTTATATCTCTCCATTAGATCGAGATACATCGTATCCGGCGCATTGCTGGTCATGATGAGAAGAACGGGGATTCTCCTCGGGTTACAGCAGGGCGTTTCGGCGTTGTAGGTCAGATTCTGAAAGACAAGCCTCTCGTAGAGCGCCCTGAAGGATGCCGTCATCTCGCTGAGGTAATTGGGAGAACCTATTATAAGACCGTCCGATTCTCTGATTGCGTCAAGAACGGGCGTAAGTCCGTCCTTTATTATGCAGTGACCTTTATTCTTCTCTTTCTTGCAGCCGAAACAGGATCGGCATCCCGTATACTTCTCCATCTTAAAGAGATTGAATCTCTCCACGGTCGCACCTTCGGATTCAGCCCCTTTTGACGCCTCGGTTATCAGGGTGTCGGTATTCCATCCAATTCTCGGTCCGGCATTTACAGCCACAATCTTTTTGCCCATAATAATTTCCTCATCAGATTTCCGCACGATTAAATTTTTCTTTTGACTTTTTGCAGCGCGGGCATCTCCAATCATCCGGAAGGTCTTCAAATTTCACACCGTCATGCTCTGCCGGATCATATACATATCCGCAGACCGAACAGACATATTTACCGCCGGTTTTTACGTCACCGAACTCTGCTTTCGCAAATATTGTCTCCATGGGTTTGTCGGGATTCATGACGCGTTTTGCTTCAAGGTTTTCATATCCCTGGGGCGTATGCGTACCGCAATATACAGTCGGATGAGACTTGATAAACTCCCGCACGCGATCCAATGTCACACGGGCGGCGGAACGATCATCATAGACAACGGAGAGTTTGTTCTCGCAGAGTGCCTCATCCACATAGGTGATATCGCCGTGGAACATGTAATAAAGACCGTCCAGTTCCGCAATAACGATGCTGTTGCCGTTTGTGTGACCCTTTGCCTTTATGAAGTATATGCCGTCGCGGATCTTCTGACTCTCCGGGAAGTTGAAGTAAGGACCGTCCGTAAACTCCACGGGAACGATGTTTTTGATGCCCTTAAGTTCATCGGCGGAGATCTCATCGGCGCCAACGTAGATCTCGGCGTTCGGGAACGAGCGCAATTCGCCGGAGTGGTCGGCGTGCTTATGGGTAAGCAATATCTTTGTCACCTGTTCCGGTTTGTAACCGAGTGCCCTGAATGCATCCATATATTCGGCGATTTTTTTGCCGATGAAAGCTACGCTGTTTTCATCAGGCGCTTCCACAGGCATACCCGAGGGAAGTCCCGTATCCACGAGAATTACTTCATCACCCGTATCTATCAGGTAATTCTGCAGGCTGCCGCGATACCGGACATTTCGGTCATACTTTTCCGCGCCTTCTTCACCGCCGAATACAAAAGGCTGGGTATAGAAGCCGTCTTTTCTGAATTTTACTGCCTTAATTATCATATTTTACCCTATGTATTAGTGCTAAGTCAAGAAACATCTTAATTGTTCCAGTCATTCCAATGACGAAGGGAATACGGTATGGGGTAATATTCGGTTTTAGGAGTATTTCCTAAGATTACAAAGGTTTTTTATTGTATACTCAAAAAATTAGAGAGGGCAAACAGAGAGAGCAAATGGAGATCACCGAGTGCGAAGATTACCTTGAGGCAATAATAAATAATTCCGTCGAAGAGATTACACCCGATTCCCTGAAGATACTTGCGGACGCCCTTAACAAAGATGTATCCGAGATAGAGGGCGGGCTTAATGACCTGCGGGATGAGGGTTTTATCCGAATCAATGACGCGGATGCATATCGGGAGATAAAACTCACGCACTCCGGCAGAAAACTCGGTGAATGCACAATAAAAAAACATCTCGTTCTGGAATCTTTTTTCACGGAGATACTCGGCATGGACTCCGATTCCGCTTCAAAAGAAGCCTGCGTCCTCGAGCACGGCGCCTCCCCGGATACGATAAAGCGCCTTAAGAATTACATAAGAGAGAGGGGCGCAAGACACGGTTTTCACGCCCGAGATGCGCATGAAGGGCATGAAGGGCACGAAGGACATATGTTCAATCACCCGCATCACCGCGGCGACCGGGATGAGGGGATGGGGCGTAATCTCTCGGAGTTCGACGAAGATGATGCCGTTAAGATACTCTTTACGGACGGCGGCTCAAGAAGAACGGACAGACTCTGCGATATGGGGCTTATACCCGGGGAGACAATCACGATAAAGCGAAAGCTCTCCAACGGCGCCATGGTCGTCGCCATCAAATCGAGCGAGGTCGGAATCAGCCCCGAGATAGTGCGCCTGGTTTTTGTCGAGAAGGTGTAATGCACGGTGGCGGATAAGACGGACGACAAAAAAAGGGACAAATCCGGCAGTTCGGATAAATCCGACACGCTGAAACTGGCTCTCATAGGTAACCTCAACGTCGGCAAGTCGCTTATCTTCAACAGCCTTACGGGTATCGGCGTAGAGATATCGAACTTCCCGGGCACGACTGTCGGCATGTACACGGGAAGCCTCGTGCACAAAGATAAGCACTACGAGATAATCGATTTCCCGGGCGTATATTCGCTGGACGGCGTGAACGAGGAGGAAACCGAGGTCAGAAAATTCCTGCTCGAGAAGAAAGCCGACAGACTCATCGCCGTCCTTGACTCGACACGCCTCGAGAGAAACCTCTACCTGCTCCTTCAGGTCGCGGAGTTCAAGATTCCTACCGTGGTTGTCCTTAATATGACGGACGAGGCTGAAAAGCAGGGGCTTGTCATAGACGGCGACAAACTCTCCGAGATACTCGGATGTCCCGTCCTCAAGACCGCCGCCATCGAGGGCAGGAATATCGACAAGATAATCCCGCTCGCCGAGAACGGGGCAAAGACAATCGATGCCGTCACACGCTACGACGACCATGTCGAAGCCGCACTGCGAAGTTTCTCTAAGGTGAACGGCAGCGACAGGCTGAGCGGTCTTCTGGCGCTTGAGGGTCTGCTCCCCGACAGTGACCTTTCCGAGACGGCAGGTGTGATTGCCGCCGAGATTGAAGATCAGCACAGGATGTCGGTACATCAGATTCTTGCCGCCAACCGTCATAACGAGGCGAAACGAATCAAGTGTCTGATTGAGAAAGACGAGAAGTTTAAGCCGTCGAGAAACTTTGACCGCCTGCTTACCCGCACCTCAACGGGCGTGCCGATAATGACGGTTGTCCTGCTGACCACCCTTATCTGCGTCTTTATCATCGGCTCCGTTCTGGAAGAGGCGATAGTTGAAATCTTCGAGACCTTCCTTATTCAGCCGATGTATGCGCTTTCCCTGCCGCCGCTTGCCGAGAATATCCTTTATTCGCTCCTGATTGCCGTGGAAGCGGGCCTGGGTATTGCCTTTCCGTATGTCTTCGTATTCTATATTCTCATCTCGGTTCTGGAAGATACGGGATATATGACGAGGGCGGCATTCCTCGCCGACCGCGCCATGCACAATATCGGTATGCACGGGCAGGCGCTGATTCCGATGGTCCTCGGATTCGGCTGTAATGTTCCGGCAATTATGGCTATTAAGCAGTTCTCGGAGAGGGAGAGGGTTATCGCGTCCTTCCTCATCACCATGGTGCCATGCTCGGCAAGAACGGTCATAATCGCGGGCATTGTCTTTACCTTCGTCGGTCTCTTTGCGGCGCTCTCGATTTACCTGATAGTCTTTGTTCTCATCATTCTGACGGGTATTGTACTGACAAAGGTCACCCCGGGCGACCAGTTCGGCATGATTCTCGAGATGGTGCCGATGCGAAAGCCGCGTGCAAAACAGACGCTTACAAGGGCGTGGCTGAGGATGAAGGAGTTCCTCTTCATTGCCATGCCGCTTCTCCTCGCATCCAGCGTCGTTCTGGGCATTTTGCAGTTCTTCGGCGTAATCGCGGCATTTCAGAATCTCTTTGAAGGGTTCATGTATTCGGCGCTCGGTCTTCCCGACTATGCCTCGACCTCGCTTCTCTTCGGCATTCTGAGAAAGGAGATGGCGTTTGAGACGCTTGCCATCCTGTCGGGAACGGCAAATCTGGGTGCGGTGATGAGTGCGGCACAGCTCTATATCTTCGCCGTCGTAAGCGTCCTCTTTGTGCCCTGCATCTCGACGATAGCGGTTTTATACAGGCAGATGGGGCTTAAGATCTCGCTTGCGGTCTGCTGTTATACCCTCTCGCTCGGATTCGTGACGGGTATAATCCTGAATGCCCTGTTCAATATCTTCTGAGACGAAAATATTCAAAATGAAAATATTCAAAATGAAAATATTTTGATACGAAAAAAGTTATTCAAATTATTACTGTTTTTACTAAGTTTACGGTCTTGAGTGCTGGCTTGACATCCAGCGAGACGTCGAAGTTCTTTACCGAATGCGTGAGTTCGCCCATGCTTATTCTGTCCACGCCCGCGATTACGTAATCGCCGAGGTTGTCCTCGCGGATTCCGCCCGAAACCTCGATTGCTATGCCTTTTCCGATATACTTCTCGGAGAGCGCCGCAATCGTGCGTTTGATCATATCGGGGGTCATGTTGTCGAACATGATTATGTCGGCACCCGCGGCGGCGGCGGTGAGGGCATCGGCGGTGTTCTCGACCTCTATCTCGACCAGTTTATAGACGGAATAGGCTTTTGCCCTGGCAATGGCGTCGGCTATCGTGCAGAGCTCGAGGTGGTTGTCCTTTATCAGGAAGGCATCCGAGAGATTATATCTGTGCGGGTCGCCGCCGCCGAGAAATATCGCTTTCTTGTCGTACTCGCGGAATCCCGGGGAGGTCTTTCTCGTGCCCGCAACATTGCATTTCGGGTTGATCTTTTTTATCTTTGCGGAGATGCGGGCAGTCTTCGTGGCAATGCCGCTCATCCTTCCTATGATGTTGAGCGCCGTCCTCTCGGCCATAAGCACGGCATGGGAATCGCCCGAGATCTCCATGACGATATCGCCTTTTGCAACCCGCGAGCCGTCGGTTTTTTTTATCTCGGCATCGGCTCCGCAGTAATTGAAGATATCTTTCGCCTCGCTCAGGCCCGCGATTATGCCCTCGTCCTTCGAGACGATAAACGCGCTCGTCTTCCCTTTGGGCACTATTGCCGTGGTGGTTATGTCGCCGCCCGCGATATCCTCTTCGAGATATGCAATGAGTTTGGGTGATATCGTCATGATGAACCTGTTTGTGTCTGATTGCGCCGTTCTTCAGATATTGAGCATTCTCTCGATTGCCTTACCGGCGCCCTTTATGAGAGCGTCGGGCAGGACGACCTCGAAGGTCTCGTCGCGGAGAGAGTCGCGAAGAAGCTCGGGGGTTATCAGCTTCATATTCTCGCAGAACGCCGATTCATAGCGCTTAAACTCCTTGTCGGGATATTTGCACTTTAAGCGGTATGTCATGTCGCGTTCGGTAAGCACTGCCCATTTATCGGCTTTCGCGGCTTCCTTGAGCATGCCTCCGGTCGATGCCACGACGTCGCATTCGTCGCGGACGGCTTTGGGGCATTCGGGGTGACAGATGACTTTGTAACCCGCGGCTTTTGCCTCGCGTGCCATCCCGGGGGTGATATCGGCATGAACCGGACAGCAGCCTCCGTACGGGAGCGGAATTATCTCTTTTTCGGGGAGCTGCTCGCCGACCCACGAGGCAAGGTTGGAATCGGGTCCGAAGAGTATCCTCTTTGATTTGAGGCTTTTACAGACCGCGACGGCATTCGATGAGGTACAGGTTATGTCCGCCTCCGCCTTCGATTCCGCGGTCGAGTTGACGTAGAGGACTACCTCGGCATCGGGATAGTTTTTCCTTTCCGCTTTTATCATGGCGGGGTTTACGTAATCGGCAAGCTTACAGCCGGCGTCGGGGGCGGGAATGAGAACCTTCTTTGTCGGGTTGAGTATCTTGGCGGTCTCCGCCATGAACATTACGCCGCAGAGGACTATTATATCGGCGTCGGTCTTCTTTGCTTCCCTTGCAAGCTCCAGGCTGTCACCGAGGATGTCGGCAATGTCCTGTATCTCTTTGGGCTGGTAGTTGTGGGCGAGTATGATCGCGTTCGTTTCGGTCTTGAGTTTCTTTATCTCGTCGGTTATTGACATGGTTTTCTCCGATCCGTTTCCTGGGTCTGTTTCTCCGATTCCGTTATGTGCCGATTATTATGGACTTTCCAAGGTTTTTCAGCAGGGTTATTATCGATAATGCCGCCAGATAGCTCGTTGCCGGATTCTGGGGGCAGGGGTTGTTCTCAATCTTCATGTATATGTCGCCGAAATCGCCTTTTGCGAAGATTTCGTGGGTGTTTCTCGTGACTGCGGGGTCTGCCCACAGTTCGACCTCTACGGGTCTGCCGCCCGCCGTCTCGAGAGCGATTGCGACATTTATGTTCTTGGGGAATTTGCGTATACATTCGTCTGCTCTTCCGGAGAAGACGAGGGTTCTTTCGGTGACGTCAAGCTTGAGCGACCGCGGATTCTTGGTAGTGCGGAGTTTGAGTTCGCTCATCGGCGATATCTGACCAATCTTGAGGTTGTCGAGTCCGATTACGGCGCCGCTCGGGATACGCACCTTGCAGTTGTTTTCTTCGGCAAGAGAGATGAGTTTCCGCTTGAAATCGGGGTCGGCAAGTGCGCCGACGGAGAGGATAACCATGTCTCTGCCGGTTTTCAGGATTGCCTCGGCGTTTGCGCAGACCGCGCCCACGGATGCGGCTTCAACCACGATATCCATATCGCATGCAAGGAAATCCTCAAATTTCTCGAAAGCCGGCGCTCCCGATATCTCCGAGAGATATTTTGCACGCCTGGTGTCGAGGTCATAGAGAGCGACTATGTCGATACCGTTCTCTTTGCCCGCCACCACTTCAGCTACGTTGCCGCAACCCAAAAGACCTACCCTTACCATTGTAACTTAATAATTGGAATTGTGAGATAAATATTTTTATGCCGATCTTTCTCCGACATTCAAATGAGTCTTCTCACTTTTAAGAAAGGCTAAGCCAAGGTCCAGATTTGAACTGGAGTAATAGTCGCTCTGCAGGCGACCGCGTAGCCTCTCCGCCACCTTGGCACAACTTTGCACTTTGCATCCGTCGCATCGTGCATTCAGATGTTCACAATTGTGAAATATATGCCTGTCGGTTTTGATGTCCATTGTGACCGAAAAGAAATTCGTTGAAAGCCGGTTTGAAAAATGCGCGGAGTAACGAGGAATTTGTAAACGGCGGAATAATTGCATAAATTTTTCACAATTGTGAATTGATTCAGACAGGCAACTGCATAACAACCGCACACGGTCCGGGATATTATTCACGGCATGAAGCGGGAGTCGCGCACACTTATCCGAAAATTCACAGCCTGACAGGCAAACAGCGCCCGCATAAAGAAATAAGTGAATCAATGAGTTAAACGGGAGAGCATCCGCTTACGGATTAAAGCGTCGCAAAACACAAAAAAGTTCTTTTCATCTGCCGACAATTGCAGCGTTGGATGTTTCCCGAGAACTCGCGTATCTGAGTACCGCATCCGACGTGAGCAGGCTTAACTTCCGGGTTCGGAATGAGTCCGGGTGTGACCCTGCTGCTATGGCCGCAATTGAATAGTCCCTGTCCTTTCGGAAAGGGTAAGCCAAGGTCCAGATTTGAACTGGAGTAATAGTCGCTCTGCAGGCGACCGCGTAGCCGCTCCGCCACCTTGGCACAGTTGCCTAATAGAATTGGCGGTTATGTATATAATAGGTATCGATCCGAGTTTGACATTTAAGTCAGGATATTAAGTCAACAGTAACACAGATGACAGGTTATATTGAAATGACAGCTTGGGTTACAGCTTAGATACACATCCCAAACTTTCAGAAATTAACAATTTGGATAATTTTGCAGATAAAAAAGAAATAGATTGGGTTAATCCGATTAATTACTTCCTCTCACGGCGCGATCCGGTATATACCGCAACGAATACCGTGACAATACATGCAATAATTATGGTTATCGGGCTGAGCGGAGATTTTCCAGTTGCTAAAACTGAGGCTATGCTAGTAACTACAGGCACAACATTATATGTAAAAGTATCTGAAAAAGTATGACCGTATTTACCAATACCTAATGCACCCGTTTCTTCATATGTGATACGAATCGTACCTTCATATTGACCGGACTTAGTTCTAACATCAGCCATTATAGGGAAAGTTAAAGTTTTAGTTTCACCTTGATTCAATCTAGAGATAAACTGTGAATCTCCAAAGGAAACACCCGGAGTGGTAGTAGACAGAGTTACATAAACATTTTGAGCATAATCGTGTCCCCCTTGTTCTGAAAGTGTCACAGTTACAGTACCAGTACTTGGTAAAATACTATAATGTATATTTGGTTCTCCCAAATCAGCGGAAACCGCTGCCGGTAAGCATAACGCACTTACAAACAAAACCAGCAACAGAATATACGCCGATTTTATTCCAAACAATTTGTTATTAGTCATGTTTGACTCCATTTAGCACAAATTAAAGCAATTTGATTAAATATACGGCAATTGTAACCACGGAATACGGCTTATAATCAGGCAATTCGGCTTACTGCTCAATTGCAACAATCATATCACACTTCGACCGGTTGTCACAAACCGAAGATATAATTAATCGAAATCAGCGTTTATCGAAAGATATATATATATATATATCGGTTTTAACGCGCAAAAATCGCTTAAAATCAAAAAACAACGGCAAATTGCTGTTTAAAAATAATGCTTAATCAGCCCGTATTTTATCAACGGAACACTATATGACTTCTTAAAACATATTAGGGCATCGAATATCGGTTTTCACATTTGCAATAAAAGCGCGGAATGTGCCCTGACCGCATGCTGAAGAACATATAAAGTAACGTGTAAAGTAAAGTGTAAAATACGTGCAAAATACCATCAAAGTAACGTATAATTAAGTAAACCGGTAAAAAAGCAAAGAGATCTCCCGTTACGGACAACGCCTAACGCCAGACGTTACAGGCGTAGCCTGTCCGCAACCGAAAAGATCTCAAAGTCGAGTCTTTTTCTTTTTTCCTTTAACGGTTTTATCTTCGCCGTTCAATCCGTATTATTACTGATTCTCACGACGGGTGCCGCAATAAAACGCAACGAATGCCGTCACAATACATGCAATAATGACGGTTATCGGACTTAACGGAACGGGGAAGAGACTTGTAACATTAAACGTAAAAACACCTTCCACGGAATTACTGAATGTACCGATACCCAGCAGACCCGTGTGTGAATAATCGACTGTATACACACCCGTGTATGCACCCGTCTTGACCGAAGAATCGACTTTCATCGGGATGGTCGCGGTCGCGTTTCCACCGGCATCCACTTTGTCAATCGTTGCCTTTCCGAAGGTAACACCCGGAGTTTTGGTAGAAAGAGTGATTGTAATGTCCTGAGCGGAATCAGAACCGCCGACTTCCATAACGGTCACGGTTATCGTGCCTTCCTTACCCGGAGAAATGTCGGGAACCAGTAAATTCAACGCAAGTTCAGGCTCTCCGAGATCGGCGGAGACCGTTGCCGGCAGGCAGACGGCGCTGACCATGAGAACCAGAGATATGAGATAAGCAATTTTGAGATTAAAGAACTTCTTAGAAACCATGTTTAACACCTTTTAACCCTAACAATACAAAACTGATTGAATATAAAAGCGCAGCCGCAACAGGGCAAAGCAGTTATGCCGTGCATAACCGCATCAGCAAACACACATGTCACAAACCAAACTTATATACTAATCAATACTTCGATTAACGACTTATACTCATATAGCTATATCGGTTTGTCAACGAAGTCATAATCGAAAATTGAGAAAACACAATAAAAGCCCTGACGGATGAGACTTTGCGGACGAAAACAAGCCACGGATTAAGACAGCTTCCGCTCTCCAAACAAAACAATACAAAACGGCAATTCATACTCAGACAATTGCAGCGTTGGATGTTTCCCGAGAACTCGCGTATCTGAGTACCGCATCCGACGTGAGCAGGCTTAACTTCCGGGTTCGGAATGAGTCCGGGTGTGACCCTGCTGCTATGGCCGCAATTGAAGACTTCAG
>JAFPWZ010000074.1 GCA_017412625.1 Methanomicrobium sp.
CGCCGATGTTGTATCCGCCGATGAAACCGATTTTGCCGTCGATGACCGCAATCTTCCTGTGATTGCGGTAGTTAATACGCGGATGATTCAGGCGTATGAGCGAGGGGAAGAAGAAAGCTACTTTGCCGCCGGCATCAAGGAGCGGCTTAAAGAAAGACCTTCGCGGACCCGCACAACCGAGGGCATCGCCGAGGAAGCGGACTTCCACGCCTTCGGATGCCTTCTGTGTCAGCGCCTTGAAGACTTCGCGCCCGATTTCGTCGTCCTTGAGGATATAATACTCCATATGAACGCTGTCTTTTGCCGCGTATATGTCTTCAATGAGGTCTTTGTATTTTTCGTTGCCGTCCGAGTAAATTTTAACCTCGTTATTCACTGAAATGGGGGACGATCCGTCGCCCATGTTCATCTCGATAAGGCGCTTGTATCTTTCGGGCAGATGCTGATACACGGGTGAATCTTTCGAGTTTAAATCTTTCTTCTGCTGCGCAAGGAACTCTTTCATATTGCGTTCCGTTGCACCGAGATCTTCGAACATCCTGTCGTGATAGAAGGACTGTCCAAAGAAGATGTAGAGAATAACTCCCAGTATCGGGATGAAGAACAGAATCATCAGCCACGCCATCGTGGCATGAGGGCTCTTCCTCTCCACAAACACTACGACAAATCCGAAGAAGATATCGGCGATGATTATTATGGGTATCAGAAACGCCAGAAACAGTTCGAAAATCAGTTCGAGAAGTTCCGTTATCATAGGTAACAGTATTTAGGCGGATGAATTATTTAGTCTCATTGAATATGCCAAACCAAATGCGGCAAAATCCGCCGATATAAATCATTAAAAAACGTAAAAGAGACAAAACCGGACAAACACACTCACAAAAAATCCTGCAAAAACACAAACACAAAAATTCAAAACAAACGCGAAAGCAAAAAAATCCGAAAAAACGAGCCTTAGAAATGAGCCAAAAAAGGCAAAAAAAATTATTTTGCCTGGCTCTTGGCCCGAATTTTCTTGAGACGAACAAGTTCGTCCCTTTCCATCTCATCAAGTCTCATCTTGATGAAGTCACGTGCCTGCTTAAGTTCGGGGATAACCTTGAACTCAAGAGCATTAACACGGCGTTTTGTTGACTCAATCTCGTCCAGAAGACGCTTCATGGTGGTCTCGATCTCGGCCGCCTCGATGATGGCCTCGACAAGCTCCTCGAAAGCCTCCGCCGTATCATCGATAACCGGCGACGATCCGAGAACACCGTAACCGCGCTGGGTAACCGTCTTTCTTACCGAAGAAGCCTCGATATCCGGGACGACAACGCCCATGATATTCTTCTCCTTCAAGGTAATCTGCGGGTTTTCCTTAACGGCCATCGCCGCACCCTTTACTCTGATTGAACCCTCAACCGTGTTTGCAACCGCAATCATCTTGGTTGCACGGTCATAGCCCTCGACAAGAGCACCGCGGCTCTTTTTAGCGTCTTCGAGCACCTTGAAGAACTCAAGGATAAGTCCGTCGCGCTTCATCTTGAGAATGTTGTAACCGCGTTCGGAGAGCTTGATCTTCTTCTTCATATCGATAAGCTCGGAACGTGTCGGTTTTACATTAAGCGCCATATCAGATCACCTTATTTTCTGTACTTCGGGTGGTACTTCTGGATCAGATCGCGGTCGATACGTGTAAGCTGCTCCTCGGGAAGTGCCGAGAGAAGCTGCCATCCGATATCGAGCGAATCGGCGATTGAACGGTCTTCGTCGTGTCCCTGACGGACGAACTTGTCCTCGAACGCATCCGCGAACTCGAGGAAGCGCTGGTCACGCTCTGAAAGTGCATCCTTACCGACGATTGCGACAAGTCCGCGAAGGTCCACACCCTCGGCGTAACCCGCATACATCTGATCGGAGACTTTCTTGTGATCCTCACGTGTCTTTCCGGGACCGATACCGAGGTTCATCAGACGTGAAAGCGACGGCATGACGTTGATCGGCGGGTAGATACCCTTTCTGTGAAGCTCACGGTTAACCACAATCTGACCTTCCGTGATGTATCCCGACAGATCGGGGATCGGGTGTGTGATATCGTCGCCCGGCATCGTCAGAATCGAGAGCTGGGTAACCGAGCCTTTCTTGCCCTTGATGATACCCGCACGCTCGTAGAGAGATGCAAGATCGGTATACATGTAACCCGGATAACCGCGTCTTCCCGGTACCTCTTCACGTGCCGCACCAATCTGACGCAGTGCCTCACAGTAGTTGGTCATATCGGTTAAGATAACCAGGACATGGAAACCAAGCTCGAATGCAAGGTATTCAGCGGTTGTAAGTGCAAGACGCGGGGTGATGAAACGCTCGACCGCAGGATCGTCTGCGAGGTTCAGGAAAACGACTGCGTGCTCGAGAGCACCGGTACGCTCGAAATCAGCCATGAACTGATTCTCTTCTTCCTTTGTGATACCCATCGCAGCGAATACTACCGCGAACTCTTCGGATGAACCCGGCACCTTTGCCTGACGGGCAATCTGCAGAGCAATCTCGTTGTGGGGCAGACCCGCACCCGAGAAGATAGGCAGTTTCTGACCGCGGACAAGAGTGTTTGTCGCATCGATTGTCGAGATACCGGTCTGGATGAACTCGGAAGGCGATGCACGTGCATACGGGTTGATAGCCGCACCGTTGATATCGAGTCTCTTCTCGGGGACGATATCGGGGCCGCCGTCCTTGGGTTTACCCGAACCCGAGAGGATACGTCCGAGCATATCTCTGCCTACCGGCATCTTGATGGTCTCGCCAGTAAAGCGGATACCTGCATCCTTACCGATACCTGCCGTGGACTCGAAGACCTGGACACAGACAATCTCATCGGATGTATCAAGAACCTGACCGCGTTTTACCTTTCCGTCGGACTGAACGATGTTTACAAGTTCACCATACGCAACAGGCTCGGTCTTCTCGACGAATACGAGAGGTCCCTGAATCTTTGTTACTGTTCGGTATTCTTTCATCTGAATTACGCCTCCCTGATCTTAACGAATTCCGCATCCATGTCGGAGAGAATCTTCTCGAGTTCCGGCTTGTAGTCGGCAACGTACTTGATACGTGCAAGCTCGTTCTTCGACTTGACGGCGATGATTGCCGCAATCGGACTGCCTGCTTTCTGAGCCGAGTATGCAAGGTCGGCATACTTTCTGATTGCCTTTAACATGTCGAACTGCTTCTCCATTGAACAGTATGCATCGACCGCATCGAATGCGTTCTGCTGGAGGAAGACCTCACGAAGCATACGTGCAACCTCGATTGTTACCTGCTCGGCTTCCGGAAGTGCATCCGAACCTACGAGCTGAACAATCTCCTGAAGCTCGGACTCTTTCTGGAGAACTTCCATTGCCCATGACCTGATCGGGTTGAACTCCGGCGAGATCTTCTCGTCGTAGTATTTTCCGAGCGAGTTCAGATAGAGCGAGTACGAGTTGAGCCAGTTGATAGCCGGGAAGTGTCTTCTCTGTGAGAGCTTTGCATCCAGTGCCCAGAAACACTTTACGATACGGAGTGTGTTCTGCGTAACAGGCTCGGAGAAATCTCCGCCCGGAGGTGAAACCGCACCGATAACGGTGATCGAACCCATGTTGCCGTTGAGTGCCTCAACGCGTCCCGCACGCTCGTAGAACTCCGAGAGACGTGCCGAGAGGTATGCCGGGTAACCTTCTTCACCGGGCATCTCTTCGAGACGGGATGAAATCTCACGCATTGCCTCTGCCCATCTGGAGGTCGAATCCGCCATGAGCGAGACATCGTAACCCATATCACGGAAGTATTCCGCGATTGTGATACCGGTGTAAACCGATGCTTCACGTGCAGCTACAGGCATGTTCGAGGTGTTTGCGATAAGAACCGTCCTCTCCATGAGCGGCTTTCCGGTCTTGGGGTCTTCGAGTTCGGGGAACTCGGTAAGAACCTCGGTCATCTCGTTGCCGCGCTCACCGCATCCGATATAGACGACAATCTCGGCATCGGACCACTTTGCAAGCGACTGCTGGGTAACCGTCTTTCCTGAACCGAACGGTCCCGGAATTGCGGCCGTTCCGCCTTTTGCAACGGGGAAAAGACCGTCAAGGATACGAAGACCGGTAAGTAACGGAACATCCGGGTTCTTCTTCTCGATAACGGGTCTGGGGACACGTACCGGCCATTTCTGCATCATGCAGATCTCTTCGCCGGAATCGAGTTTACAGACAATATCGTCGACCGTAAATGCGCCTTTCTTGATCTCGGTGATCTTTCCGCCCTTGAAGTTCGGCGGCACCATGATCTTCGTTACGATATTGGTCTCCTGGACCTCTCCGATGATTGCGCCGGGGGCTGCCTCGTCGCCCTTCTTCATTACGGGCTTGAAGTCCCACTTCTTTTCATGGTCAAGACCCGGTGCGTTAACACCGCGTTCAATGAAACTGCCCATCTTTTCCATGAGCACTTCCAGAGGTCTCTGAATACCGTCGTAGATACTTGTCAGGAGACCCGGTCCAAGCTCAACTGCCAGAGGAAGTCCGGTGTTCTCTACCGGTTCGCCTGGGCGGACACCGTCGGTCGATTCGTAAACCTGGATGATAACTTTGTCGCCATCAATCTTGATGACCTCACCCATAAGCTGTTCATTGCCAACCCTGACCACATCATACATGTGTGCGTCGAAGTTGACAGCCGTAACGACCGGTCCGGAGATCCTTTTTAGAATTCCTTTTGTCTTTGATTTTACTTCCACAGATCAACACCCACTGATCTCTTAATTCTCTCTCTCATTGAAAGTCCGCCCGTCTCGCCGCCTATGGCGATGACAGTCGGCTTTACAGACTCCGAAAGCGCGGTGCGAAGCCTGAAGGGGAGTTTTTGCATATCTTCACCTTTGAGTACTATGATACCGACATCCTTGTCGCCCATAGCCCTGTTTACCTGTTCGACAAGTGACTCATCACTGTCGGCGGCATAGGTCTTCTGGATTCCGGCAAGGCGGAAGCCAAGTATGAACTCACTGTTTCCGACTACTGCTATCTCCATATCACACCACCATACAAGCCTCTATGCTCTCGGAGGGAAGGTTCGATTCCTTTCCGCGTGCAAGTGCACGAAGGTTTGAAACCTCGTAGCTCTTTAATTCCAGATACGCAATCACGGGGGCAACCGACATCGGATAGAGTTTTGATATTCTGTCCATCTCGGTAAGTTTGGCCTTAATCAGACCTACTTCCACGCCCTGTGACGATTTCGCTTCTTTGACCGCCTCGAATGCGGAGTCAAAAGCCTCCGTATTGAGTTTCTTCCTGATTGCATCGATCATCTCGTCGAGCGACTCGGAACCGGCAAAACGGACAAGCTCGTCGAGTGTGAAGGTTCCGCCCTCAATCATGAGTTCGCGAATCTTTTCACCGTCGCTCTCGCCTTTTACGCGGAATACGGTCTCGAGGTTCTTCGTGTCTATGTCAAGTCTGACATATTTGAGGAAAGCCGCTCCGCCTTTCACACCGCTCTTTGCCTCTTTTAAGAGGATTGAGTAGTATGCCTTGTAGAGTTCGTTTTCCATGCGTGCGAATGAACCCGATTCAACCGCTGCAGACATCTCGCGCTCGAAGACAGCATATAACATGTGTCCCTTTAAGCCGTCGAGGATTCTGTCGGTCGAATCTTCAGCGTCTAATCTGTCCAGCACGGTCCTGTTGAGACTGCCGGCGGGTATCTGAATTTCTTTAATCTTGCCTACGGAAGCTCCCTGTATCTTGGCTCTGAGAAGTGTAAGCACATTCCTGATATCCCACTTCAGAAGATACGCTTTGGTAAAGTGCTTGAGATGCCCCGGGACCAGTTCGAGAACCTTCTGGTAATCCTTTGCAAGATTCCACGAAAGTGCATTCTCCATAAGGTCGACTCCGGAGAACGATGAGGCAAGCTCATCAATCTCTGCCTTGTACCTTGTTTCTTCGATGAAACGGGTAATCTCGGGAAGCTCCATATTCAGCATACGCATATATTCTTCGCGGGGAAGAAGTGCGGCCTTGCGGACACGCATACGTGTGCAGGCGTATATGTAGGGAGCCGGGCCTGTAGTATTTACTGCAGCCATCTTTCTCCCTCCTTACTTGAATAAAGCCTCGGATGCGTCTTTGAGTCCGGTTTCCCAGACGTCTGAAAGATAAGCGCCGTAGCTGAAGTCCAGCTGAAGCTGCCCGTCTTTGCTCTCGGCAATGACGCCACCTGAGATCTCTTTTGTTCCTGCCAGTGTAAACTTGGACAGAGTCTTAAGCTCGGCAATCGCCGCTTCGACTGCAGGTGCATCGCGTGCATTGCAGTAGAATACGCCCTCGCTTATCTCCTTGGCTGCCGCTTTACAAAGCTCTCTGACTGCTTTCTTGTGGAAATCGTCGGGAAGAGCGTTGATTGCGTCAATCGTCGCGGTGTAGACCTTGTCAAGAAGGTCTTTCTCGGCGTTGAGGACTTCGCGCTTGACGGCAAGGTTTGCCGCCGCAACTTCGCGTGCGTCAATCTGAGCGACTGCACGCCTGACCTCTTCTTCCGCTGCGGATTTGATTGCCGCCGCTTTTGCGTTTGCATCAGCCAATATCTTATCGGCTTCAGCTTTCGCTTCCGCGTTGATAGCCGCGGCCTCGTTGAGACCCTTGTTCCTTATTTCACCGACTACAGCATCTAATGCCATTGTCAAATACTCCCGATATTCCTTTTAATTTATGTGAAGAGAAGGAGAAGTGCAACTACAAGACCGAAGATAACGACTGTCTCGGGAATTACTGTGAAGAGAAGTGCAAGACCGAACATCTCTTTGTTCTCTGCCGTTGCGCCTACTGCCGCACCGCCGATACCGAGCTGTGCAAGACCTGTACCCATACCTGCAAGACCTACTGCGAGACCTGCACCGATTGCTTTGAATCCGACTGCGGATGCCTGTGCTACTTCAATTGTCATTGTTTCTACTGCCATGATTAATACCTCGTTTTTCTGAGTTTTCTAACCTTTTTTTTTATCTTTTCAGATTATTCTGTGTTTTTTCAGTTTTTGTTCTGTTTGTTTGCGCTTCTTTACGTGCTCATCCGACCGGATTTACTCTTCGGTGAACTTGCGAATCTTTCCGAACGGCATATACTTCTTGCCTCCGCCCTGATAGAATTTGGTGAAGAACTCGACGTAATGCAGACGAATGGAGTGCAGACCGCCTCCGAGGAGACCCAGAGCCGTGTTAAGCACATGTCCGAGCAGGAATATTACCAGACCCGCGACGATCATAACGATTCCGACCACGTTCAGGTCAGCCATACCGGGTTCAATCATCATCTTGATTGAGATATAGTTGACGACAGCCGCGATTGCGACCGATGAAAGACCCACAGCCGCAAGACGTGTGTATGAGAGCACATGACTTACGATATTTGTAGGAAGTTCCATGAGTTCGAGTGCGGATTCGCGTCCGATACCGATAATTCCTATAACTATCATCAATGCACCCAATACAAGGAACGCATTGAAGTTTGCTACCTGCGGAGCTGCCGTAAGATCCGGCATCAGCGGAATTGCCGCTATCGTCCAGATAAGAAGCAGTACTCCCCACATAACTATAATCCAGCCGAACTGAGCAAAGACCAGTTTGCTTCTGTGCTCACCTTTGGGGAGCTGGACATACAGGTTTCTTATGTGAAGTATTCTGCCGAGTGTCACGTGCAGGATACCTATCCATGCAGTTACAATCAGGAGAATAATTGCTTCCGGACCGTGTCCGCCTTCAACGCCTATGCTGAAGTGGCGGCTCATGATAAACGGCTCCCACGGACATGCAAATCCGAGGAATTCGCTGTATAACACTCCGAAGAATATACTCGTCAGACTTGCGTTTCTGAGAACGTCCAGTAACTGGTTGCCTGCGATGCTGTCTTTGACCATGCCGCGCAGACCGATACTTAACAGTAACAGTACAAGACCGTATGCTATATCTCCCAGGATAAATCCGAAGAATAACGGGAAGACAATCGACACGAGAAGTGTCGGATCGAATTCGTTGTACTGCGGCCTAGAATAGATATCCATCAAAGCCTCGGTCGGCTTTGAGAAGTCGGGATTGTCGTATTCGATAGGCACCGATTCTTTTTCGTAATCGACTTCCTCTTCGGTTACCGAGACTTTGCCGCCGGTAACTCTCTCCAAGTCAGCCGTCAGACTCTGTACTTTGTCGGACGGAACCCATCCTTCAGCTACAAAGGTCTGTTCTGTAGTGGCGAACCTGAGCGGTACTTCCGCACGCTCCACATCTGCCGTGAGCAGTTCATCGCACGCCACTATGAATGATGCGTGTTTTGCATTCAGTTGAGCAATCTGCTCGTTAATTTTTGCAATCTCATCGCTGAGACTGTTTTTCTCATGAGTGTACCCTTCAATCCTTGCTTTTGCCTCACCGGTCTCTTTGGGTATGGCTACGGATACGAATCCCTTCTCCGAAAGGAATGTCTCCGCTTCGCCGACTTTCGATCTCGGGATGACAGCAACTAAGAGATTGCCTTCGCTTTCTTTTGTGAAGAACTTTTCACAGTCGAAAGGCAGTTCAACATCCGCGGGGATATGACCTGCAATTGCGGCAAAACCTTCATAGCCTGATAACAATGAAAGGTCAAACGGAAATGCCCTGAACGCTTCAAGGTCCGCAAGCTTCTGATCGCAGTCCCGAACCTTCGATTCGAGATCGTTTCTCTTTGTTACAAGAGAATTGACTTCTTTTTCGATATCGGGAAGAGAATCTCCGATACTCTTGTGGAGACTGTCGGCTTTCTGCAACGCTCCTCTGTCCACGTTGTCGGCGTTTGCGCCGAGGATGTTTTCGATGGAACGTATCCTTAACAGATCTCCGGAAGTCTTTGATGCGTTGGGCATTGGCTTGCCAATCCTGAACCCTTCATAGCCTTCGGCGTCCTGTTCAACAAAATCTTCGATATGGAAGATATTGTAGCGGTACAACTCACGTACAATCGGGTCAAGCTGATCTTTGGACGCTGCGATGAGCAGTTTGCTCATCCTCTGGACTTTAAACATTTAGCTTCACCTTGAACTGTTCTACAAGCAGGTTTACTGCTTTGTCAAGGTTAGCAGCTGCTTTCTGTCTTTTGGCCTGAGCCATTGACGAGCCGTCCTTTACAATCTGTGCAGATTTTGATTTTGCATCGGATTGTGCGTCTGCGATACGCTTGTTCTTGTACTCTGCAGCATCTTTTTGTGCTTTTTCAATCAGATTTTCAGCTTCTGCTTCGGCGTTTGCGATTGTTCGCTTTTTGTCTTCCTGCGCATTGCTGATCAGTTTTTTGTACTCTTCTTCTGAATCTTTGATGCTCTTGAGAACCTCAGTTTTCATCCAACCCTCCTCTCACGGCGATGCATAAATTATCTGAAAAGAAGTCTATTAATGTTTGTCATTTTATGCGCGTAAAAATGCCAATATTCTGGCGTTTTTTTTCACGGTCAGGGAGATGATGTATACAAATGAGAAAAATTTCCTTAAAAATGAAAAAATTGACGTTTTTTTACTGCCGCGTTTTTTGAAACGTTATCGTAAGGCCGTAATATTGCGTAATGCCGAATAATTTCGCGTGATAATCGCGTTTTCCCAATAAGAATCTCCGGCTTATATCAGAATATATCCGAATATCCGATGATTTCGGCTTTGAAGATCTCTTTTGACGGGTAGGTCACCTTCACGCCGTCTTTCGAGGCATGAAAACTGAGTGCCGATAGTTCTTCGGAGGAGCAGATGACGTTCTGCTCGGGATGTGTTCCGCGGATTATCGTGCATTTGGGAATAATCTCGCTGCCGGCGGAGACCACCATGGAGAGTCTCTTCGATCCTGCATGGTCTTTGGGAAGGACAAGGAGCGGCTGGCGGTAACTGCGCACAAGCTCAAGGAGCATTGCGGCATGGCGGAGTTCCCCGCCTTCGGGAGCGGAGACGGCTACCATGTCGCCTTCCATGAGCGTCTGGCAGACCTCCCTCTCCTGAAGTTCTATGCAGAGCGCAAAGCGGCGGGTTACCTGCCCTATGAGTATGAATGCCGGCGATGCCGTTGACGATATCAGCAGATATGGGGCATCTTTGCCGTCGGATTCATCATCCGATTCATGGTATAACGGGTAAAGTTCCGACTCGGTCATGAATCGCTAAAAAAGTAACGGGGACTCTGTCCCTTTAGCCCGAAAGGTCTCTTCAGACCTCGACTACGTCTTCGGATTCGCATGTGGGGCACATGGGATGTTTGCCCACCGCTTCAAAGGTTGCCCCGCATTTTTTACACTTGTATTTCTTGCCTTTCAGTCTTTCGGCGAGTTCAACGTCGATTGGTCCTGCTCCTGAACACATTATTTTATTCTCCTCTCTGTTTCGTTAACAGTCTTTTATGCGACTGTCATTATTATACTTGCGTTTACGGGGTGATGATAATCGGATATATGACTATATGAATGGGAAATGCTGGTTGCGGATGGCAAATGGCGGCGGAAAAAAGCGTAAAAAAACGGGAAAAAGATTTTGAAATATTTCAGTTGAGAACGGTGACCGCATCAAACTGATCGGGGCATGTGCGTGAGATTGCGAAAGCGCCCGATTTCGGAGATTTCATCTCGATATTGAATCTTTCACCCACGGAGACCTCATCGGAAGTGTCTGGGTTTACGTATATGGTAAAGATCTCGTTGGGCTCAAGGAAAGGGTCTTCTCCCGCTGTGTCCGGCTTTATCCCGACAATTCCCCATTTACCTTCGGCAACGGCGTCGCGGCTGCCGACTATAAGGGGGCTGTTTGCCGAGAGTGAAGTGACCGTGCTTGAAGTACTCCATGTCACGTCAATTGTGTTGAAATCAATGTATTTTCCGCCGGAAGCGAGAACGACGGAGTATTGTATGCCTTCAAGCTTTTTGTTATTCTCCGTGTTTCGTATTCCGTAGACATTGCCCATAAGCTGCGGAGTTGAGCCCGCGCTGTCGACGGCGGAGTATATGACCTCCTGCGTCTTGGAAGTGGTGTAAAAGCCTGCGCCCAGAACGGCGTAGGAGAAGACCGAAGCTACGACTACGAACGCTATAAGGACAATAGCCGCCTCAAGTCCGGTAAAACCTTCTTCACGACATAAGCGCATGTGCATAACTCTCCAAATTCCGTGGTATATATTACAGTTACTTAAGAACTCTGTATATATAGTCATTATTGTCCTTCCAAAGTTGTAATGAAACACCTGCGGCGTAAAACGGTGATTGTGTGAAAGAATATTTCGCGGCGGAGTTACGTTAAGGGCATCGGGCTTAGTGGTGACATCGTAAGAGTCTTACAAAAAAGATTGCTAAAATTCATACATTCAAAAAACGAAGAGTATTCAAGTTATGTTCATAGGCATTGATCACGGAACAACCGCAATGCGTTTTGCATCGGGCAATAATCACTTTAAAATCTCGCGCAGGGATGCAGTCTCCTTTGAATATACTCAGCTTGAGGAACTATGTCCCATTGACGATATAGAGGGTATCGCCGTCTGCTACTCAATGGGGGATGCAATCTCGGAGATAACCGATATCAGAGCCGTCAAAAACCGCGGTATCGTCACCCGCGAAGGTGCGGGGGAGCACATCGGCGGCGGCACAAAGGTCTATGACGAGATAGCCCGCAGCGGCATACCCGCGGTGGTCATCCCCGGCATTCACAGAAATTCACCGACCGATCCGCGATTCAAGGTATACTCGCATCAGACAAGCCCCGAAAAACTCGGAATCGCCTACGCCGTTACGAAAGACCTCGGCGGCGACGTCATAATATCGGATATAAGCTCGAATACGGTCTCGCTCCTTGTCAGCGGCGGCAAGATTGTCGGCGCTTTCGATGCCTGCATATTTGCGCCCGGAACCACGCACGGCGCAATCGACGTCGACGGCATAAGGAAGATAGACAACGGCGAATGGAGCGCCAACGATGCGTTCATGCACGCCGGCGCCGGTGCAAACGTCCCGAAAGAACTGCAAAACAGCACGGTCGCCATGTTTGCGGCGATGGAATGCGCATCGCTCAAACTCCTCAACCGCGGTGCAAAGGTCGCACTTGCGGGAAGTCTCGCGCCAATCGTCTGCGGCGAAATCGAGGACCTTCTGGGCGAAAAAGTCGCTGTCTACGACGAATGGTGTGCGGCAAGAGGACTTTCCATGATCGCCGAAGACGTATTTTCCGGAAAGAAAAACATCCTCGGTCTGAACGTAAATCTCGGATGAATGTAAATCTCCGATGAGCGAAAATCTCTGTGAATGTAAATCTCCGAACTCTGAAAACCTTTTATAACTTTTTTTACTACATTAATGCATGAAAAGATGCATAAATAGTTGCACAAATCATAGGTTTTCCGCAACAGCCGTTCTCGTTGCTCTCGCAATGGCGGCACTTATTCTTACAGCGGGATGCACCTCAACCGCAAATCCGCCGGACCCTTCAGGTTCCGGGATTAC
>JAFPWZ010000075.1 GCA_017412625.1 Methanomicrobium sp.
CAACAGGATAAGGACAAAAGGTGTCACCGACCGCATTACCCGAATTTCCGCGAAATTGGGAGAGAAAATTGACTTTGACGGCAGGGAATTTCATACGCTTCCGCGTCCGCAGGATATTGTCGATGCGGGCTTGCCGGCTCTCAAGTCCTGCAATATCGGATATTTTGCCGATAATATCATGCTTGCCTCGGAGAGAATTCTGGAGAATCCGGGCTGGGAGGATGAGCTGTCAAAGCTTCCGTATGACGATGCGGTTAACCGCCTTAAGGAGTTCAAGGGTGTGAAGCACCGCGTTGCCGAGTGGATACTGCTCCTTTCGCAGAAGCGTTATGAGGCCTTTCCCGTGGATGCGCATATCCGCGACATTTTCCTGAATATTTACCTTAAGGGCAGATATTTCGGCGTCAGTGACGAGAAAATAGATAACCTCATCCGCGAGACTGCCGAGAAGAACTTTGAGAATTATCGCGGCTATGCCCTCGAATATTTCTTCAATGCCCGCGATTCATTCAAAAATGAGTGATATACAGGATTATTCGGTTATTCAATCCTGCTTTTTATCTCGTTGCAGAACTTTTCGGCTTCTTCTTTTGTCTTTGCCTCGACAAAGAGTCTCATGAAGGGTTCGGTTCCCGAGGGACGGATGAGTGCCCACATTCCGTCGCGGTTTATTCTGATTCCGTCGGTCCTGTCGAGTCTGTCGCCGGCGAATGCCGCCTCGGTCTTCTTCAGGACTTCCGCAGCGTTCTTGGTGTATATCTTCTCGCGCAGCATGTGACGCGGCGGCAGTTCCTTTCTCAGTTCCGAGAGTTTCTTACCCTCGGATGATATGAGTGCGAGCATTGCCGCAGCCGACATTCCGCCGTCGCGGCAGTGCTGGTGGTTCGGATATATCAGACCGCCGTTGCCTTCCCCGCCGAAGACCACGTTCTCTCCTTTGGCCTCAAGTTCGAGCATCTTTCTTGCGACGTAGATGCTGCCGACCTTTGTATAAACCGTTCGGCAGTTTATCTTTTCGGCAACCGCCTCCGCAATGAAGGATGTGCTCACCGGCGTTACGACCACGCCTTCTCTTTTATCCTTCCTGTTCTTTGCCAGATACATGAGCATAAGGGCGAATTCCTCGTTTTCCTCGACATATTCGCCTTTGTCGTCGACGAAGACTGCCCTGTCGGCATCGCCGTCGTGAGCTATACCGAATTCGGCGCCGGTTGAGACCACGAGTTCGGAGAGCGCTTTCAGTCCTTCAGCCGAGGGCTCGGGGAGTCTTCCGGGGAATCTTCCGTCGCAGTTTCCGTTGACGGTATGGACTTTGCAGCCGAGTTTTGTGAGGATTACGGGGGTTGTCAGGCACGCGGGTCCGCTTCCCGGGTCTGCGGCTATGACGTATTCTTTGTCGGCCTTGGGAAACTGTGCCACAATGCCGTCGATGTACTCATTGATTCGTTCGTGAGCGGAGCTTTCCGTGCCGACGTTTTTCCAGTCGCGGATCGTATAGGATTCGGAGAAGAGGACTTTTTCGAGCTCTATTGTCGAGGCATCGTCCATCTCGGTTCCGTCGGCATCGATGATTTTGATGCCGTTATACTCGGGGGGGTTGTGCGATGCCGTGATCATGGCGCCGCCGTCGTAATACTTCTTTATTATATATTGCAGTGCGGGGGTGGGAAGGACACCCAGATCGACCACGTCGCAGCCCGCGGCGAGAATACCTGCTTTTACCGCGTTGATGAGCGCAGGTCCCGATGTTCTCGTATCCATGCCGACCGCCAACTTGCCTTTGCGTATTGTGCCCAGTGAGAGACCTATCTTCATTGCAAGTGTCGGGTTCATCGATTCCCCGATTACGCCGCGGACACCGTTGGTTCCGAATAACTGTTTTTTTGGTTCTTCTGCTGACATAGCCGTAACCTGTTCTGCTTTGATATTCTTTCATTATTTGTGCATGATGCATGATATTTTGTTGCTTTTCTCATGTGGATGGCTGCTGCCGTATTTGAGGGTGATGTGTTCGGAGTTGGGGTGTTGATTTACCTGCGGCAGAATCGGCAGAAAAATGCGTAATTCGGCATCGCTTACGTATAGCATTATATGGTTTATAAATTTGAAAAGTGCGTGTCTTTTGGTCCTAAAAATGAACTCATGATCTGAAAAATAATCAATAATTGTGGACTTGATTGCGAAATTAAGTGTTATATGTGGATTATTTGTGGATTATATGTTCACAATGAAAAATGAAAATGAGAGAATTTGTGATCATGCCGAGAATTCTTTACCGACGTCGTGCAATTTGGCCTTTAATTCGTCAATAGCGTCCGCCATGGCGGCAAATGCTTCCTGTCTGTGTGCTGCGACGATTGCAAAGTAGGTCAGGTCGCCGCCGGCATATATTCTGCCTTTTGTGTGGAAGAATTTCACTCCTATGATTCCCGGCACTTTGCGGGCTTTTTCTTCGATTTCGGCGATTAATCCGTCAATATATTCACCGTTGTCAAACTCCAGATACTCGGTGACTTCGGTTCCCGTGCACTTACGGACAATGCCGTTAAACGAGAGCACAGCGCCGGCATTATCGAGATTAACCTCGGATTTAAGCTCTTTTACAACGCCCTGCATGGTGTAGTAGTCATCGAATCTGTCAAGAGCGTTGATGACGTCATCAACCGTAGGATTATGGAGAATGCAGTTTTCCGCGTCGAGTTCGCCCATAACTACCTTGGAAAAGCCCAGATCTTTGAAACCTTCGATTATCGTGAATTTAAGCCCGGCATCGCAGAAACTGTCCAGAATTTCTTTAAATTCGTCGTTGTGAACTGCAACGACCGTTTTTGAGGAATCGATGCCGGCAACCGCATACGCGTTGTGCTCAAAATGTGTTGTCGTGTCTTTTCCGGGCGCAAGCTCGAAGCAGTGGTGGCCCATGTGCTTGATAACGCCGATCTGATTCGGGTAATCTTTGCACATTCGGTCTAAAAGCTTATGAATAAAGGTTGTTTTGCCGGAATTTGAATGTCCCGTAATGTGAATTATTTTCATTTTTCTTCTCCCAAATTCTGATTTTAATTCGGGTTATTTGTCTTCCTTTTTATCATCGGGGGATATAATGCCCTTTATCGCGGACATGTCATCCATTGCGCTGCCAACGAATTCGCCGTTTTCCTCGTCAAAGTCGTCATCGTCGTCCAAATCGTCCTCATCTTCGTCCTTTTGAGGATCGACGAGAAGTTTAGGGGCACGTATCCTTGAAGCCGCCTCGGCTACGTTTCTCATGACGTCGGTAATTCTGTCTTCTACCTCTATTTCGTCATCGACATCGACCGAAGTGCCCTCGATTTCGAGCAAAAATCTGGCTACTTCGCTGGATTCATAGAGAATGTCGTCGAGTTCGTCGGCGGTGAAGAAACCGCATAATGCGCCGTAGAAGAACGAAGCGCCGGATTTCTTGACCTTTTTCTTAAAAGACGCACGTGCCTGATTGACGGCCTGCGGCGAATAGGTATCGGTCATAAACGGCACCAGATCCGGCAGGTTTTCGCCGATAAACGTCATTTCCGCACCGCTGCGGGTTGTGAAATCGGCGCAGAGGCGGGCGATTGCCCATTCGCGGGCGGTAATATATGTGTGTTTTCGCAGGAAGGTATTGACGCGTTTGTAAGTTTCGCCGTTTACCTTCTTGAATTTCTTATATTTGTTGATTCTTGCCTCTTCTTCTTCGGTAAGGGGCTTTCTGACATGCGGCGGCTTGGATTGCGGCGGATTCGCCTGTTCGGTCGCGTTTGATGCAGTTTCGTCGGAAACAGCGTCGGCATTTTCTGTGTTGTCGGTATTTTCCGTACTTTCCGTGATTACCGTGTTTTCGGCAATTTCCGCAGAATTTTCGCTTGTATTCGTTTCCGAGGTATTCGAGTCGCCAACTGTATCGTGTGATTCTTCGGATTCTTCAGCCGCGTTTATCGGCTCGGATTCGGTTGAATCCTGATTATATTCCGAATCCGCGGCTTTTGGAATGTCGCCCGTATCCGTATTATATTGGTCGTTTTCCCCTTCTGACATCTATAATAGTTTCCTAAGGAAAAGAATATATATTTTGTCTTTGATGATATAGCATTCCATGGTTTATTGGCTGAAGGTCTGTTGCGCAGAAAAGTACAATTTTTCCTTTATTATCACAAAAAATGTCAATTTGGTCGTTGTTTGTCGTAATGAATAGCGGGTGAAAAAAAGTGATAATCGTTTATTCCTGCTTGTGATTTGACAGCGGGAAATACTTCTGATAGATGTCTTTTCTTTCGTCAACGTCGGTATGCAGGTATATTTCGGTGGTCTGAATCGAGCTGTGGCCGAGATTTTCCTGCACTACACGCAGATTCTTCGAGCGTTTATACAGTTCGCTTGCGTAACTGTGACGGATTTTATGCGGCGTTATTCCTTTCGGAGCGTATTTTGTGAAGATATACTGGACTGTTCGCGGCGATATCGGCTGATTCATCTGACCGAGGAAAAGCGGACCGTCGATTCTGCCGCCGGCGAATTTATCTATCTCTGAGAGTGTTTCCTCGTCGACGAAAACTGTCCTTACTTTGCCTCCTTTTCCGAGAATACGTATGGTGCGGTCTTCAAAATCGATGTTGGAGATGTCGATTCCGCAGAGCTCGGAGACTCGGACGCCGGTTGCGTAGATCGTCCTGATTATGAGCCTGTCTCGTTCATCCTGTATGGATTCGAGGAGTTTCATTACCTGGTTATGCTTAAGGTATTTGAGCTCTTTTTCCTTCAGTTTCGGTCGGTCTATGCTTATCATCGGATTTGAACCGATAGCTTCCTGCGTGTAACAAAACTTGTAAAATGAGCTTAACGACGAAATATAACGTCGCAGTGTCGTCGGTTTGTATTCCTTTTCATTCGAGATGAACATCAGAAAGTCATTGATCTGGGCAGTCGAGACATCTATCTCGGTATCGAGTCTTCCCTTGGTAATATCCGTCCAGAAGACTGAGAGTTTATCCTGACCCTTATTTCTGACAATCCACATGTAGTAGGCGAAGATCTTTATCGTCGCCTCATAACTTCTGATTGTACGCGGGGAATAATTCCTCATCTTAAGCTGGTAGCTGAACCTTTTCAGCCATTCCGAAAAATAATCCCCTTTCATTGTTTATTTGTTAATCGCTCCTTATATTTTATAATTACGCATAATATGTATTCTGCGCAAAAATTGATTGTCTGCAAAAGTCGGCTGCTGCCGGGTTTACCTCACTGAAAAATTGAATGTCGGACAGGCATCGGGTGCCCCGGTCTGGAATATCATGCCGTGAATCATTGCCACCATGTCTGCCCGTCGGGTGCCCGATTGCATGTCTTGTCCGTCCCGGCTCCTATCTTTCTCAATGCTCATGGATTACGGTATGGGGTATATTCATTTAATGCGTGGGCGTGCGGTGCGGAAGTGAATACGTGCCTATAAGGCCGACATCCCGCGAAAAACTGGTAAATGAGCATTGAATAAGGGGTGGATGAATGACAAGTATTGTATAACATAGCAGATTGCAGGGCATTGAATACCGAACATATTGCCGAATTAAGACCAATAAGGCAAATCCATGATGTTTTGCCCTTTTTTAAGAATGTTCATGTCGCTATATTCGAATAACCGTGTTGGGTTCTGAACCTTTCGGGATCCCAGTTTGTTTTAAATTCCGTGACTTCGGGCTTTTTTCTCCGAATGAGTCTGCCTTTTGAGGAATTTCCCAAATCGTCCAAAAGTCCATAAACCATATGATGCTATACATACGAGATGTTCATCTGATCGGCATTTGAGTCGGATTTTCGAATCATCTTTCGGGATGCGACAAACTCAAAACTATCAATATCTTTCATGACCAATTCTTAATGCAGGATGAGCAAAGAAGGTCCGACCCCGGCAATGCTTCAATTTTACGAAATGAAGCGGAGATACCCCAATACCGTTCTATTTTTCCAGATGGGGGATTTTTACGAGACATTTGGGGAAGATGCCGAGGTCGTTTCACGAGAACTGGAGATAACACTCACATCACGCGGCAGGGATGCCGACGGCGAAAAAATGCCGCTTGCAGGCGTCCCTATTCACGCCGGAGAGATGTATATCTCGCGTCTTGTCAGAAAAGGCTACAGGGTGGCTGTCTGCGACCAGATTGAAGATCCGAAAAAGGCAAAAGGAATCGTAAAACGCGACGTCGTTCGAATAATCACGCCCGGCACCATGATGGACGCGGGAATGTTCAATACAAGCGGACCTTCGTATCTGATGTCGATATACTACGACAAAAAAAGATCCGAGTACGGAACGGCGTTCCTTGACATATCCACGGGCGAATTTTTCATATCGTCCTCGGAAGCCGGTCGCGGCGCCGGAAAGGAGAATTCATCGGCGGATCTCGGAAGCGGTAACGCATTTGCGGACTTAAACTCCGATATTGCCAAATATATGCCGGCGGAGTGCATAATCTCATCCCCTATAAACCCCGCTCTTGCCGAGAACCTGAAAAACCGCGGAATACTCGTGACGCCCTACAGGGAATCCGCATTCGACTACGATACCGCAAGCGATTATCTGAAGAAGCATTTCGGCGTCTCCTCGCTCGAAGGATACGGATGCATAGGCATGGAATCATCCATCCGAGCCGCGGGTGCATGTCTTGCCTATGCCTGCGAGACGCAGATGAGCGACCTGAGCCATGTCCGCGGTCTCTCGACGAGACTGCCGTCGGGGAGCATGATCCTTGACGCAATCACGCTCAGAAATCTCGAAGTACTCGAGAACATACGCTCCAAAGGCACGGATACCTCGCTTTTCGGCACTCTGAACGCGACAAAGACCGCGATGGGAATGCGTATCCTCAGGAAATACATAACGGCGCCGCTGATAAACAGGGCCGAGATTGAGAAACGCCTCGATGCCGTTGAGTATTTCGTCAAAAATCCGATGATACGCTCGTCACTGCGCGAGTGCCTCGACAAGTTTTCGGATATCGAGAGGATTGCGGGCAGAATCTCCTACGGCAATGCGGGACCGCGTGATCTTGTAACCCTTAAAAATTCGCTCGACAAGATTCCGCTCATCAAACTCTCGTTCGAGAGCGGTCACGGCGCATTCGGAATCAATCCGGGCACTGACGGAATTTCACGGGCTTCCGCGGTCTGCGACGGCGATACGGGCGGCATTAACAGCGGCATTAATAACGCCGTTCCCGAACTAATCGCAAAAGCCCTTCAGGGCACAAGCGAGATGCAGGCGGTCAGAGATCTTATAGAATCGGCAATAACCGACGACCCTCCCGTTCTTGCTAAGGGCGGCGGCGTTATCCGCGAAGGCTATGACAAGTCGCTCGACGAACTCCGCTACATCTCGGTCTCGGGAAAGGACTGGATCGCCGACTTCCAGCAGACCGAGCGCGAGAGAACGGGAATCAAGTCACTCAAGGTCGGTTACAACAAAGTATTTGGGTATTTCATAGAAGTCACCAAGTCGAACATGTCCATGGTGCCGAAGGAATACATCCGAAAACAGACCACGGCAAACGGCGAACGCTATACTCTTCCCGAACTTCAGGAGAAGGAATCCCTGATAGCGAATGCCGAGGAGAAACTCATCGCTCTCGAATACGAACTGTATCAGGACCTGATTCTGAAATTAAAGTCCGAGACCGAGACCCTGCAGAAAACGGCGCAGTGCATCGGTCTTCTTGACGTATACTCAACGCTCGGCGCCGTATCGCATTCGAGAAACTATGTCCGCCCCGTAATCGAAGACTCAAAGCGCCTTCTCATCAGCGGCGGAAGACACCCCGTCGTCGAAAGGAACCTGAGCGCCGGATTCGTCCCCAACGACGCTCAGATAGACGCATCCGAGAATCAGATTCTGATAATAACGGGTGCCAACATGGCAGGTAAATCGACCTACATGCGCGAGGTTGCGCTGATAACCGTAATGGCTCAGGCGGGCTGCTTTGTGCCTGCCGAGAGCGCTGTCATCGGAATCGTTGACAGAATTTTCACGCGTGTCGGCGCATTCGACGACCTCTCCAGCGGCCAGAGCACCTTCATGGTCGAGATGCTCGAACTTGCCAATATTCTGAATAATGTCACGGACCGCAGTCTTGTAATACTCGACGAAATCGGGCGCGGAACAAGTACCCTTGACGGTTATTCCATAGCAAAAGCGGTTCTGGAGTTCCTGCACGGCAAAGGCGGCGAGGGTCCGAGAACGCTCTTCGCGACGCATTTCCATGAGATGGTCGATATCGAAGCCGACTTGAAACGCGTGAGAAACTACCATTTCGCCGTCAAAGAAACCGGAAGCGATATCGCTTTCCTGAGAAAGCTGATTCCGGGTGCGACCGACAAGAGTTACGGTATCCATGTCGCAAAGCTTGCCGGCATACCTGACAAAGTTATTGGACGTTCCGAACAGATACTTAAAGAGGAGATGGACAGGCAGTTCGACCCGTCATCCGAGAAGAAAAGATCGCCGCGGTTTACGCAGATGCTTCTGATAGACACGCCCGCGCCGGTCTCGGCACCCAGACGCGACAACCCCGTGGTAAAGAAACTGCTCAACTCCGATCCCGATTCCATGACACCGAGGGATGCGCTTGCATTCCTCTACGAACTAGTAAACGATGCACGAAACGATGAAAATAAACAGTAATTTATTGTCAGCTTTTGCTATTGCAGGTGAACCATGAGCTTTGAAGGAGATCCTTTCTCAAAGATGACGACGCAGACGCCGTCGGGCAGGAAGAAGCGCGAGATTCGTCTTCTCGACGAGGCGACCATAAATAAGATCGCCGCCGGAGAAGTCATAGAGAGACCTGCATCCGTGGTAAAAGAACTCGTGGAGAACTCCCTCGATTCCGGCGCCGAATCGATAAGCGTTGATATCGGCTCGGATTCCGCGGGTATCTTCAGAATCCGCGTAATCGATGACGGTTGCGGCATGGACCGCGATTCAGCGCAGATGTCGATACTGCGGCATGCAACAAGCAAGATTACTAACGCATCGGACTTATTTTCGATTCACACGCTCGGATTTCGTGGTGAGGCGCTGGCAAGCATAGCGGGCGTCTCAAAGTTTACGCTGATCACAAAGGAGAAGAACGCGGGATTCGGACGCGGAGGTTTTGGACGCGGGAATAACGGCGATGACGGCAATGCGGGCGGCATTGTCGCGGGAACAAAGATTGTGGTGCAGGGAGGAGATATTCTCGAAGTCAGCGATATCGGAGCACCCGCAGGCACTACGGTTTTCGTCGAGAATCTCTTCTTCAATACGCCGGCAAGGAAGAAATTCCTAAAGTCGCGTCAGACCGAGTTCAGTCATATTTACTCGGTTGTCGAGAATGCCGCTCTTGCAAACCCCGATATCTCTTTCAGCCTCACCCATAACGGAAAAGAGAAACTCTCGACAATAAAGACGGATTCGCTTCTCGAGACCGCTTCATACATCTACGGCAGGGGGATAACGGATGACATGTGCAGGGTGAAGTCGGCGGGCGTCTTCATGAAGATTGACGGGCTCTGCTCGATTCAGACCGTAAACTACCCGATATCCAAGCAGATTATCATATCAATCAATAAGCGCCCCGTGACTTCACAGGCTATTGTCCGTGCGGTCAAACGCGGTTACGGCACGCTTCTGCCGAAGGACAGGTATCCGGTGGCGTTCCTGAATATTACGATAGACAGCGGCATCGTGGATGTCAATGTGCATCCGGCAAAACGCGAGGTCAGGCTTTCGCGCGAGAAGGAGATAAGCGAGGAGATTGTCTCCGCCATCCGAGAGGCTTTGGAGAGCGGAAATATCCATGCGGAAACAGCACCCGCGTGTTCGGGGACTGCGCAGACATCCCTGTTCTCTTCGGGCACGGGATCGGCGGATGCAACTTCGCAGGCGAACACGGACACTTATCCGAATACGAATCCGAATACAAATTTGAATACATATTCGGATACGAATGCGAATGCAAATCCTAATCCATATAGGGCAGCATTCACGAATACGCCGGAGACATCGGGCAGATTATTCTGCAACGACAGCGGCACTGAATCCGCGGATACGTGCGGTGCCGCAGGTTCGCTCTCGGATATGGAGTCATCCGTAAAGGCGCTTTTCAGTTCGGAGGGATTGCGCACGGATGAGGGCGCTGCCGGGTATCATCCGCAGTTCAGCACAACGGACAGCCAGCTCAGACTGACCGAGAACTTCGATTACAGCGATTCAGATAAGATAATGCTTCCTCCCATGGAAGTGGTCGGTCAGTATGATGACGCGTATATCATCGCCAGAATGAAGAATCAGGACGGCGATGAGCTTGTTATCGTCGACCAGCATGCCGCTCACGAGAGAATCCTTTACGATAAGGTCTCAAAGATACGGAACTCGAAGAAGAACTCGCAGGAACTTCTGGTGCCGTCGGTAATCACCCTCAAACCCAAGGAAGCCGAAGTTCTCATGGCGAACAGGGCATTTCTCGAGGAGGAGGGTTTCGTCATCGAAGAGTTCGGAAAGAACACGTTTGCGGTGCGAAGCGTTCCGCTCGTGCTCGGAAAGAGGATCGGCACCGAGATTCTGAGCGATATTCTGACCGATCTCATGGATGATTCGCGAAAGACCATAGAGGAGAAGAAGGAGAAGATTACGAGCACGATTGCCTGCCGCGCCGCAATAAAGGCGGGCGCCGTTCTCACCCGCGAACAGATGGAGAGGCTTTTGAATCAGCTTGCGAGGACCGACCTTCCGTATACATGTCCGCACGGAAGACCCACAATGATCTTATTCTCGAGGTCAAAGCTGGATTCGCTCTTCCTGAGAAGTTAGGGCAGAAGGGATACCGCGGGCAATCTCATTAATTATAACCGATAATTATGTCGTTCGGCAGTGTAATTGACAGGGTTTTTGAGGGTATAGGCAGCCGCGATGCCGATATTAACCGCATCAGGGTCAATTACGGAACCAATTTTTATCTTGTCCGGTCGCATGAAGGAAGTTCGCTTATTTTCTCTTTTCCCGCGGTAATCAACCATAATCCGCTGGAGGATTTCCCGGAATGCGAGAGCGGAAGCGACGGCTGCATTGCGGGGATTATCGAGCGGATAAAGAGCAAAGTGCACGATACTCCAGAATTGAGACTGCTCGGGGGTCTGGATACTGCCGTGCCGAAGAACTATGGAGCAAATATCGAGCCCGTGACCTTCTGTCATGTCTCTTACGGAACGGGCAGCGATCTATGGAAAGCGGACGAGAAGAACTGTCTTTCCGGCGGAAAAGTCCTCCTGAATCTCTCGGGTGCACTGCCGTATCCCGAAGTTTCAACCGATACTCCCGATTCTTTTGCGATTCGCCGGCTTAATGAGACCTTTGCCGCTCTTTTAGATGCCGTCGCAAAGGAGGTCGTCTCGTATGACGGAAAGTCCGCCGAAAAGAATGCGCTCTGTTCCGCGGATCAGAAGCGGATTCGCGCCGCTCTTGACTCTATGGGCTTGGTTTCGTTCATAGCCGACGGCACCATGCCCGTCAGAAGCTATACGAAATACAGGACTTATTTCAGGGTTGCCGGTCCTGCTCTCTATGCCGTCCGCAAAGGTAATTCTGTTACATATGAGCACGGCAGTGTGCCCTACGAATGTCCCTCTGAACTGACGCCGGTTGAGATGGAACTGCCCGCATCCGGCGGTGTCGTAACAGGGCTTGGGATACGTAAAAAAGAGGTTTTTGCTGTCATCGGGTCGAATGCCGAGGGAAAATCGACCTTCCTTCAGACAATACGCTCGGGCTGCGACGATCACCTCCCCGGCGACGGCAGGGAATACACGATAACGTCCGGAAACGTGATGTCCGCCGAATCCTCGGAAGCCGACATCACCGGCGCCGATATACGCCTTTTCTTTAGGAGTCTGCCGAAAGGAACGTCGGGAACGCCCGCGAATGTCACGGGCAAAGGTAGCGGTTCGATGGGGATGGCGGCGCAGTTCACGGCGGCTCTCCGCCGGCGTGCATCCCTGATAATAATCGATGAGGATAAATCCGCGACAAATCTCCTCGTCCCCAACTGCATTCAGAGTTCGGATGTGACTCCGCTCTCGGTCATATGCCGCAAAGAGCGTCATAAACTAGGGGATTCGTCTATACTCTTTGCCGCCGCCACAATGGATATACTTACGGCGGAAGCGGACAGAATTCTCAAATTCAGCGATCACAGGATGTATGCGGTCGGACGCGATGAGTTCAGGGTAAAACTCAAAGAATATCTGCGCAATGCTGCCGATGAACTTTAAAAGCAACAAAAATCGGAAAAACAAAAAGTGCTGATATCGGGATTTGAACCCGAGTCGCCGGCGTGAAAGGCCGGCATGATTGGCCTCTACACTATATCAGCACGGAATCACTATCTGAATGATTGCCTTAATATATACTCAGAAATTGCATATATAGGTTGTGATTTTAAGATAAAGTCGCTCCGCGGGGACAATTTTGCTGCCTGAAAAAAGGTATTTTCCGATTGTATCTCAACTGTATCGCCGTATCACTGCGAGCGCATCTTTTCGGTGAAATTCTTAAACATGCCGTAGGATGCGACGGGATGCAGATGGGTGTAGGATGCAAGCGTATTGTTCGAAACGGCGCCGTCAAGCCCGTTTTTGATTCCGCTGCCGCGTGAGAGCCTGTAGGAGTAATGCGTATCTTCGGAGAGAAGGACATCGGAATGGTGGAATTCATGCCCGCTGAAAGAGCCTGCCCCCATCGGCGAACGGGAGTCTGAGACGCCGTCGACATAGCCTATGACCCGCTTTGTCGGCATACGCGTCTTTCCTTTGAATACGCCCGCAAGATCGTATGATTCATCTTCAGTCCGTCCTTCCCAGCCCTCCTTCAGGATTATGTTTTCGGTCAGATAGATGAGACCTCCGCATTCGGCATATATCGGCGTTCCGTTCCGCGAGACCTCCCTTACGGCTTCACGCATTCTGTCGTTGGCCTCGAGCTCTTTTGCAAACATCTCGGGGTATCCGCCGCCGAAGATGTATCCGTCGGCATCGGGGAGTCTGTCGTGAATCGGACTGAATTTTACGACCTCCGCACCTAGAGACGGCAGAATGTCAAAGATATCGTTATAGTAGAAGTTGAATGCCTCGTCCACCGCGACTCCTACTTTGAGGTCGCAGCCGTCATATTTCGCCCTGAAGATCTCGGGCTTTTCCGACGGCGACGGGACTTCGCCCGCGATTGATAGAAGTGCATCCATATCCGTGTTCTTCTCGACTATCTCGGCAACCTTGCCGACGCGTTTTACGAACTCGGCATCGCCTTTTCCTTCGAGGTAGGGAATAAGACCGAGATGCCGCATGGTAAGTCCCATCTCCGCGTTTCTCGGGATTGCGCCGATGACGGGGATGCCGGTTGTGTGCTCAATCGCAGTCGATGCCTTCTCCTTATGCTTCTCGCTGATTATCTGATTCAGGATGACGCCTTTGATCTTTATCGCGGGGTCAAAGTCGCAGAATCCCTTTACTATCGCGGCGGCACTGCGCGTAATGCTTCTTGCGTTTAAGACCATTATTACATTCTGGTCGAGCATCTTGGCGACCTCCGCCGTAGAACCCGTATCGGCAAGAGCTTCCGAGCCCTCGTAGAGTCCTCTTACGCCCTCGATGACGGCAATATCCGCATCGGCACGCGCATTGTCGTAGGATGCCCGTAACTGCTCCTCCGACATAACATAGCTGTCCAGATTGCGGCACATTCTGCCGGTGACGCCGGTAAGATACGAAGGGTCAATGTAGTCCATCGCGACTTTGAATGGCTGGACTTTGTATTCTCTCGCAAGCACGGCGGAAATGCCGAGAGTTATGCTTGTCTTTCCGCTGCTCGACCTATCACCGGTTATCAGAAAACTTTTCATTTTATCTCCCTTCCTGGTATCCCCTGGTTTACGCACTTCGCGGTTTTGCTTCAGAATTCGTCTTTGAGCGAACGGATGACATCTCCGAACTCGCTCGGAACAATCTCCCTGACGCCGAGAGTCTTCGGATGAAGGTCAATCTCGACGACGACATGGTCATGTCCGAACTCTTTCAGCGGCTGATACTGTCTCGGACCGTTCGTTACCGAGAATACCTCGATTCCTTCAAGGTATTCGGGCGCGATTGCGTGCGGCACTCCGGATATTATCGCGAAATCGGGTTTTGCCTCTTTGAGAGCCGCACCGAGTTTATCGCCGTTTGCGCCGTATTCGTCGAGTGCGCCTATGAGTCCGAGATTCTTTCCTTCGGCAATTTCCGCTTTTTCAAGCCCTGTGATGATGTTTTTGGCATCCTCTCTGACTTTGGGAAGACCGCGTGCTTCAAGGTTTGCTATGTATTGCACATCCGCATCTGGACAGGCTTCGCGGAATGCGGTCAGGACGTCGGCAAACATGTATGCCGTCTCTTTCTTGGCGTTGAGGACTGCAACGCCTTTTTTGCCTTCCTTTGCAAGCTCGAGGAGTCTTTTTGCGACGACATGCTTGAGGTCGCCGCGATGCGGCTGGACATAGGATTTATACGCCGCACCGCGTGTTCTTTCCACCTGATTGGCGGCACGGAGGAGGACTTTCTGGCGTTCGAGTTCCTCTTCGTCTATCCACCCCGCATCGGCGGCGGGCTCGAGTGCCGCTATGACGCCGTCGATGTTCTCCCTGAATCCGGCGTGGATATTGACCGCGATTGCGGGGGTGCTTATGCCCGAATCGTCTATCGCCGCCTGCATGTCCTCTCCGATAATCATGGCGACGCATGTTCCGACGACAGCAATCCGTCGCGGCTTGAACTCTTTTTCGGCATATTTGAGCACTTTAACAAGTATGTCGTGGCCGCCGAAGATGAACTCGTTGTCTGCAAGCGATGTTGTGAGCACTCTCAGACCGTCCTCTTCGAGGAGACGAGCATGCTTGAACGAGCATCCCGACGGTCCGTGCAGGATTGCGACGTCAACGCCGAGATCTCTTACCGTATAGAGTCCCGCGACGATTGAACTCGGTCTTGGCTGTATGTATTCCATTTTTTACCTCCATGTTTTTACGCAGAGAACTACGGTTTTTCCGCCGCAATCTCTCTGTTTTTCTTCATTGTCCGATACCCCCGCCATCTCAAGCGCCATCTTTCTGCCTGATTCAAGATTATCGGAATGATAAATTATAGTGTTGTCGAAATCATCCGTGACTATACCTTTAAGCGAATCGCCGACAACCCCCGCACATTCGGGCTTTATCTCGGCGATTGCCGATGTTACGTCCTCTTTTGAGAAACCTTCGCAGACTGTCTCGGACTCGATGCCGATTACGAGGATTATGCCGGTGTGAGTATTGTCAATTTTCCTTGCGTATTCGGCGGCAATAAGCGACGTATTCCTGTTTGTGCCGCTGTTTGAGTTGTCTATGATCGTGATTCCGTTCTCGCGGGTAAGCGAGAGGCGACCGGGGACGGATGAAAATCCGCTCAGCGAATCGGGGTTATATCCGAGCAGGCAGGCGGCAGCGGCGGCGGTTGCTATCGCCTGTTTATAGCCTTCAAGACAGAGGAGCGGATTTGAGAAACTTCCGGCAATCTTCTCGGATGCCTCTCTGTTCGAAAATCCGCCGCTGTCGTACCTGCATGTTCCGTCATCGACGCCGACGGCATCGGATGCGAAGAAAAGCCTCTCCCGCGGTATCCTCCGCGACGGCGGAAGGCTCTCAACCGTCTCAAGGACTTTGCTTTTATCGGCGCCGTATCCGATGAGAACTCTCCCGCATCCTGCCATGGAAGCGAGTTTTACGGCAAGAGCACTGCGTTTTTTATCGGCGCAGGGGTAGTCCTCGGTTGAGGTCAGCACGGCAAGGTTTCCGAAACCGCATACTCCGAGGGATTCTTCGGCAACAAACCAGAGATTGTTCTTTAATGCATATAATGCGGGCATTACGGAGCTTGCCGGCGTTATGCTTACTCTCTGCAGGACTCTGCCGTTCGGGACAGTCACGGTCTCGCGTGAGGTGTGAAGAATCCCCGACTCCGTCTCCAGTGTTTTTTGTGAATTCTCAAAATCCGGGGTTTTTTCCGGCGGGATAGCGCTTATCGCAGCGGCGTGCGAGAGCATATGCGAGATGGCATATGCGGTCGTGGTCTTCCCGCGCGTACCCGTAATCTCTATGACCGGCTTCGGATTTCCTGTGCCAGCGTCCGTGTCGGTCAATTTTGATTCATAAGATTCCGATTTAACGGATTCACATTTAACTGATTCCGATACAATCATCGATGAGATTTCATGATGAGATCGGACGGGAATGCCTTCGGCGGCGGCGCTTTTCAGGATACAATACTCGGGGCTTAGATGAATAGGTGCACAGACAAAATCATATCTCTTAAGAGTCAGATTGCGGACGGCTTCTTCTTCCGTGATACCGCTTTCGTGCCTGTATACATCGACCGTATCGCATGTATGACCGAGTGCGGTCAGGTAACCGGCAATCGTCTTTCCGCCGTGAATGGTGTCAAGCACCAGTATTTTCATTTTTTCCGAAAAAAGATTATAAATATTCTTTTAATGCATTCTTTGCACTTGAGATCATAAGATCGGCAAGCATCGGGTTGTCGCCGATTGGGCTTGCAAAGACCAGCGGAACCTCGCCTTTTGCCGTCTTGAACGTGCCTTTGTGTCCGCATTCGGGAATGCCGAGGATCTCGGGGATATCCACGTCAATGTGAACGCCTCTTGCAAGGAAGAGAGGAACAACGAGCATTTTGTCGATATCTTCGTTTCTGAACGAGTCTATGATCTCGGGGATTGACGGGGTGCTGTTCTCCATGAAAGCACATTTGACAATGTAGTCTTTTTCTTTCTGTGCAATCAGTTTGGCTGTGTTCTCAATAAGCTGTTTATTGTAGGGTTTTGTACTGCCGTGTCCTACAAGTAAGAATCCTGTCTTTGACATATCATATTATTTATTACAATATTTAATAAAATAGTTACTGGTTTATGCCGGCGGTCTGCATACGCCTTAAACGATTCAAATGTATTTGATCTGTTTTTTGTCTTTTCAAGCCCAACTGTATACAGCAGATATTGTATACAGCAGATATACGGCATATATACGGCAGATATACGGAAACATATGCCGCTGATATGCAGACGGGACAGCAGACGTAAAAAGAACTGAAAAGAGACTGGATAAAATGGCTGATTTTGAAAGGGATATGGTACACTGTCTGAACAGATTTTTCGAGGATAACGGTCTCAAAGGCTATGCATACCGCCTTAAACAGTCCAAATACAATACACAGTATGTCGATATTCTGGTCGACTCCCTCGACCCGCGATACTATCTTGCGGTCGAATGCAAGTCGCTGAAGGGCAAAAAAATCTATTTCAAGCAGCATTTTCACGAGGACAAGGACAAGGTGCATCAGATAGATGCAATATGGGATTTCATCGGCAAAACCGGCAGAAAGGGTTATCTTGCCGTGGAGTTCCGCAGCGGCGGCAGCGGAAAGCCCAACCGTGCTTTCATGATTCCGTGGCAGACCGTTCTTCGGATAAGGGAGACGGCGCCCGGGATATCGCTGGACGAGATCATCCGCGAGGGCACGGAACTGACGAGGTCAAAGGGCGGTTACGTTCTCGAGGGACTCTATCAAAAGGAATTAGATATATTGAACACAAATGGTATTGAAGAATGACGGATTCCTACGACCTGTACGAACTGGAGATTGACGGACGTACTGTAAATACACCTATAGCACTTGCGTCGATGGCGGGGATTACCGACGCCGATTATGTTCTGGCACGCAAGGATAACTGCGGAATTGCGTTTATCGGCGGATACTCGACGGACGAGCCGACAATCGGCGCGGGTAAAGAGATGGAAAAGAGCGGCAGAGCCGAATTCATCTCCGACGATCCTATTGCGACAATAAAAGAAGAGGTATCAAAGTTAAAGGACAGCGGCGTTCTTACGGGTCTGAATCTTCGCGGTTGCGAGCCGCAATCGTTCATAAACGTCTTTAATGCCGTCGGAAAGGACGTCATATATGAGATAGACGCACACTGCCGTCAGCCGGCGATGATTGAGGCGGGTGCGGGAGAATACCTGCTCAAAAATACCGAGAGACTCGCAGGGATAATCCGTGCATTGAAGGATGCGGGCGCCGTCGTCTCGGTAAAGATTCGCGCCGGCGTAAGCGATGACGATGCCGCTCTTGCCGCAGTCATTGACGATGCGGGTGCGGACATAATCCACGTCGATCTTATGGATTTCGGGACCGCAAAACTGAAGGAAATACGAAATAACTGCAATATTCTGGTAATCGCCAATAACTCCATAAACGATTTCGATGCCGCGAGAGACATGTTCTCGCACGGTGCCGACATTGTCTCGCTCGGACGTCATGCGGATAACGCAACCCTTTCGGGCATCCGGGCCGGCATTGAGGTTCAGGCAAAGGAGAGCGGATGGTACAACTCCCCCAAGCAGCTCTGCCGCGGCGGAGACATACGCAGTCTTGCTTTCTGCTGTATGCCCGTAAAACGCTGTCCGCTGATTCCTTTCCTCGACAAAATCGGCGTGAGTCCCAAGGAATATCATGACTACAAGGTCGGGAGCGTTGCGGGAACCAAGATATCGCCGGGCGAGAGCACATGTTTCGGCAGTCTGGCATGGTGCTGCAAGTCGTCAACGCCGTGCATGTTCAGGGATCTCTCGTTAAAACGCGAGCAGCTCTCGCACAGGGAATATATGCGCTGCAAACGCCGTCTTTCCGAGCAGATTATGAAGAAAATTTTCGATGCGCGAAAAGGAATTCCGGCGGTGTCCGAGAGCGATGCGGAAGAGTAACCCGAAAAAGGACTTCAGTCTCTGCGAACTTGCGCAGACCGCCATGATGCTTGAGGTCTGCTGCAAAGTGAAACCCGGAAATGTGGACCGCTGTCATGATTACGATAACACGGCACTCGAACATTTTTTATCTTCGATAATTTTTGCGCACGATGCCCTGTTAAATGCCGAAAACTTTGAGATCCGCAATGATTCCGAAAGCAAAGCCGTGAATCTGCGACCCGAATATCCGTCCGAATATCGGGACGATTTCCTCGCGGCAGGTATCGGGAGGCTTATCTATGATGCCGTTTCCGACACAAACCGGCATTCCGGCGGCAACACGCATTTCGGGGCGTTTATTCTTCTGATACCGCTTTTGGCAGGTCACGGTATCGCGGGTGCAAAGGAGCTGATTCAAAAGACGAATGTCTCCGATGCCGTCCTCTTCTATCTGGCATTCGGGCTTACCAGCGTGCGCATGAACGAGTCCGACGATATGGATGTGAACAGCCCTTCCGCAATCGAAGATCTCCGCAGGAAAGGAATGACGCTCTATGACGTCATGGAGTATTCCTCGGCAAACGACATGATTGCGGCCGAATGGGTTAACGGATTTACGCTTACGGAGAAGTTTGCCGATGCCCTTATTGCGTCGGGAAAGGGTAAGGACGCCGTTCCCGAAGTATTTCTGAGGTTTATGTCCGAGCACGTCGATACTTTTGTCGTCAAGAAGCTCGGCGCCGGTGCGGGCACATGGACAATGGAGACAGCCCGCGATGTGATTGACGGAAAGATGACGCCGGAGGAGTTTGACGGCATCTGTCTGAGCAGGGGCATAAACCCGGGTTCTCTTGCCGATATCACGATAGCGGGCATTTTCACGGCACTTCTCCGGGGCTGGGACTGGGACAAATGAACGGGCGTAAGGAATCTTCGATAATTGCGGGCGGAATCAATGAGGTGATTGCCGTTACCTTCGACGGCAGCGGCAGAGCGAATGCCGCTCCGATAGGAATAATCAACAGGAGCGGCAGATCGCGTCTTGTTCTGTTCAAAGGGACCCATACTCTTGATAACGTCCTCGAAAACGGCATTTTCTGCGCAAATATCGTTCACGACCCCGTTCTTTACGTGAAGACCGCCTTTGAGGATATCGGCAGTGAATTCTTTGAAGAGGATTATGCGGAGGATTTTGCGGAGAACTTGGCTGAGAATTATGCGGAGAATTGTGCGGATGTGAAAGGATGCGGTCGGAGATTTTACAGGCTGAAATCCGCCGAGAGTTATGTGCTGTTTAAAGCTGTAAAGACCGGCGAATCCGCGGAGTCCTGCATCTTTGAGCTGGATTTCGTATCCGAGAAGGTAATTGCCACCCCGGTTCACCCGTTTAACCGCGGTTTTGCGGCAGTCATAGATGCGACAGTTCATGCCACACGCTATGTAATATCGCGTTCTGCGGAGCTTAAAGCGCTTATAGACTACGATATCTCGATTGCGAAAAAGTGCGGCGGCGAAAGGGAAAACGAAGCCGTGCGTATGCTGCTGGAATACATAAAATAAATTAATATAATTATTTGTACTGTTTTTTACTGTTTTTTTACAATTATTATTACAATTATTTTTACGTCTGGGCAATAACCTGCTCGGTGCCGTCCGAGAACGTTGCCGTAAAGACCACGGTCTTGTCGTTACGCGGTATCGTGGTTGTATTTATCCAGCCGACATGGAGCCAGCCCGCATCGGTGTTCTTGGTTATGCCCTTGGGGAGCCAGTAGGAACTTCCGTTCGTTGCAGTGATATAGGAAATTCTGCCGAGATCTTTGCCCGCGAATGCCTGAATCGTGATCAGTTTGCCGGTATTGTCAACGCCCGTCTTGAAGATGACGTCCTTATGCATAGTCGATTCCAGATTTCCGGCAAGTCCGAAGACAAATACGGCAATTACGGATGCAAGGATAACCGTTATTGCCACCATGAGGATAACGCCGATAACGGGCGATACAGCCTCGGTATTTTCTGTAAAATCTCTCATTAAATCACCAAACCAGATTACAGCCGCGGATAACGGCGACTTGATTTACTTAACATATATCCATGTTTTTTAATTGCATATTAGTGTTTTGAGTCGATTCCGTTTCCCGATTCGAAAAAGGAGCAATTAAAACATCTAAACAATATCAAAGAACATCCGAAAATATGCCTGCAAAAAACTTTCAGGAATTATGCGGTTCAGAAAGAGGGTGATGGCAGAACGCAGAAAGTCGAATGTCTAATGAAAAAAAGTGACTGGAGAGTTATTCCTGCATCACGAGAGTGAAGTGATCGCCCCTGTCGAGAATCTCGGACTCGGGAGCGATTGTCTCTATAAACGATCTCAGATACACGGGGTTCATGTTGACGTCGAAAACGCTGTTTGCCTCCGAAGATTTCACAGCCTTTCTTATCATGTAACGCTTCTCCTGACCGTCATCCGCGGTATCGTATGCAATGCCGGATATAAGCAGGATACCCTCAATCAGGGTAGTCTTATCCATCTGCGAATGCATGCGCTGAAGTATCTCTGCCGCATCTTTTTTCGCCATATCGTTGAGTATTGCATCGATATGGGCGTTAACCGTCGTATCATTCTCGGCCAACAGCCTCTGAACAATCTCGTTGGATCTGTCTTTAGGTTTCCAATCGCGAGTCAGCTTCAAAAGCTGCCAGTCTCTTGCAAAAGACCGGTTTTCACCCATAAGATCACCCTCTCATTATCGAGAATATCATGGTGCACATACCGATAATCACAAGCAACCTTGAGAATATTGATGTCCAGAAGTACCAGAACATCTCGGGATCAAGAATTGATGAGATATCGGGGAGCACAATGCCGATGACAAGTACAAAAAGACCGTATATCAGCAGAAGGAAACTCCTCTGTTTTACTACCTTGTATCCCTGATACAGGTAAATGATGAGTGCCAGACCGAGAATAAGTGTTATCGCCGCTAAGGTAATCTGCAAGACTTCAATTTCCATTTAAATCATACTCCTCCGTATTCCAGAACTGCTCTTTGACCTTCTTGACAGTCAGAATGGGTTTAATGTCGCGAACGCCGGTGAGCTCGCTGAGTGGTATTAAAATGCCGGTTTTAAGCTGTGCAATCTCATGAACGCGTGCTTTTGCAAGGAAATCATCGGGCTCAAGCGTCTCATATACTTCGAGTATATGATCCATCTTCAACAGGAATTTCTCTATCTCGGGTTTCTGGAGCGGATCTACCGATATTGACAGAAAAACTATGATGGAGTTCTTGAAGAATTCGGGATTGACCACTATGGTGAATCGCTGAATTATACCTGTTGACCTGAGCTTTTCGATGCGCTTGAAGACAGTCGACGGCGCAATGTCCAATTTTTTCCCTAAATCCGCCATCGACGTTCTGCCGTCTTTTGCAAGCTCGTTCAGGATTGCATTATCTACCTTATCCAACATTATACCCTTTCGTAAGACTCTGATTTATGGAAATATAATAGTTATCATTTGAAATGTTCTTAAAAAATATCGGGTAAAAAAGTCAACTTTATTTCGTATTGTCGGAATTCTTTCAAAAAAGTCACGTAAATCTTATTTGTCGGAATTTGTCGGGATTTACAGGGATTTACAGGGATTTCTTTGGATGTTCCGGATTGATGCTGTATCTTTTTGATTCGGAGATGTATGCGCCCGCGATGGCATCGCCGATGAAGACCTTAGCACATGCGCAGGCTTTCTCCGCGGTATATCCTTTTGCCAGACACGCCGCGATTGCCGATGAGAGACAGCATCCCGAGCCGTGAATGTCGCCGCGGAATCGCGGTCCCGTATATTTGACGATATTAAGCCCGTTTATGTCTGTTTTGATCTCAATACGGCATCGGCTGCCGTCGGTGATGCCGGCGGAGACCTCTTCATCCCCCCCGCCACGGGTTTTTGAGATCAGATAATCCGATGAGCAGTCGCCGCTTAGGTGACCGCCTTTGATTAGGACGTATTCGGCGCCGCTGCCGAGAATTACCTCCGCGGCATTCGCAATCTCCGTCTCGGAGGGATTGCGGCCAAGATCAATCCCCGATAATTCGCAGGTCTCGGGAATATTCGGGGTGACTATCTTTGCAAGCGGCAGCAGCTTCGTTCTCAAAGTTTCGCCTGCGTCTTCGTCTGTGAGCCTGCTGCCGCTGGTGGAGATCATGACGGGATCGATGACCGTCGGCACGTTCCTTGGAAGATTCGCGGCAACCGTGCGGATTATATCTTCGGTCGGCAGCATTCCCGTCTTGTAAGCCGCGATTTTAAAGTCTCCGGCGACCGCCTTCATCTGAAGTCCGACGAAGTCCGCGGATGCGTTCTCGATACCGAGCACGGTGCAGGGATTTTGCGCCGTAAGCGAGGTGATTACGCTGCACCCCCAGACGTCGAATGCCGCGAATGTCTTTAAATCCGCCTGTATTCCCGCACCGCCGCCGCTGTCCGAACCGGCAATGGTGCATGCGCAGGGCATGGCGCTTCCCGCAATCCGCGAATTTCGTATCTCCGAAGGTGTATCCGAATCCATGCTATAGTATTGCCGTTCATTCTTTCTAATGCTTGTCGGTATCGAAGGCAAGTGGCGAATTTGTTTCATATGTGTATCCTTTTTGAACAATCACACAGAAACAATATACATGGATGTTGAAGAGTTCGCACGAAGGGGACGAAAAACCGGTGCGAATGCGGATGATATTGCCGCAAAACTTGCGGACAGAATACTTGAGATAAAGAACTGCGACAGAAAATATGCTCTTGAGTTTTCAAAGGCGGTAGTCACCGAGGTTGACAACTCCTCGGGACTTCGCGGCGATTTCTTCGATTACGATAAGTCCGGCATTAAGATGGGTGAGTTCGGAGTCGGCTCACGCGGCACGGGCGACTTTTTTGTGCACAGGCAGTTTCCGAGGATAATCGGCGCAGGTGCAGAGGGCAAAGAGAGCAACACGGCAGTCGGCGTTGACGAGATGGACGATGCCGGCGTTGTCAAAGCCGGCGGTCAGTACATCATCACGACGGTTGACGGAATGCACTCGCGTCTCTCGGATTTCCCGTTTCTTGCCGGATTCCACGTGACCCGCGCCACACTCCGCGATGCCTACGTAATGGGCGCAAAGCCCGTGGCACTTTTATCCGATATCCACGTTGCCGATGACGGCGATGTCGCAAAGCTCTTCGATTACACGGCGGGAATAGCGGTCGTAAGCGATATGATGAATGTGCCGCTGGTATCGGGTTCGACCCTGCGCATCGGCGGGGACATGGTCATAGGCGAGCGCATGACCGGATGCGTGGGCTGTGTGGGTGTCGCCAACCACGTCACTAAGCGTTCGGCAACGAAGCCGGGAGATATTCTCCTGATGACCGAGGGCGCCGGCGGCGGAACGATTGCAACCGCGGCTATATACTCGGGATACCCGCAGGTCGTCGAGAAGACGATAAATCTCTCCTTCCTTAAGGCCTGTGAGGCGCTGCTGAACAGCCCCGTCCTGAACAGGATTCATTCTATGACGGATGTCACGAACGGCGGTCTGAGAGGCGACGTCTATGAGATGGCTGAGACCGCAAAGTGCAGAATCGTCGTCGAGGAAGAGAACCTGAGGAGTCTTGTCGAGCCCGAAGTTCTGAAGATGCTCGATGAACTTAAGATCGACTACCTCGGCGTCTCCCTCGACGCTCTTCTCGTCACCGCACCCCCCGAGGTTGCCGATGAGATAATCGCGGTCGTGAAGTCCGCCGGCGTCGTCATGAAGAAGATGGGTTATGTCACTGAAGGACCCTCTGACTCGAAGATTCTGCGCAACGGAGAACTCTGCGACTTCGTTCCGGCATTCCGCGAATCCGCGTATACCCCGGTCAAGAAGGTCGCGGATAAGCCCGCATATGACTTTGACGAGATGAAAGCAAAGGTAAAAGCCTCTGCCGATGCCGCAATAGAGAAGAAACTCAGAGTCATCGCGAAATTAAAGAAGAGATACTGAATACGAAAATTACCGAAATCCAAAAATTACCGAAATCCAAAAATTACCGAGATCCAAAAATACTTTTTTTCAAATAATCTGCCGGCAAAAACGAATATTCCGGCATGCATTCCTTCACAGGTTACCGGATTGCCGTCGGATCACCTTAAAAAAATAAAAAAAGATTAATTCTTCGGCTTAATTCCCGAAGCGCACATATTGAAGGCGAGATAGGGTATCTTCGACTCGACAATCGGCTCAAACTTCTTTGCGATGGAGTAGAGCGACGGTGAAAGACTTACATGCGCAAACGAGCGGCGTTTAACCGAGACATCCGTGAAACCCGCGGATGTAAGGAGATCCGAGAGTTCTTCGGGTTTATAGTAGCGCTCGGTGATATTGACCATGCCGACCGATTTCACGTGCAGTTTCTCGCCGATTTTATGGGCGGCGGGAACCGCGGAGGTGAAGACATTCTTGCCGAGGGTGCATATCGAGACCGAACCGCCGGGCTTTAATACCCTGTAAATGTCCCGGACTGCCCCCTGCGGATTCAGAAGATACGAGAAGGCAAGCACACTGGAGACGCAGTCGAAGGTATCGTCCTTGAACGGCAGCTGCTCCGCGGTGCCGAGAGTCACGTCGGAGTTTGTCCGCTCTTTGGCCCTTACAATCATATTGCGGCTGATATCCAGACCTATGACCTCGCCGCCGAATCTGAGATATCTCTCCATGAAAAGACCTGTTCCGCAGCCCAGGTCCAGAAGTTTGGCGTCTTTTGGAAGGTTGTGCATTACCCCG
>JAFPWZ010000076.1 GCA_017412625.1 Methanomicrobium sp.
AAATTCCAAAAATCCCCTTTTTTTATTTGACTGAAAAATATGTCTGCACCCGTTTAACCGTTTCAATCCTAAATTTGAATACCGAGCAGATCTACTTAATATGAGAGATTCATGAAGATTAATTTTGTAACAGTATCGGCAGTTCTCATTTTCCTGCTGCTTGCCGTATCTGCGGTATCGGCTGCGGAAAACGGGACGGATTCCATTAAGATAAGCGTCACCGGCGATAATGTCGTAGTCGAGACGCCTGCGGCGATTAAATCCGATGACGGACTTACAGCAAGCGGAGGCATTATTTCTGCGATCAATAATTATAACAGAGCAATTGATCTTGCCAATCGAGGTGATCTGGATAAGGCGCTTGAGTATCTGGATCGGGCTATCGAGATTAATGAAAATCTGTCAATAGCTTATTCAGCAAAAGCAGGTGTTCTTCTGGCAAAAGGAGAATATGAGAAGGCACTGGCAGCAGCTGACAAAGCAATTGAGCTGAATCCAAAGCAGGGCGAGGCTTATGTCAACAAGGCTACCGTTCTTAACGCTCTCGGCAGATACAATGAAGCAATCGCCGCCTGTGACGCCGCACTTGCCCTGAATCTGAAGGATACCGAGACTCTCCTTGCGGCATACACGAATAAGGGAACGGCACTCGGCGGTCTCGGAAGATACGAGGACGAGATTGCGGTCTCGAAAGAGGGCCTGAAGATAGACCCGATGAACAACCTCCTTCTTGCAAATCTGAACTATGCGGAGAACAAGGTCGAGAAGAAGCAGACTTCCCCGGTATCTGCGGCAGTTGTCGTTATTGGCATTATCGGTGCGGTATTACTTGCGCTGAGAAGAGGTAACAATAATTAATATTTATCTTAAAAATTGAAAATTAAATATTCATTTTAAATTTATTATCCTTTTTTTAGCTATTGACAGGTTATTTTTGATTGTAATTTTGCAAAAAAGATATTGAAATTTGTTATCTAATTTCAGTCTTTTCTCATTGCCGCGAATGCAAACATGCCGAGTATTAACGCGGACATCAGGGTAACCGTGCCGAGCGGCGATGAGGGTGTCTGAGTCGGCACCGGAGTAGGTACAGGTGTCTCGGTTACTGCCGCGGTCGGTGCGGGAGTATTCGCGGTTGCCGCAGGTGTCGGTGTTGCCGTCGACTTTGCAGTCGGTTTTACGGTCGGTGCCGTTGTCTTTATCGAACTCGGTGAACTTGAGGTCGAGACCGATGGCACAGGTGTTGGTGTGGGCGTGTTTATGCCCATGGATACGTCCTCGGACTTCGTCTTCGTACCTATTGTCGGCGATACGGTAACGCCCTGTATAGAGCCGAGATTATTGAAAATATTGTTGACATTTACCTTGGCATAGATTGTGTAATCCCCTGTTCTGTATGCGGAGTTTCCGGTATCCCATAAGCATGTCAGTGAGCCGTCCGGCGCATAGAACGAGGACGTTGTGGGGTGCAGATTGACAATGCTTACAGGAGCGCCTGTACAGTCGTAAAGGGATGTCAGTGTGGCCCCGTTATTGTCGGTGAATACAATGTCTATTCCCTCATCCGAGGTCGTGACGCCTCTGGAGAATATGGGTGCGAGATTGGAATCGATTCTGAAGTCAAGAGTCTCTCCGGATACTATCTTTCCGTTTGTGATATCGAAGCTGTCACCGCCGCGGTATGCGTATAGTCTCAGATTAATGCTCGGATAAGATACATAGAATGCGGTATGACCTACTGCTGCGCCCTCGGGATAGGAATACCATGCACCCTGTCTGTCCTTGAATTCACTTGCCATAACCGAAAAGCCTGTTTTTGAAGGTGTATCTACGTATGCCGGAGCACCCGTCGTTTTACCCGATCCGAAGTATGCTATCTGTGTATCATTCCCGTAGAAGACATCATCGTTTAGATGCAGTCCGTCTTCGCCAACGAAAATCGTATCTCCTTTGTGAATCTCGGTGGTCGTCGCTCCCGCTATCGATACAATTGAGGACAGAATCAATAATAAAACTGAGTATTTGAAGATATCTGACATTTTATCACTTCGCAAATATTACTGATGTAATCGTTAATGAATCTTTATGATGGTAAATAAAAATCTATTTTCACTTTCCCGGTTTACACATCTTCGACAGATATAAAAAAAGACCCGTCAATAATCTATTGAATGCTCAGAACCCGAACTCCTGCGGAAACTTTGGAGATTGTGCTGCCGCTGGCAAAGAAATGCGGAATTACACGCATTGCGGAGATAACAGGACTTGACAGGGTAGGTATTCCCGTCTTTTCCTGCATACGCCCGGGAGCTGCCGACGGTGCTATATCGGTCTACAACGGCAAGGGACTCACGGATGACGAAGCGAGGGTTTCGGCGGTAATGGAGGGAATAGAGCGCTACTGTGCCGAAGTCGGCGACCGCGATCTGATATATGACAGATATTCGAATCTGAATCCTGCGGAGGCTCTGGACCCCGCGGAACTTATTCTGCCGCAGGACATCAGCCCCGATACCGTAATACCGTGGTATCCGTGCCGCGATATTGTAAGCGGCGACGAACTCCTTATTCCCGCACATGCCGTATATCACCCCGTGCCCCATACTCACGGGCGGTTCATGCGGACGAGCACAAACGGGATAGCGTCGGGAAATACATTTAACGAAGCGGCGTTATACGGCTTATGCGAGGTTATCGAGCGCGATGCGTGGTCGCTTGTCGAGGCGTCGGGCGTTGCGGGAAAGGTAATCGATACTGATACGATACCCGAAAAGCCCTCGGAAGCGGATGGGGCATCCGTCACTGCCACAGGTGAATACTATGAGAAATGCGCCGAACTGAGAGAACTTCTTAAGAGATTCTCGGATAACGGCGTTGATGTAATTTTAAGGGATATTACTGCCGACAACGGCATTCCGACGATTGCCGCCGTCAGCGACGACGTAAGACTCAAAGACCCCTCACTTCTCTGCATAGGAATGGGGACGAGCCTTTCGCCTGCGGTTGCCGCGATACGTGCCGTTACCGAGACCGCACAGAGCCGACTGACCCAGATACACGGCGCACGCGAAGATACGACCGAGGCTGAGTTTCGGAAACAGATTGGCTACGAGAGGACGAAGCGGCTTAACAGGAAATGGTTCGCCGTTCCGGAATCTAAGGATGAGTTGCTCAACTTTACCGACATTCCGCGGTTTGAGGCGGATTACGGCAACGGCGTCTGCGACTTCTCGAAGGAGCTTGCGTATATCTCGGAGAGACTTCAAAGTTGCGGCACGAAACATATATTCGCGGCAAGCCTCTCAACCCTCGATGCCGATATCGAGGTGGTAAGGGTTATAGTCCCCGGGCTTGAATCATTTGCAATAGATAATCAGAGAATGGGAGAGAGGTGCAGGAATGCCAGACGTAATCGTTTTTCTGGGACCAAGTCTCAGACAGAGTGAAGCCGAACGTATTCTGCCGCGGGATTTCGACGGTGACAGCGGTAGAGTAAGCGTGGAATACATGCCGCCGATAAAGCGCGGCGATATTGAGTATGTGCTTGAACATAAACCGCGGATTGTCTGCATCATCGACGGTCTTTTCTTTCAGGACTGCTCGGTGGGACACCGCGAACTGCTCAGGGTCCTTAATGCCGGCATAGAAGTCTTCGGTGCGTCATCGATGGGCGCTCTGCGGGCCTGCGAGCTTGACACATTCGGCATGACGGGCGTGGGAAGGGTCTATGAGATGTATCGCGACGGCGTCATCGAGTCCGACGATGAGGTTGCGCTTGCCTGCGATCCGTTCACGAACGAAGCCGTCAGCGAGGCGCTTGTCGATATCAGGGCAAATCTTGACAACTGCGTTTATTCGGGGATTGTGACCGCGGATGAAGCGGCTGAGATGGTGCTGATTGCGGCAGGCGTATACTATCCGCGGCGTAATTTCAATTCGCTGATAAAGGATGCCGCATCGCAGAGGGTAATCTCGGATGCGACCCTGAAAAGACTCATGGAATACCGTAAAAGCCGCTGGTTCTCTCAGAAGGAGCGTGATGCCCGCGAAGTGCTCGGCGTTGTCAAAGAGAGGATTGCGGAATTGAAGAGCAGGCGATAATCAGCGTTTCCCATCATGCGCAAATAATACGCAAATATATACCAAAACCCGTAAAATATGATTACAGGATGAATACGAAGATATTCTATTATTCATACTCCGGCGTGACACGCGAACTTGCTTTGACTCTGAAAGCGAAGCTCTCGTCAGGTACCTCGGATCTCGTCGATGTCGTTGAGATAAAACCCAAAAAAGCTTACAATTCGCTTACCGCGTATTCCGTCGGCGTCAAACGTGCCCGCATGGGTGACTGCGACCCGATTGAAGAGGTAAATACCGACGTCTCCGACTGCGACATATTCCTCGTCGGAATGCCGGTCTGGGCGGCACGCCCCGCACCCCCTATTAACACGCTCTTCAGGGATATCTCCAGCGGCGATGGCAGGACCGCGGTCATTTTTTCGACGATGAAGAAGAGCGGCGGCATAGAAACCCTTGATGCCGCGGAGAAAATGCTGAGTGAGAAGGGTGTGAAAGTCGCCGGCAAATTTGCGCTCACTGACAAAGAATCCCGTACGGATGAGAAGGCGGAAGAGATTGCGGCGGCGGTAAGGGCTGCCGTGCATCAGAGAGTATAAGCCCTTTCCCCCATTCCTTTTCTTATATTTTATTACATTCTGCGCCTTGTCATAATATAAGGCACGGCGAATATTGCCGCGATTGCAAGCCAGACCGATCCGAAGACTTCCAGCAGAAATACCTGCTGATCGTCGTAGAATCTGCACTCCGCAAACGCACGGTTCTGCCAGAAGACCTGAATCGTCCCGTTGCCGCCGGTAAACGTCACGTTCTTTGCGGCAAGATCTTCCGTCAGATAACGTGAATCAACCGTGTTTACGGTCGAGCCCGTGCTTGTCGTGCCGAGAAGCGGATTTCTCACGTCGTAGCCCTGCGGCAGATAGAGCGTTATATTGTAAAGAGCGTTGAAAATGAACTGGAAGTCCCTGTTTTTCAGCGCGGCATCGTATTCTATCGTGTAGTTGCCCTTCTCAAAGGAGATCGAGCGCCCGAAGGCATCCGTTTTGAACTCGGACGCGGTCTGATTATCGGTATACCTAAGCGTCGTATTGGTCACGCTTCGCGGGACTTCCTCGCCCAGAAGTCCGGGTTCGACAAAATTGTACCTTTCGGCATTGATTATCTCAATCTCGGCATGAAACGTTTCGGCGCCGTCATACACGAAGAATGTCGCATTTAAAGGCGCAGCTGCGCATGCGGGAATGACAGCCGCAGCTAAAAAGAAGATTGCCGCTGATAAAAGAATCAGCGAAGTACGGCTCGAAGAGCGTCTATTGTCGCGTCTATCTCCGTCGGAGGTGCACATTGCCTGATAACTGTCTCGGGATCTTTTAACAGGTGTCCCGTAACCACACATACAATCTTCTCATCGGCATCGAGGAGACCCTGCTCCGCCATCTTTCTGATACCCGCGACCGATGCCGCCGATGCGGGCTCGACTCCGATACCCTCTTTGCGTGCGAGATCGCGCTGCATTGCAAGTATCTCGTCATCGGTTACGCTCAATGCATGACCGTTGGTCTTTCTGATTGCGGTAAGTGCCTTCTCAGCGTTAACCGGCGCACCTATTCTGATGGCGGTGGCAACGGTCTCGGGGTTAAGTTCGGGGACCAGAACATCGAGGTTGTTCTTGATTGCGGAGACGACCGGCGCCGCACCTTCTGCCTGAACCGCGGTCATCTTCGGCATCGAATCCGTCCAGCCGAGTTCCTTAAACTCAAGAAGTCCCTTGTAGACCGCCGATATATTGCCCGCATTGCCGACGGGGAGCACGAATCTGTCGGGTACGCATCCCAGCTGATCGACTGCTTCGTATCCGATTGTCTTCTGACCCTCAAGGCGGTACGGGTTGACCGAGTTTAAGAGGTAGATGCCGTCGGTGACACAGAGCTCGTGCACCATCTCGAGAGCCTTGTCAAAGTTGCCGCGGATTGCGATAACTCTGGCGCCGTGCATGAGTGCCTGTGCAACCTTACCGAGCGCAACCTTGCCGGCAGGCAGGAGAACTACGGCGGGGATGCCCGCTTTTGCCGCATATACCGAGAGACTTGCCGAGGTGTTTCCGGTGCTTGCGCAGGCAACTGTCTTTTTGCCGAGCTGCAGAGCCATCGAGACGCCGACCGTCATACCTCTGTCCTTGAAGGATCCCGACGGGTTCATTCCCTCGTGTTTTGCGTAGAGGTGCTTGAGTCCCAGCTCTTCGCCGAGTGTTTTCAGGTGATAGAGCGGTGTGCCGCCTTCCTGAAGCGAAATAGGTTCACGTGTGACGGGGAGAAGTTCTTTGTATTTCCAGAGACGCAGGGGTCTCCTGTCCATCTCTTTCTTGTCGATACTGATTGTGTCCAGGTCGTATTTTACGGTAAGAAGGTGGTCGCACTTCTTACATCTGTAGATAATCTCGTCCTGGCTGTATTCTGCGCCGCAATGCACACAGACTAAACGAAACATGATAACAGAATGTGTTTTCTTATAAATTATAGATATGTATGGTCACGGATACGGACAGTCACGGGGGTATCGCCGCATCGCAACCCGCGGCGGCTATCCTCTGTGAGTGCCCGAGATGTAAAATGCCGTTATCCACGCGGCTGCAAGGTATATGAGCGGCATTATCAGGGGCAGTATCATGTCGGGTGCTGCTGCCGATGCGGCTGTCGCGGTCATATCTGTCGTTATGCCTGCCGTTATGCCTTCCGTTCCGTTAATTCCCGCAATGCCGCTGATACGATACGTATTGCCGAATGTCAGCGAGATTATTGCCGCGATTCCGAGAACTACGATAATCAGCCCGTTCTTTCTGCCTTTAGGGGTCAGATTGCCCGAGAGCTTTACGTTGCAGAACGGAAATAGCCAGTATACGCCTTCATGGGTGCATGAATCTTCAATAAGGTGCATGACGGCGCCGAAGAGTATGCCTGCGCAGAATACCGGAAGATACGAGTCGATTGCGGACACAATATCTGCGGCAAATATAGCCGCGAGCAGAATATCGGTTATCAGCCGCAGGTATATTGCAAGGATTACGGCGGCGGCGAGCGTTCCGAAGAGCGAGTGGAGGAGTCCGCGGTGTCTTGGTTTTATGCGGCCGAGCGAGACCAGGTATGCCAGCGCCGATATCGGGTAGTATATGAGATAGCGGATGAGATAGCCGAAGAAGGGCAGTATGATGACGGTATGGCGTCTTGCCGTTCTCACCGTGCCTTTTCCGCCGGCAAGACCGTGCATTATTGCCGAGTCCGCCGCATCGGCATCGGGTGCGAGCGAGCCTATGAAGACGCCGATTGTGAAGACAATAAGTGCCGTAAGGGTCGTATACTCCGATGAATTAAGAACGGCGAGTATGAGAGGGATCAGGACGGCAAGTGAGAGAAGTGTGTAGAATACGTGCTGTTCACCCTTCATGGCGAATCATTCCTTTCGGATGAACTTTCTTCGCCATTCCATGTAAAGTGTTTCCCTGCGGTCCGAAAGTATCGGAAGGTTTTCTCTTACGGCAATAACGCATTCGGAGTCGATTTCGGCAAAAAAGAGTCTCTCCGTGCCGTCCGCCTCGAGGACCGCAGTGCCTGCGGGGTCGATTACGTTGCTTTCGCCGAAATACTCGTCCTGCGGGTTTTTACCTGCGATGTTGACACCGATGAAGTAATACTGGTTCTCGACCGCCCTTGCCCTGGAAAGTATGCGTCTCTGTTCCATGCGTGCTTTCGCCCATGCCGACTGGTTAATGACGCAGTTGCAGCCGATTTCCGCGTAATAAAGGAACAGTTCGGGAAAACGCAGGTCGTAGCAGATTGTAAGCCCGAATTTGAATCCATCGTAGGTGCAGACGGCGGGTCTGTCCCCCGCGACAAAGTTTATGTTTTCGCCTGCGGGGCTGAAGAGATGAATTTTTGAGTATTCTGCAAGGATTTTTCCGCAATCGTCTATGAATACCGAGGTGTTCTCTTTTGGTGTGTTCTCTTTTCCCGTGCCGTCTTTTGCGGCATTGCTGTCGGCATTATCCCCTGCATTTTCCGACGCATTATGCGCTTTGTAATACGAACCTAGGACTGCGATGCCGTTTGCGGATGCTTCGTCCTTAAGCGCCGCGATTATGCCGTCCTGCTCTTCGCGGGAGTATCGGGTGCAGAGCGGGTCCCAGTTGTTAAAATACTGCTCGGGAAAGATGATTAAATCGGCATTGCTCTCTGCGGCGCTTTTTATGTATGACGCGGCAGTCGCGATGTTCTTTTCAATATTGTCTTTTTCGGGACTCAACTGGGCAAGTGCTGTCTTTAATTTCGTCATAAAAAGGAAAATGAGTTATTTATGCTGTTTCGTGTTGTGTTGCGGGTAATCTGCGTCGAAGACCTGCACGGAAGACCTCTGCCGGTGTGTCCCGAGGTTTCGTCAGCATAAACCGCATTATTTTGCGGGAGATGCCGCCGTTGTGCTCTCGTCCGCATTCATTTTGTAGATTATTGTAAATATCCCCACAATAAGAAGAACCGCAGTGCCGATAAGCGCATACCCCACCCATGCGTCGACCTCAGCTCCCGCGTTTCTGGCAAGAATAATCATTGTAACCAGTATGCACGAGACCGTAAGGCTGGCAGCCGACAGCATAGCGCCGCCGTAGATTTGTCGTTCATTCATGACTAGTACTTTTTCCTGTCACATTTTAAGTCTTTTTAAACTATTGCAATCTTACAAAAATGCGGGAATGTATGATTCCCGAGAAAAGTCAGATGAGAGCTTAAGCGCTCTCGTATCCCAGAAGGAACGCCTTTTTGTTTATTTCAATCGTCTTCTTCGGGACAAGTTCTTCAACGGCTTTAAGAAGCGAATCCTTCTTAAGCGGCAGTATTTTGGCTGCGGCGCCGAGCATAACGACATTTTGTGAGAGAATGCTTCCGGCATCTTTTGCCAGTTTCTCGGCATCGACCGTAACCAGTTTTACATCCGACATCTGCTCTTTTATCCAATCCGCGGACGGAATCTCGAGATTGTTCTGGAATGCGGAGATGGGGACGACGATACCCTCGGCCGAGACTACGGTGCCGCTCGGCTTAAGGAAATGCCGATAGCGCAGTGCTTCGAGGAGATCGAACGAGATAATCATGTCCGCGGCGCCTGTCGGCACTAAGGGGCCGTATCTGCCGTCGATTCTGATATGCGTCTCTACACTGCCGCCCCTCTGAGCCATGCCGTGCGTCTCGGCGGAACGGACATTGCGCCCCTCGAGTATGCATGCCTCGCCTATGATGTTGGACGCAAGTATGGTTCCCTGACCGCCGACGCCGACAATAAGCAGATCAAAGCTGTCGTTGTCCCTGTTTCCGCGTGAAGTGCCAGCCTGTTTGCCTGCCTGTTGCGTCATTCAGATTACCTCCTGCGATATGGCTGATTTGGGACATATCTCCGCGCAGATTCCGCATCCGCTGCAAAGCTCGGTGATTGATGCTTTATTGTCGAAGAACTCGATTGCGGGGCATCCGAATCTGACACATGCCTTGCAGCCAATGCAGGCATCGGGGTTGACCGTGAGCCTTCTCCGTTTAAGTCCGCTCTTCTTTGCGGCAATAACGCAGGGCTGCCTTGCAATGACGACTTTGACGCCTTTCGTATCCTTTGCCTTTGTAAATGTCTGGAGGAGCAGAAGGAGATCGTAGGGATCGACGGTCTCGACGAAGGTCGCACCGCAGGCGCGGCAGATGGCTTCGAGGGATATTGCCGGCGATGTCTCGCCCTTTGCCGTGATTCCAGTGTTCGGGTTGGGCTGATGTCCCGTCATTGCCGTGATTCTGTTGTCAAGAATGACAACGGTCTGGTTTGCTCCGTTGTAAACGGCGTTTATGAGTCCCGGAACTCCCGTGTGCAGGAAGGTGGAATCTCCGATTGTGCTGACAATCTGCTTACTGTCGACGTGGGATATGCCGCTTCCGATTGTTATCGATGCACCCATACAGATTGTGGTGTCGACGGTTCCGAGCTGAATGCCGAGCGTGTAGCAGCCGATATCGGAGGGGAAGATCGCATCTTTTCCGAATACTTTCTTCATTGCGTAGAAGACCGCACGGTGTCCGCAGCCTGCGCAGAGAATCGGCGGTCTGGGCGGAAGGTCGGCGACGGGCGCGACCGGGGCAAACGAGCGGCGGCTCTTTATGCCCGCTTTTTCAAATGCGGCGGATACTTTCTCGAGGGTGAGTTCGCCGTCGTAGGGGACGCAGCCGTTCTTCTTTCCGAAGACTTCGGTTGCGCCCGCGACCTGCCTGACCTCCTCCTCGATTACGGGCGCAAGTTCCTCGACGACGAGGACTTTCTCATGCTTACCGACAAAATCGGCGAGCCATTCCGAATCAAGCGGATATGCGCCTATCACGGCAAAAGATACGTCATCGGGCAGAATCTCTCTGACGTATTCCGCGGCGATTCCGCCGGCGATAACCGCGGTTTTGCTTCCTTTCTTTATCTCCGCACGGTTCAGACCGATTTTGACGAGATGCTCCGCCATTGCGTCCTGCTTCTCAATGAGTTTTTTGTGAAGGATGCGGGTATGCGCCGGAACGACGACATACTGCTTCGGATCCTTCCCGAAGTTGCCGGTTCTGTGCTCTGTTCCAACGCCGTCCTTACCGATTTCGTTTAACTCGACATTGCTCTTGGAATGGCAGATTCTTGTGGTCGGGCGGAAGAGGACGGGTATTTCGAACTCTTCGGACAGCGGATACGCTGTGAGTATCATGTCATGCGCCTCCTGGACATTTGCCGGGTCAAGACAGAATATGCCGGCAAATTTCGCATATATTCTGGAATCCTGTTCGTTCTGCGAGCTGTGTGCATACGGGTCGTCTGCCGAGAGAATGACGAATCCGCCTTTTACTCCCGTATATCCGCTTGTCATGAGCGGGTCGGCGGCAACGTTAAGTCCGACATGTTTGGTGGTAAAGAGTGAGCGGACACCCGTCCATGCCGCTCCGAGCGCGTTCTCAAACGCCACTTTTTCGTTTACCGACCATTCAACGTAAAAATCGCGCAGTTTCTGCGCCCTGAGAGTGTCTATGACCTCGGATGAAGGTGTTCCCGGATATCCGCTTGCAAAGTCGAGGTTTGCCTCACAGCAGGCATGTGCTATTGCCTCGTTTCCAAGCATGTATCTTGTAACCATATTACCAGTATTTGTATGTATATTGCCTTTAATCTGTCTGAATGAATTGTAATGCGGCATTTTTGAAGCCGCCCGTGCTTTATGACCGCACTTTGCACTCCCGCTTAATTCTTTTTCGTTCGCTTTTCTGTGCGTATCTTTACGTTTATTACGCATATTTACGCATCTTTACTTTTCATTTGCTTTTCATATGCGTTTCATACATATTTTTTAGAGCGTGAATCCAACATTACGGATAATGGCGGCGGATAAGAGATCCAAAAATAAGAACAATATGAAAAAGCAAAATGCGGGCGGCTCGGTAGCGACGGAAGCGAATGAAGTTTATGACACACACGCAAAGCGCGGTATTGTTCTGACAAAAAAGCATGAGAAGATTCTTAAAGCCGGGGTTCTTCTCGTTCTGGTGCTTTTTTTCATAACGGCTTTCATCGCATACCCGCTTATGCCCGATATAATGCCGACCCACTGGGGCCTGAACGGCGATGTCGATTCGTATGCGGATAAGACGGTCGGCGTCTTCGCCGTGCCGGTCATGATTGTTGCCGTGGTAGGCTTAATCGGTTATCTGAAGAACTATGATCGCCGCCGAAAACATAAAAGCCGTCTCGAACTTGAGAGATATGATGCAGGCACGGCAGGGATTGTTCTTCTGGTTACAATGTATATGTATGTACTCTATGCCTACACTCTGCTATATGCGCTCGGAATGTCTGAAAATATGACCTATGTCGTCCTTCTGCTGATGATTCCGCTCTTTGCGGGCATGTTCTGGTTCCTCAATAAGATGGATGCCGTAAAGTTCAGACAAAAACTCTGAATCTTTCTTTTTCGGATTATTTTCTCAATTATTCTCTCATTTCCTTCAGTGCCGCTATTATGCCGCTATTATCTTTTCAATATCTCCTCTCTCAATCTCATTCTCTCCCGCATCGGTATCTCATTGAACTTATCCGTTCAATGCGGATAACCGGAATATCCGAAGCACCCCCTTATTCGGTTATATCGATTCTCCCCGGGTATATTATTCATATATATGCTGCGGAGTGGTTTTATTGTATAGAGTGTCGGAGAAGGGCAGACAACAAAAAGCAGGCAAAACCTGCTCGGATAACCGCAAAATATCCCGGTCTTTCGGAAACCTGACAACTCGTCTAAAAATACACAACGGCTACAAAGTAAGGATAACTCCGTAATCATTCACACATAATCCAAGCATACAAGCACAGGAAACCATCAAAACAAATCCAAAAAATCCAAACAAATCAAACCCTTAAATTCCAACCCCGAAAAAGATAATGCAACCATAAGCAACCTAAGCAACCACAAACAACCACAAACAACCACAAGCAGTCAAACTTCCAAAACCAAAAATCAAGACTTTGCAACCCATAAACCAAAATGCAACCTAAAACCACAACCACAACCAGAAACCACAAACCACAAACCCGAATCTAAAGCTGAAACCCCAAAACCCCAAAACCCCCAACACCCCCAACACCAAAATTTCAAGACCTGAAATCACACAAAAATCCCACACAAACCCCCCCACACAAAACTGAAAACCTCAGGAACGAAAAACCCGAAACCAAAACATCATACGGATAAGTCATCTTTTCATCCGACAAAAACGTGCGTTAAGCACGAAAAACCACGCAAAAAAGCAGAAAACCCCCCATAAGAAATATCGGATAAGACGCGGAATCAAAACCCGCGGATTGTCCTCAATTTTGCTTTAAATTCTCCCGAATTCTGTTAAAAAGACTGTTACTGTTTTGTTAAATATTCTGTTAAAGAATACTTCCGCCTATCTCATGCTTCCATATCCCGCGGCATAAAATATATTATCCCGCAGATCGACATATAATGGCATGTGCGGAGCACAGACTCAGGTATCGGCAAAAGTCCCCGAGCGGTTGCTGTCCGTACTCGCAGAATCATTCGGCGTATTCAGCGCATTCTTCTTTAGCTTCGGCTATTATCGCTATTTCTGGTATCGTCAGTAAGTATTGACTGCGCCGGAAATAAGCATGCAAATATATCCTATCGTGAGATTTTACTGTTTTTTCGGTGCAGCCTCAGCTATCGTCAATATCAAAAATCGTGATTCCGCAGCGTCTGAAGAGAAATGAGAAATCCGAAAATCCTGATGAAACGTAAAACGGGGTTAAAATGAGAGGAAAAGAAATAAGACTTGAAAGAATCATGAAGAGAGATACGAAAACGACGGTCATAGTGCCCATGGATCACGGAGTCACATCGGGACCCATACCCGGACTCATAAATCTCGACGAGACCGTAAACCTTCTTGCAAAGGGAGGGGCAAACGCCGTCATCGGACATATAGGACTCGCACTACACGGTCACAGAAAAATCGGACCCGATATCGGTCTGATTCTTCATCTGTCGGCAAGCACCGACCTGGGTCCCGACCCGAACAACAAGGTAATCGTGAACACCGTCCAGAATGCGCTCAAGATGGGTGCCGACGGCGTATCCATGCATGTCAACATCGGTGCTCCGAGTGAGGCACAGATGCTTGCCGATCTCGGTCGCGTCGCCGTCGAGTGTATGGAATGGGGAATGCCGCTTCTCGCTATGATGTATCCGCGCGGCAAATCGGTAAACTGCGACAACACGCTCGAAGCCGTGAAGATTGCCGCACGCGTGGGCTCGGAGCTTGGCGCCGATATCGTAAAGACGGTGTATACCGGCGATCCCGACTCGTTCCGCGAGGTAACCGAGGGCTGTCATGTGCCGGTTGTTATCGCGGGCGGCTCAAAGACCGACGATCTGGCGACAATGGAGATAATCGAGGGGGCTATGCTCGGCGGCGCCGCGGGAGTCTCAATCGGAAGGAATGCTTTCCAGCACAGCCGTCCCGACCTGTTCGTCAAAGCCGCGACCATGATAGTTCACGAACGCAGAACGGCGGCGGAAGCAATAGAGTTCATGAGATCGGAGATGTGATGCCGCATCGGAAATGTCACTCCCCAAAAATAAAAAACCCATCAGGATCACTTAATATATACATCTGATAAGTGCCTCTGATTGATGTTCAAAAATGTTCATGCTCTGAAAAATCTTCGGACTCTGAAAACTGTTCAAAAGAGTGGATGTAAGACTGAATTTAAGGCTGAATGTAAGACTGATAACAAGACTGAAAACAAGACTGAAAATAAGGTTGAAAATACAGCTGAAAATACAGCTAAAAAATAAAAAGAAGTGCAAAATGATTGGAAAAGCAATAAGACTCGAAAGAATAATGAATCGTAACACCGGAAGAACGGTTGTCATACCGCTTGATCACGGTTTCAGCATGGGACAGATCGAAGGACTCGGAGATATGCCCAGGATTATAGCCGACATCTCGGACGGCGGCGCAAACGCAATCGTCCTGCACAAAGGAATGGTAAAAGCGGGACACAGAAAACACGGACGCGATATCGGACTTATCGTCCACTTATCGGCAAGCACCTCGCTCAACCCCGACCCCAACGACAAAGTCATGGTCTGCACGGTCGAAGAGGCGATTGCTCTCGGCGCCGATGCCGTCTCGGTCCATATCAATCTGGGAGCGCCGCACGAATCCAGAATGATCGAGGAGGCAGGCAAGGTCTCACGCGAATGCACGAAGTGGGGAATGCCGCTTTTAATCATGATCTACCCGAGAGGTAACGGCATTGATCCGCATTCTCCGCAGGCAATCGGTCACTGCGTAAGAGTCGCCGAAGAGCTGGGCGCGGATCTCATCAAGACAAGCTACACCGGCGATCCCGAGAGTTTCAGGAAGATAACCTCGGCATGTTCGGTCCCCGTGCTTATCGCCGGCGGCGAAAAAGCCGCGGATATCGAGTCGCTCGAGACAGTCCGCGAGGCAATCACAAAGGGCGGCTGCGCGGGCGTGGCTCTCGGAAGGAACTCGTTCCAGAGAGAGAATCCGAAAGAATTCATTCAGGCGCTCTGTTCCGTTGTCCACGAGAACAAAGATCCGAAAGAGGCTTTGAAGCTTTAAGCCTGATACAGGTATAAACGGGTTTATACTGGTCTGAAATCCCCAAATACATCATTTAACGGAAGAATCATGAAGAAAGAATTCTGGGTAGATCTGCGCAGCTGGAACAAGGAATACGCGGTTACGGCGATTGAGTCCGGCGCCGACAGGCTTGTTCTGGACGGCGGCAGTCTTGATGCGGCAAAACGTCTGGGAAGGATAAATGCGGTCGTAACGTCCGATTCGAAGAGCCCCGCGGCGAAGAAGTGCGCCCCGAAGGACGAGCTCGTTCTCGGCGAGGATGTCTTCGAAGTAGAGATAACCGATAAGAAGAGCGAGAACGACGCGGTAAAACTCTCGAAGAAGGGCTATGTCGTTGTCAAAACAACGGACTGGAACGTGATTCCGCTGGAGAACCTTGCGGCACAGTCCGAGATGATTATAGCCGCGGTCTCGGATGCGAAAGAAGCCGCGATGGCTCTCGGCGTTCTCGAGAAAGGCGTAAGCGGCATTATGCTTAAGCCTTCGTCGCCGTCCGTCATATCCGAGGTCGCAAAACTGATGAAAGATAATTCGGGAAAGGTTGCGCTGACGCAGTTTAAGGTAAAGTCCGTGGAGCCCGTCGGTATGGGCGACCGCGTCTGCGTCGATACCTGTTCGCTCTTAAAAGACGGAGAGGGCATGATGATAGGCAGTTCCTCCTCGGCATTTCTGCTCGTGCACGCCGAAACGCTTGAAAATCCGTATGTTGCCCCGCGTCCTTTCCGCGTCAATGCGGGCGCGGTCCATGCCTATGCCGTGATGGCGGACGGCAGGACAAAGTATCTCGCCGAGGTTAAGGCAGGCGACAGCGTCCTGATTGCGGATGCGGAAGGAAAGACCTCCGAGGCGACGGTCGGGCGCGTGAAGATAGAGCGCCGCCCCATGCTTCTGGTAACGGCGGTCAGCGTCGGCAACGGGGGCTACGGCAAAGACAGCGGCGGCAAGGAGATCTCGGCAATCCTTCAGAATGCGGAGACAATACGCCTCGTGAGCGGCGACAGGAAACCCGTATCCGTCGTCGACCTCAAAGCCGGCGACATCATACTCGGAAGGGTCGAGGAAGGCGGGCGTCACTTCGGTTATGCCGTAAAAGAGACGATTCTTGAGAAATAACGGGGACACGGGGTGAAACAGTGACGAACGGATGCGGTATCGGAGAAGGTTGCGTCTCATGCGGGGACCGTGCATTAAACGGCGAATCCGCATGTGCCGGATGTGCACAGCGCGGGTGCGGAAACTTCTCTCCCGAGGATAAGAACGGAGTCCTTATCGGCATTATCGGCGGTTTCGGGGGAATGGGCACTCTCTTCAGAGGCATATTCGAGAAAGCCGGCATCGAGGTTATCTGTTCGGGTGTCAACACATTCTATTCCAACAGGTATCTTGCCGCCAAATGCGATATCGTGATTGTTTCCGTGCCCATTCACGAGACAATCAAAGTAATCGAGGAGATAGCGCCGATAATGAACAAAAATCAGTTGCTCTGCGATTTCACCTCGATAAAGACGCCGCCCGTCGAGGCAATGCTCAAATCGGAAGCGCGAGTCATGGGACTTCATCCCATGTTCGGACCGTCGCTTCCGTCGATAAAGGGTCAGACCATAGTCGCAACGCCCGTCAGATGCAGCGAATCCGATGAAAAACTGCTCTTTGATATCTTCAGAAACGAAGGTGCATCGGTCTGCATCATGACCCCCGAGGAGCATGACAGGGTAATGAGCATAGTTCAGGGGCTTGTGCATTTCGCAACGCTCTCGGTTGCCGAGGCAGTCCGAAAAACCCTCGAAAAATCGAAGCAGTCGGGGGACAACCTCACACTCGATACCGTGATCTCGGTGATGAGTCCGGTTTACCGCATAGAGATGGGACTTATCGGCAGGATTCTCGGACAGAATCCCGGATTATACGGCGATATTCTCAAGATGAACCCCGAGGTCGTTCCCGTTATAGAGGAGATGTCGGCGGCGGTCTCAAAGCTTAAGGGCATAGTCGATGATGACTCAAAGGAGAGCTTTGAGGAATTTGACGAGTTTTTCATGACTATACGCGATGCTTTCTCATCATATCTGCCGAAGGCAACCGCGGATACGGATAAGCTCATAGTTGCGATGACCAGGGAGGAATGATATCCTGACTATTGCAGTATTGGGTCCGAAGGGAACTTTCTCCCATGAGATTGCAGGGACGATTCGCGACCGCGACGAAGAGATTCTCTTTTTCCCGACGATACGTGAGGTCTTCACTGCCGTGACCGCGAGTTCGTCGGAGTATTCCGACCTCAGAGGTATTGTCCCCGTCGAGAACAGCGGTGCGGGGGGCGTCTTCGAGACTCTGGAGTGTCTTTTAAAAGAGGACTGCACGGTCTGTGCCGAGTATTATCTGCCGATTCGTTACGTATTTGCGCTCGCAAAGGGAAAAAGCGCGGATATGCAGGTGCAGGCGCTCACAAAGGTCTATGCGCATCCGCAGGCTCATGCCCAGTGCAGTGTTTTTCTTGCGGATCTTGCGGGACAGGGTAATGCCGCGGTCGTTCACACGACGAGCAATGCAAAGAGTGCCGAGGAGACGTTAAATGACGTTTCCGAACTTACTGCCGCGGTTACCACGCGCAGTGCCGCGGAGATTTACGGGCTTGAGATAATCCGCGGGAATATTCAGAATTACGACACCAATACCACACGTTTCCTCGAGATAAGAAAGACCGCGCCCGCGATGACCCGTAAGTCCCGGGGTTTGGATGATTGCACGGACTGCAACATTAAGTGCAGTATCGTGGTAATGCCCAAAGGCAACTATCCCGGGCTTCTGTATCGCATACTCAGCGTATTTGCCGGCAGGGAGATCAATCTGACAAGGATTGAGTCCCGCCCTTCGGGAGATATGATGGGAAAATACGTTTTCTTCATCGATTATGAGTTTGGCAGCGAGCTGGACGCCGACGGAAACAGGAAATTACTTGACTGGCTGCGCACCATTACCGAGGTAAAGGAACTCGGATGTTATCAGAAAGCGAATCCGGAGGGACAGTGATGGAGATAATCATTCGGAAAGCGGCTGATATAAACGCGGTTTTCACTGCCCCCGCTTCCAAGAGTTTTACGCACAGGGCGATAATCGCCGCGGCACTCTCGGAAGGGCGCACGACGATCAGAAATCCGCTCTTCTCCGAGGATACCGAGGTTACGGTCAGTGCCCTGAATGCGCTGGGTATTTCCGTATCTTGCAGTCCTTCGGAGATTGTCGTCGAGGGATGTGCCGGCGTTATGCCGCAGTGCGGCAATCAGACAATCGACTGCAAAAATTCGGGAACAAGTCTTAGGCATCTCGTCACCCTCTCCCTGCTCTCGCCTTCGAAGACCGTATTGACGGGCACGAAGAGGATGCAGGAAAGACCAATCGGAGCGCTCTGCGAAGCGCTGAAAGGATGCGGCGCCGATATTGAGTATCTCGGCGCTGCGGGATGTCCTCCCGTCAGTGTCAACGGCGGCGGCTTTTCCGGAGGACGAATCACGATAGACGCTTCAAAGAGCAGTCAGTATGTCTCCTCAATCCTCATATGTGCGCCGTATGCTGAATCCGCGGTAGAACTGATGCCCAAAGGCAGTGTTGCCTCGAGGTCGTATATAGATCTGACAATCTCGGTCATGAGAGCCTTCGGCGCCGAAGTCGATCTTACCCCGGACGGCATCTGGAAGGTAATGCCGGCTGTCTACAAAGCGCCCGGCGGCGTTTATACGGTCGAGGGTGATTACTCCTCGGCATCATACTTCTTTGCCGCCGCTGCCGTATGCGGAGGGTCGGTTACGGTAAAGGGACTGAATCCCGATTCCGTTCAGGGCGACAGGGTATTTCTTGCGGCTCTCTCGAAGATGGGCTGCCGCGTTTCCGTCACTTATTGCGGAGATACACGCGATCCCGCGATAAAGGTGGAGTCCGACGGCAATCTGAACGGGATTGATATCGACATGAGTTCATCGCCCGATATCGTGCAGACTCTCTGTGCGGTCTGTGTCTTTGCGGGATCGCCGAGCAGAATAAGCGGAATATCACATCTCAGATACAAGGAGAGCGACAGGATTGAGGCAATCCGCATCCTCACCGAGTCCTGCGGGTGCGGTTTTGCGCTCCGTGACGACGTAATCGAGATTATCCCGCACGGCGGTGTTCACGGCTTTGAATGCGACCCGAATAACGATCACAGGACTGCCATGTCCGCGGCAGTAATCGGTCTGGGATGCGGCGATGTTCGGATAAGCGGTGCCGAATGCGTCTCGAAGTCGTTTCCAGATTTCTGGGTAAATCTTAAGGAGGCGGGATTATCAGAGTAGTATTAATCGGTTTTCGCGGAAGCGGAAAGACGACGGTCGGCGGCATTCTTGCGGATCGTCTGGGACAGCCGTTAATCGATACGGATTGTGAGATCGAGAAGAAGAGCGGGATGCCGATTGAAGAGATCTTCAAAGAATACGGCGAAGCTCATTTCAGGAATCTTGAACGCGAGGTTATCGCGACGCTTCCGGAATCGGACTGCGTTGTCGCAACAGGCGGCGGCTGTGTCCAGTCTGCCGAAAATGCGGCAAATCTGAGGCATGACTCACTTGTCTTCTTCCTCGATGTAAGCCCCGATGTTTCTTACGGCAGGATATCGGAGAGCAGCCGACCGGCGCTTACCGACAAAGACCCCGTTGACGAGGTAAAATATCTTATTAATCTGAGATATCCCGCATATCTGAGATCCTCGGATTTCCGTATAGATGCCGACCGCGAATCTGAGGCTGTTGCGGATGAGATAATACGCATCATTGCCGATGCCGCAACCCCCGTATCCGATTCGGATATTGCCGCCGGCGAAGATTCCGCAGGTGTCCTGCGTTACCGCAAAGTCATGAGTTCTTTTTCAGGTGTCCCGATGCCCGAAAAAAAGAGCGAACAGCTCTTTTCGTATGTGAAGAAGCACCCGCTCGGCAGTATCTGTGCGATTGCCGGAAGACCGAGCGGTCACAGCAGAACGCCGTATCTGTTCAATACGGTCTTTGAGCGTTACGGCATAACCGCACACTGCACATATCTTGAGAAGGAGACCGCGGGCGAGGTCGCAGACACCGTCCGATCCTGCGGACTTCGGGCTGTGAGCGTGACGATTCCGTTTAAGGAGGATATCATCCCGTATCTTGACGAGATCAACGAGGATGCAAGGGCAATAGGCGCGGTTAATACCGTATTCAATACGGGCAATACGTGCGGCGCCGGCGGCAGACTCATAGGTTCGAACACGGACTGGTACGGCGTCATGAAACCGCTTGTAGCAAGCGGCGTCAGGGTGAAATCGAAGAAAGCGGCGGTAATCGGCGCCGGCGGCGCGTCAAGGGCTGCCGTATACGCGCTAATGAAACTCGGCGCCGATGTTACCGTTGTCAACAGGACGGTAGAGAGGGCGGAGAAGCTTGCCGCGGATATGAACGCAAGCCTTATTGAAGGCGGCTGCCTTCAGACGGACGGCAAACCCGTCGAAATTCCGTGCAAAGCGGGCGGAACCGATATGTTGCGCGAGATAATGCCGGATATCATCATCAACGCGACATCCATAGGCATGCGTGCCGAGGATACGCCGGTTGACAGGGAGAATCGCGTATGCCTCAGAAAAGGCGTCTGCGTCTTCGATCTGGTCTATACGCCGCCGGTAACCCGCCTCCTCTTCGAGGCGCGGACTGCGGGATGCACGGTTATCTCGGGAGTGGAGATGTTTGTTTATCAGGCGGCGGAGCAGTTGTTCCGTTACTTCGGAATCCGCGTCGATGCCGATGAGATACGCAATATTCTGAGATGATTTTAAGGTAATAACGGGTAAACAGAGGAGTAACTGATATGAACACATTCGGCAGATTTTACAGATGCACGACTTTCGGCGAGAGCCACGGCAGGGCACTGGGCGTTGTTATTGACGGAGCGCCGTCGGGGATTCCTTTCCGTGAAGAAGACATAATCCCGCTTCTTCAGAGACGGCGCCCGGGTTTAAGCCCGCTTTCCACCCCGCGAAAAGAGGAGGATATGCCCGAGATTCTTTCGGGCGTCTTTAACGGGAAGACGACGGGAACGCCGGTTGCTATAATCGTCAGAAATACCAATCAGAACAGCGGCGACTACGAAGCCATCAAAGACCTCTGCCGCCCCGGGCACGCCGATTATACGTATGACGCAAGATACGGGCACGAAAACCGCGACTGGCGCGGCGGCGGGCGCAGTTCGGGACGCGAGACGGTCTCACGTGTTCTCGGCGGCTCTCTTGCCTTGAAGATACTTGCGGAGCGCGGTGTCACCGTTCGGAGCAAAATCGTCTCGATTCACGGCGAAACAGCGCAGGAAAAGTTTGAATCAGAGATTCTTGCGGCGAAGGGGAACGGCGATTCGGTAGGCGGAGTTGCCGAGATTACGGTCAGCGGACTTCCCGCAGGCATAGGAAACCCCGTCTTCGGAAAGCTCGATGCACTTATTGCCGGCGCAGTCATGTCCGTAGGTGCGGTAAAGGGCGTTGAGATAGGCGACGGCTTTTCCGCCGCGGACGTATTCGGAAGCGAGAACAACGACTGTATGCGGTCGCGGTCGGACACATCCTCAGGGACGCCGTATCTATCCAATCATGCGGGCGGTATCTTGGGCGGCATCTCGAACGGAAACGATATCGTCATCCGTTTCGCCGTAAAGCCGACGCCGTCGATATCGAAAGTTCAGGAAACGGTTGATGCCGACGGCAACAATGCTGAAATATCGGTAAAAGGCAGGCATGACCCCTGCATCGTGCCGAGAATTCTCGTGGTTGTCGAATGCATGACCGCAATGGTCATTCTCGACAGCTGGATGGAGAGTTCGTCGCAGTTATTCTGACAGGATATCCTCCTGTTTTTCGATATCTCTTTCATCCGAAAATATGCAGAATCTTTTTTGATCCCGAATTGCCGCAGGGTCGCGCTTTGCGGCATCGCTTACAGGTTGCGGCTGAATTTGTTGCGGATAAAATAATAATTGCCGAATTATACAAAAGTATAAATCTATATATTACTTGTGTTTAGTTTGCAGTTGCGTTGATAATTAGCCACAAACCGAACAATTATATTATGTAAGTTCATAGTATATGTAATTTGGAGTGACCTTTGCTATGATTGCCAGAGCCGAGCCGGAAAAACTTCCCGAAGCGCTGATTTTTTCAAAGAATAACCGCACAATATTAGTCGACAGTCCGGCAAAGATTAAGATTCTCAGTATTATTCTGAATAAGGAATGCCGGTTCGATGAGGTTGTCGACGAGATAGGCAAGGCCAAATCGACGATATCCGTTCAGATTCGATCTCTGATAGACGACGGTCTTCTGGTTGAAAGGATTGACGAGGAAGATGCAAGGCGCAAAGTCCTGAGCCTCGGCGCAAAGTTTTTGGGCGTAGTTACGGGACCCTCCGCAAACGAGCTGCCCATGACTCCTATAATGCCGGAGTTGTCCCTCACAAGGTTTGAC
>JAFPWZ010000077.1 GCA_017412625.1 Methanomicrobium sp.
ATATATTTTATAATATTTTTAGCATCTGGAAAAATCATCATACATATTTATTTTCAAGATGTTTTTTATTAGATATCTGGGAGTAATTTACTTTTCAATTCAGATATCTTATATTTGCGACTTACTTCTTTAGCACAGGATCTGGCTGCCGCATAATTTGCAAGTTTTAATGTATATTCATAGAATTTACTATCATCGAATTTAGGATCCTCTCGTCGGCATATATCCATAATTTTATTCTTATTAAAAAGGCATGTTGTAAAATATGCAACAAATATACATCCTGCTCCGATTTCACTTTGATAATCTGTAATATGAATTCCGGGGATCGATAATTCAAAATTCGGCTCATAATTCGGTTCATTCTTATTATATATTCTATTTGGTCTGTAATATGAAACCCCGTTTTTGCCTTCTGTTATTGCTATAAAATCTACATTACCTTTATTCCACCAGTTATCGCTACTAAAAATTTTTTTACGATCTGATATATAAATTTTACATACTGCTTCTCTATTTGACCATATTTTTTTATTGTCTGGATATAGCATAGCAGCCATTTCTTCAACATTAAGTATGATTGCATCAATGTGATCTAACTTTTTGTAGCACTCCCATTTATGTTTTGGATCTAAAATAATAATCAATTTTTCATTTCTGCTCATTCTTCTTTCATATTCGTCATTAACTGCTTCAATAATTTGTTTTGCAAAGTCATTAGGTTCTCCTTCGGGTGTGTTTAACAATCCTTTCTCATGGTCTTTTAATATAACAACGTCTACTTTTTCTAGGCAGCTCTTGAATTCTGCTAAAAAGGTAGTACGTGACTCATCATTATCAGATGACATAATTGCACTTGAGCCTGAACTGCCCTTTAATTCACGGTTAATTCGTACATGAGTACCTATATGATCATTTTCTTTGATGTAAATTTTCGTGACTGTTAAGTATTCTTTAATAGCGAATAAATGATTATTTTCAGGTTTAAACGTTTGATCTGCCAAATCAACTAATTTTTTTCCAAAAATGTCCCAATGAATTTCTTTTTTTCTTCGTATTAGCCTTTTATTTACAAAATCAATATATTTATTTCTCAAATTATTCGCCCGAATATCGCTATTTTCGCCTTTTATTTGTTCTTCTTTATTTGTAGATTTAGGACCATTCTTTGTAGATTCCTCACCAGCAACTCCAAATAATATAACATCTTTTGAAACCTCAGTGAACATGGTAGCTACATTAGCTGCACCTCCCAATTCTGTACTTTCATCATTTTCAATAAACATATCAAAAGATTTTTCGATATCATGTGATTTGCTCTGCCCAACACCTGTAGGATCGCATTTTTCAACGAAATCCAGCATGACATCACCAATAACAATAACCTTAGGTTTATTGTTATCTTCTTCCAAGACTTTGATGATATTACTAAAATAAGTCTTGTGAGATCTATATGATGAATAATTATTTTCATTAATGTATTTTGAGCATTTTTCTTCTAATCCCTGAGGAGTTCCATTTGGTTTGAGCCAGAAATAAAACTCTGTATTTTTATTTCTTTCTCTAAAATCATGTGCTGGTTGAATGCCACATCTTGCAGGTTCAACTATATTGCCATTAATCTTTACATTCCATGAATATGGATATACTGTAACTTTACCTTCTGTTGGTACTATTTCGCCATCTTTTTCGCCATTATCATTTCTGTATGAATTAATACTTTGATCCCATTCATAAACGATAAATCCAAAATCAGACCATGTAGTGTCTCTCTTATCGGATGAAAATTTAGCCCCGCAGATTGAATAAACACCTGTAGTTTTAGTATCTCGCATTTCAAATATATCACGACGATGAACATCCCCACATAAATGAGCGGAGATTGTATTACAGATTGAATCCATCCAAGCTCGACTTCCTTCATTTAAATGGGGGTAAGGATTGTGACCTATTGCAATTATAGGTGTGTCTTTTGGTAAAGTTAATGGTAGATTATTATCAAGGAGTTCAATATTAGCATCCCCAGCCTCAGAATTTTTAATTGGTCGATTTTTAGCATATTTTGCAACAGTGTTTAAGTGGAGAATTGTTAGAGATGTACCTGTACCATTGTCAATTTCGTTAGACCATGTAACATTATGTATTCCTTTGAAATCGTTATCTGACCATTCTTTATATTTATTTATTTTACATTCTTTACCTTTACAAGTAGCCGTACCTCTATTTGTACAACCCTCACAGTAAAATTTTTCAATAAATCTTTTATAGTTTTCAAAGTTAGCAGGTTTTGTAGCGTCAATCTCAGGTATTTGATTGCCATTATTATCTATTTTATAGACAATTTGTCCCCGGTCGTTGAGTTTTGGAGGGTAAATTGCATCATGATTTCCGGGAACAATAAATACATTTTTTTTATTTACTTTCAGAAAATTGCATATAAAAGCATTTAAGAAGTGAATTGTTTGGTGATAATCTTTATTATTTTCTGATTGACCACTTGAATCATGTAAATCTCCGGTAATAACTACAAAATCGAATAATGGATCATCTGTATTTATACGAACTTTATCTCTGTAATTAGTAAAAAATTCTTGATAATAGTTTGTTAAAATATACATTGCTTTATCGTTGTCGGCTAAGTTTTTATCATCATTATCTAGCAATAAATGCAAATCGGATATGTGTAACCAACGCACAATTTTATTAGGCATATTATCAATAATTTACAACAATTGTCAGAATCGAATATTAATCTATCGTATTGATGAAAATCGTGTTATTCCCTCAAAACCTTTGCTCTGTTTTAGGTAATAATGCCATTGAACATCGATTCAATAGGATGAATTAAGACACTGAACTGATAAAAAAAGAGAATATTTGACTGGATTAATAAACGTCGCTGTGGTAGTGCTTTAACGGTTCAAAGGTCAGATCTTCCTTCTGTATGGCCTCGATGGCCATAGCCGCCGCACGTGCCGCCTGAAGCGTGGTGATATACGGAATGCCGTAATCCAGCGCCGCACGCATAATCTGGATGTGATCCTGCCTTGAATACTTGCCCGACGGCGTATTGATGATCAGACTGGTCTCGCCGCGTCTCATCATATCGATGACGTTTGGCGAGCCTTCCTGAACCTTCCTCACAAGCTCCGCGTCAATGCCGTGCTCCTCGAGGAACTCTACCGTTCCGCTTGTGCCGATAAGGGAAAGACCCAGATCTTTGAGCTTCCTTGCAATCGGAATTATATCGGACTTGTCCTCATCGCCTATCGAGATAAACACATTTCCCTCGAGCGGCAGGGGGTTATCCGCACTGATACATGCCTTGAAGTAGGCACGTCCGAAGTCGTAGTCTATACCCATGACCTCGCCGGTACTCTTCATCTCCGGACCCAGAACGGTGTCGACGCCCGGAAGTTTGTTGAACGGCAGAAGAACCTCCTTAACCGCGACATGCTTTAAGTGGCGCTCCTTATAGCCCATCTCCTTAAGCTTGTGACCGCACATGACGCGTGCCGCAATCTTGGCAAGCGGCAAGCCCGTAGCCTTGGAAACGAACGGAACCGTCCTGCTTGCACGCGGATTAGCCTCGATGATATAGACCGTATTGTCCTTTACCGCATACTGGATATTGATGAGACCCACGACATTGAGTCCAAGGGCAATCTTTCTCGTGTAATCGCGGACGGTCGCAACGACCTCGTCGGAGAGCGACTGCGTCGGAATCACGCAGGCGGAATCGCCCGAGTGGACACCTGCCTCCTCGATATGCTCCATAATGCCGCCGATGAGGATATCCTCGCCGTCGCAGACCGCATCGACATCAAGCTCGATGGCGTTCTGGAGGAACGAATCCAGAAGAACGGGGTGCTGTCTGCTGACTCTGACAGCCTCCTTGATATAGTTCTGAAGCTCGATATCGTCGTGAACCAGCTCCATGGCGCGGCCGCCGAGAACATAGGACGGGCGGACAAGGAGCGGATAGCCGATCTTGCGGGCAATCTCGAAAGCCTCCGTCTCGGAATATGCCGAGCCGTTCGCCGGCGACCTTATATTCAGTTTCTCGAGGATCTGGCTGAACCTGTCCCTGTCTTCGGCGATATCCATCGAATCCGGCGACGTTCCGAGGATCTTTGTCTTGAGACCGTATTTTGCAATCTCCCTCTCGATGGGCAGAGCGAGGTTGACGGAGTTCTGACCGCCGAACTGCACCATGATACCCGAATAGTCGTCTTTTCTGAGGATATTCATGATATCCTCGAGTTTCATCGGCTCGAAGAAGAGCCTGTCCGAGGTATCGAAGTCCGTCGAGACCGTCTCGGGGTTGTTGTTGACGATATGAACCTCGATACCCTGCTCTCTCAGAGCCATTACCGCATGAACCGTACAGTAATCGAACTCTATACCCTGACCTATGCGTATGGGTCCCGAACCGATGATTAAGACCTTTTCCTTGCCGTCGCGGACAATCTCGCACTCCTCATCCGAGGTCGAGTAGAAGTAGGGTGTTGACGCGGGGAATTCCGCGGCGCAGGTATCGACAATCTTGTAAACCGGCATTCCGACGAGTTTCTCGACATCGTCGGCTTTCCTGCCGGTAAGCTCGCAGATCTCCTCTATCGAGAAGCCGAAGTGCTTTGCCTTCTTAATGTCGTCGTCGGTCGGGTTGTTCTGAAGACTCTTCTCAATCCCGACTATGTTGGCAATCTTCTGCAGGAAGAAGCTGTCGATATAGGTCATGTCCTTGACGGCATCGACCGAGAATCCCTGCCTGAATGCGTCGAAGAGGCATCCGAAACGCTCGTCCGTCGGATTCTGGAGGAGCATTGCAATCTCCTTCTTCGAGGTGTGCACCGTGACATCGGTATCGAGGGAACGGCGTGCCTTCATGAACGCCTCCTCGAGAGTGCGTCCGATTGACATGACCTCGCCCGTACTCTTCATCGCGGTCGTAAGCGTCCTGTCGGCGTTCTTGAACTTGTCGAAGGGCCAGCGCGGGACTTTTACGACGACGTAATCGATTGCCGGCTCGAAGGATGCGGGTGTGCATCCCGTGACCGTGTTCTTTATCTCGTCGAGGCGGAGTCCCACGGCAATCTTTGCCGAGACCCTTGCAATCGGATATCCTGTTGCTTTCGATGCCAGTGCCGAGGAACGGGAGACACGCGGATTGACCTCGATAATTCTGTAGTCCCCGTCCTTGTAAGCCATCTGGATGTTACAGCCGCCCTGAACGCCCAGAGCGCGGATGATCTTGATTGCCGCGGTGCGGAGTCTCTGGAATTCGTCGTCACGGAGTGTCAGAATCGGTGCCACGACAACGCTCTCGCCGGTGTGGATACCCATCGGATCGACGTTTTCCATGCCGCATATGATGATACAGGTATCCGCCGAGTCGCGCATTACCTCGAACTCGATCTCTTTCCAGCCGATTACGCTCTCCTCGACGAGAACCTGATGAATCCTCGAGCGCTGAAGTCCCAGTTCGATTATCCTTCTCAGTTCCTCGACGTTGTGGGCAATGCCGCCGCCGGCGCCGCCGAGGGTGTATGCGGGGCGGATGATTGCCGGAAGACCGAC
>JAFPWZ010000078.1 GCA_017412625.1 Methanomicrobium sp.
ACTTTTTTTACTACATTAATGCATGAAAAGATGCAAAAATTCTAAGATTTCCGTAACAGCCGTTCTCGTAGCCGTCGCATTTGCGGCACTACTACTTACGGCGGGATGCACCTCAACCTCACCCGCAAATACCCCTGACCCTGCCGTTTCTCAGGGCGGTGCGGTTACGGTATCGGCAACGTCCCCGGCCGCAGAACCCGTATCCCCCGATACAATAAAGGCAACATGGGTATCTGTCGGAAAAGTGAACAAATTTGACGGCAAAGACTACTCGATTGAATACTCCTTTGTCGGCGACAACCGAGGCATTCTGATATTCTACGAAAATAACGACAAATATCTCTTTGAAGAGCCCTTCGGCTGGGAATACCTCGGCGTTGACAATGCAACGAATGCGCAGAGATACAAAATAGAGTATTTCTCGAAGCTCAACGGAATTAAGGAAGAAGTAAACCTCCTGCCCGACGGCAAGACACTGACCGATTCTAAAGGCTTCAGATACGCAATGTCAAAACTTTCACAGGCATTCGCAAAATAATTCATAATGCCTTAAATCATTTTTATTCTTAAATCGTTAAAGCGGTTAACAGAAAAAAGAAAAACTCAAAAAGTATTTTTTGGGTTTTCTTCAGGTTTTATCCTGTTGTTTATTCTTTGATTTTTGTATTTTATTCGGTTTTGTATTTTATTTTGTATCTTTGGGATTTTGGTATATTCAGTGTGTTATATTAGCGGTGCTTACATCATCGGGGGCATTCCGCCGCCCATTCCGCCCATGCCGCCGCCCGGCATGCCTTCGGGTGCGTCGCCCGCGCCCATCTTCGAAGCCGCGATTACGTCATCGATTCTTAAGATCATGATTGCCGCTTCCGCAGCGGATGCGATTGCCTGTGTCTTTACACGCATCGGTTCAACGACGCCTGCCTTAAGCATGTTGACCGGCTTTCCTTCGTAGACGTTAAGACCGAATGTCTTGCTGTCCTTCTTCTTGCTCTCGTGCTCGGCACGGAGTTTTCCGACCATGTCAATCGGGTCAAGACCCGCATTCTCTGCGAGTGTGCGTGGAATAATCTCAACGGCAGCTGCAAATGCCTCGATTGCAAGCTGTGCACGTCCTTCCTGTGTGGCTGCGTACTCGCGGAGTCTGAGTGAAAGCTCAATCTCCGGTGCGCCTCCTGCCGCAACGAACTTCTTGTCCTCGACCGCAACCGAGACAACGCGGAGAGCGTCCTCGAGTGCGCGGTCAAGCTCGTCGACAACATGCTCTGTGCCGCCGCGGACGATAAGCGTGCACGCCTTGGGGTTCTTACATCCGGTAACAAAGATCATTTCCTCGCCGCCGACCTTCTTCTCCTCTACAAGACCTGCCTTTCCGAGTTCGGCAGCCTCGATTGCATCGATTGAGGAGATGATTGTTGCGCCCGTTGCGCGTGAGAGTTTCTCGAGATCCGACTTCTTTACACGGCGGATAGCGAGGACTTTTGCCTTTGCAAGGTAGTGCTGTGCGATATCGTCGATACCTTTCTGACAGACAAGGACGTTGGCGCCCGACTTTACAATCTTGTCGACCATCGACTTGATCATGTTCTCTTCTTCGTCAAGGAACATCTGGAGCTGGTCGGGTGATGTGATTGAGATCTCTGCGTCGACCTCGGTCTTCTTGAACTCGACCGGTGCGTTTAAAAGAAGAATCTTTGCGTTCTTGACCTGTTTGGGCATGCCGGGGTGGACACGCTCTTTATCGATGACTACACCCTCGATAAGTTCGGATGCGTCGATTGTGCCGCCGACCTTCTTCTCGACCTTTACGAAGTCGGTGTCAACGGTTCCGTCGGGGTCGGCAATCATTGTGATTGCTTTGACGACAAGCTCGTTGAGTTTCTCTTTTGCAGCCTCGGCGCCCTTGCCGGTCATTGCCGTTCCCGAGATTGCCTTGAGCATTGCAATGTCGGTCGGCTTTACGTCGATTGCTATTGATTTGATGATTTCCTGTGCTTTGTCAGCCGCAAGTCTGTAACCGTGTGCGATTACTGTGGGGTGAACGTCCTGCTCGAGAAGTGTCTCTGCCTGCTTTAAGAGTTCGCCTGCAATGACTACTGCGGATGTTGTTCCGTCGCCGACCTCGTCGTCCTGTGTCTTTGGGACCTCGACCATCATCTTTGCCGCGGGGTGCTCGATATCCATCTCTTTGAGGATTGTTACACCGTCGTTTGTGATTACAACGTCGCCGATTGTGTCGACGAGCATCTTGTCCATGCCCTTCGGACCGAGTGTCGTACGAACTGCGCCCGCAACTGCTTTAGCTGCCGCGATATTTCCGCTCTGCGCATCGCGTCCGCGTGTGCGCTGGCTTCCTTCTTTTAATATAAAAATTGGCTGTCCGCCAAGGTTTGCTGCCATTGATTATATTCTCCTAAAATTATCCTAAAAAAGTGGTTTGTAGTTCTATATAAAAGTTATGTATTGCTGTTGTTCAATACATGAAAAATCCGAAAAATGAACGGGATGAATCGAACGTTTATCCCGCGACCGCAATAAACGGTCTATGACTCATCGATAAGCGCGATGAGTTCGGAGCCGTTGTCAAGGGTTCCGAGTTCCTCTTCGCTGATGATGAGTGTCCTGCCTATCTTCTTGCGCTTCTGATAGTCGGTGAGGACGCATACGGCTTTCGTGTCTATGATATCCGAGATGTTTCCTATGAGTGCGGCGCGCTTGAGCGCTTTCTGCGAACTGCCGTAACCCGTGAGAATCGTGGATTCCTCATAGAAGCAGAGCGCCTCGAAAGGTGCTCTCTGCATTGTATGCGTGATGATTCCCATCCTTTCGAAGTCCTGCGGCATCTTTATCGCGCCCGGCGCATCCGAAGAAGCGCTCAGACCTTTAACGCCGTCGCCGGCGCCGCCGACCGTCGCGGTACCTGCACCCGCACCGATTCCCGCGATATCACTGCCGCCTGCCTGACCTGCGGCGCCGGTCTTTGATCTCCCGGAGTCCTTTCCTTTGCCGCCGAAGTCAAGCAGAGCCTCCAGACCGCCCGCACTGCCGTGCGAGAGCAGATTGATGGCCTCCACGATGGCGCTGTCGAAGATCTCCTCAAGCCTGATTGCGATATCCAGAGTGGTGCTCATGCCGCTCTCGTATTTTGATATTGTCCTTCTCGAGACTCCGAGCGATCCCGCAAGGTCACCTAACGACATGTTGCGGCTCTCGCGCAGCTCTCGGAGTTTGGAACCGTTGATATTGACATAGAGTCCGCCGGGCTGTGCGTAGACGAGCGGCGGCACGTTGTCTACGAAGAAGTCGTAGAATGTCGTGGAACTGGTCGCGATTATGCCGTAGCGCAGGTAGACCGCACCGCGCTCCAGCTCGAAGTCGCGTGCCTTCTCGCCGATGATAATCGGCGTCGCATTGAGGTGTTTTGCTATAAACGCGAAGTTATGCGCACTCTCCTCTCCCACGCTGTCGATATGCGGCACTATCTTTATGATGATAATGGTATCGCCCTTCCTCGCAATTAGATCAAAACTGCGGGGGCGCATCTTACAGCGCTCCGATACGTTGTAGCCCGCCATTATCAGCACGCTTACAACAGTCTGAAGGAGTCTTTCGTGCGACATTTTGATTAGATTATGATTATCAGACTAACAGATAAGGATTGCCCTTACCGATGTTTTCTTTATCCTCGCTTTATTCTTTACATACCTGTTTGGGGTGTTTATCCCGGCAGATTCGGGTTTGCCTGTCACTGATTTAACTGCCCGCCGACCGCCCTGCGCAATGAGAGCGCGCCGGCACTGGCGCACTTGTCATGCGGTTTTTACACAGGTTAATGATTGCCGAAGTTGAATATAAATCTGTTATATGGCAGACAGTGTATATCGGGAGAATCGTGATAATCGTGATATCCCGGATATCGAATCAGAGGTTCCGCGGATTCGTATAGGTATCGATGATACGGACTCGCCCGACGGTATGTGCACCACGTATCTGGGCGCACTGCTCTGCGAACGACTGGAAAATCTCGGTTATACAATCGCGGACAGGCTTCTCGTGCGCCTGAATCCGAATGCGCCTTTTAAGACCCGCGGCAATGCGGCGGTCTGCATTGTTTTGGAGAGCCGCAGCGGGGAATGCGGAAATGACGGAGAAAACCGGAAAAGTATTGCCGATGAGAAAAAAGAGCTCTTCGAGCTGGTCTGCGGGCTTATAGACGAATACGCCGAGTTTGACTGCGAGAAGACGAACCCGGGCGCCGTCGTCTGCGAATCACAGGTATCGCATGAATTCTATGAGAAGGCACTCCGTCATTTCTGCACAATCGATGAGGTAAAGGCGCTTCTGGAGAGCAGACCCGATGTCCTGTATCGCGGCTGGAAACTCGGGCGCGGGCTTATCGGCGCGACTGCGGCAGTCTCCGCCGACCTGCCGGATTTCACCTACGAACTCTTAGCATACCGCAATCCGAAGTCAAAGGGCGTTAGGGAGTTCGACCGCGATTCGATATTCAGAGCGGAGAAAGAGACATATCCGCAGACATGGGACTCGGTGGATGTCGTAAACGACGCCGTTGTCTGCGTGCCGCATACGCCCGACCCCGTTCTCTTCGGCATCCGCGGCTGCTCTCCCGATGCGGTCTCAAAGGCGCGGTCCTGCATAATCTCCGAAATACCCGAGCGTCAGATGATCTGGCGCACGAATCAGGGCACGGATGCGCATCTGATTGACGGCGAAATATCAACGGTTGAGGAGGGCTGTTCGTATCGCCTGCCCTGTTATGTTCTGGAGACTCCGGCGACCCTTGAGGGCGGTCATGTCCTGCTTAAGGTCGCGGATATGCCTCTCAGCAGCATGGGCGGCAGAATTCTAGAATGCATGGCATATGAGCCTACAAAGAATTTCAGGGATGTCGTAAGGAATCTTAGGCGCGGGGATTTAATAACGGTCTGCGGCAGTTACAAGAACGGCAGTCTGAATCTCGAGAAGATCCGCGTTCAGAGTCTTGCAAAAGATACGGTTACAAAGCCGCCGATCTGCGCCTGCGGCAAGAGGATGACAAGCGCCGGTCGCGGTCAGGGCTATAAGTGCAGGAAGTGCGGCGCGAAGGCGACTGAACCCGAGATTACGGAGATACCGCGTGAGATTGCCGAGGGATGGTACGAGGTGCCGCCGGTTGCAAGACGGCATCTTTCCATGCCGCTGGTTCGGCGCGCGAATCAATGCGCGAATAAATAAACCTTTATGGCTCTTTCAAACGTATAAATCTGAAAAAACAGCGGAAAAAATCATGAGAATTCTTTTGGTATCCACACAGGACTATATCCATCACCCGATCCCATCAAGGCACCATTATATCTTTGAATATCTTGCACAAAGGCATGAGATACATGTGCCGCATTTTCATGTAAGCGAAGGTCCCGAGCGAAAGACCCGTCTGAAAGTTCATGAAGCAACAAAGTATTTCCAAAAGAGTCCTGCCCTGCATTATGCGCTCAACGCGTATCACCATTACAAAGTAATGGACAGAATAATCCGCGACGAAAAGATAGATATTGTTGTGGCAGGCAATGTTCTCGCGGGAACCGCCGCGCTTAAAGCCGCAAAAAAACACAACATTCCGGTACTTTTTGACCTCAAGGACTGGTTCCCCGATTCCGCCGCAATCTATTACAAAAATCCCCTGATGAAAAAGATGGTTCATTCCTTTGTCTATGCCGTCACGAAATACAACTTAAAGCACAGTGACAGAGTAACGACGGTCTCGCCCAAGCTTCAGGAAATGGTCAATGATATGGGCATAGAATGCGGCATGATACCCAACGGCGTCGCAACAGATTATTTCAAGCCAATGGACACGATGATTGGAAGGAACCTCTGCGGAATCAGTCGCGATGAATTTGTAATCGGTTTTTTAGGCAGCATTGAACGCAGGTTCGAGCTTGATGAAGTGATAAAAACACTTCCAGAACTGATAAAATACAATGATAATACCAGACTGCTCATTGTGGGGGGATCGCTGTTTACCGACTATCTTGATGAATTAAAAGCGCTGACAGAGAATCTCGGTCTTTCCGACCGTGTGATATTTACGGGCCTTATCGAGCATACCGAACTTCCGAAATATATCTCGGCAATGGACGTCTGCATAATTCCGTTGAAATCCGAAGAGTGGTACGGCATCTCAATGTCCAACAAATTCTTTGAGTACTCCGCATGTGCCAAACCCGTGCTCATAAAACCGGCACCCGGAATCATGGCGCTCGGATGGGACAACACCTTCGTCTATGAGAACAATGAGCAGTTTGTTGACCGGATAAAATACATAATGGACAATCCGCGTGAATACACTCCCGATGTCAGTGAATACAGCTGGTATAAGCGTGCCGATGATATTGAAAAGGAACTTTTCAAATTACTGGATGAAAAAGAAAAGAAGAGTTCTGAATAATTAATTCATATTTTTCGCATATTTTCGTATATCATTCGGGCAGATCTTATGCCTAATCGGTTATTGCAAGTAATCATGTATGTTTTATTTTGACGGCTTGAAGAAGCCGTATTTCAGACATTCTTCGACCATCTCAACAGCGCGCATACCCGAATACATGTCGGAGAGGGGCTGTTTTCTTGTTACAATGCTGTTGACGAAATCCGTAAGTTCGGTCTTCAGAGGTTCTTTTTCCGGAATGGATACGGTCTTTACGGTTCCGTTTGATACAACGGGATACATTCCGTTATCTCCTTCCTGACTTTCTATAACGCCGTCAAAGACTTCAATCTCGTTGTGTTTCATGTAGTCAATTTTTACCGACAATTTGCTGCCTACAACGGTAAGATTTCGCATCTTCCTGTCAAATGGAGAGATCCAGCTTTCCGTGGCATATCCCGAGATTTTGTTGTCAAATCCCATAAGAATGCTGGCAAATTCTTCAATTTTGGGCTGCAGAAAAGTTCCTTCGGTCATCTTGACCATGTTTGGGTAATTAGTGCCGAGCAGGTAACAGTAGAGATCAAGTTCATGAACTCCGAGAGCATACATGACGCCCATGTCACGGCGGGGTGCGGAATATGCAAGACGGTTTGTGTAAAGATAGTATATTCTGCCGAATTCGCCGTTGTCTATCATCTCTTTTACTTTTGTAACACCTGGGTGATATCTGAAGAGATGTCCCGGCATCAGGATTTTTTTATGCTCTTCCGCAAGTTTTACGAAGTCCTTTGCTTCCGAAGAACTCATTGTCATAGGCTTTTCGACAAAGACATCTTTTCCTGCAAGGATGGCATCGCGTCCAAGCGGGAAATGCGTATGTGACGGCGTTACTATGTCCACGGCGTTAATCTCGGGATTTTTAAGGATCTCTTTGTAGTCGGTGGTATACTCGATTTCTCCGCCTGCAAGTTCCTTTACGCGCGATTCGTCAATGTCACAGAAGATTAGTCTGTCAATAATATCCTCTTTAAGCAGTTCTTTCCAGTTTCGGGCATGATTTTTGCCCCAGTATCCTGTTCCAATCAGTCCTATTCCTACCATGATTTATGCCTTTGACACTCCGTAAACTGTGTGTTTATGAGTTTTAACCGGTTTTGATTAGTTTCAGTATGTTTCAATTGGTTCCGGTAAATCTCGTAACCAGTTTGCGTTATCCGTTTAATGTATGATCTGAATAAAAAAGTAGTTTGTGTTAGCTGTGTCAGCGCACAAAAAAATCAGTTCTCATAGAAATGAGTGATTTTTTCGGCGATATACTCACGCTCATCTTCGGTAAGGAACGGATGAACGGGTATTGATAGTATTTTTTCGGCGGCAGCCTCGGTTACCGGAAGTTTTACGGGCGTTGTCAGACCTTTCATTGCCGGCTGAAGATGCACGGGGAGCGGATAATGAATGCCTGTTGAAATACCCGCATCTTTCAGAGATTTCTGAAGATTATCACGGTCATTAACCCTGATCACATACTGGTGATATACAGCCTCGACATTCTCCGATTCTTTTGTAAGAGTGACATACTTTGAATCTTCAAAGTATTTGCTGTAAAAGGCGGCATTAATGCGCCTCTGTCTGTTCCATTCCGCAAGGTGCTTCAGCTGCACTCTTCCGATTGCGGCATGAACTTCGCTGAGACGCAGATTGAGTCCCGGATAGTCATGATGGTATTTCTCACCCTCTTTTCTGCCCTGATCGCGAAGAGCGCATGCCATCTCATAAAATTCATCGTTTCCCGTTGTTATGGCCCCGCCGTCGCCGCAGACCGTCATATTCTTGGACGGGAAGAAACTGAATGCCGCTATGTCTCCTATGGATCCTATCTTTCTTCCTTTATACAGCGCGCCGTGCGCCTGACAGGCATCTTCAATGATATAGAGTCCTTTTTCATCGGCAATCTCTTTTATTGCATCCATATTGCAGGGATGGCCGTAGATGTGCACGGGTATAATCGCCTTTGTTCTCGGCGTTATCTTCTTTCTTATATCTTCGGGGTCTATGGTCATGTTGTCCTCTGTGATATCGGCGAAAACAGGTCTGCCGCCGCAGAAAAGAACCGAATTAGCCGTGGCAATGAATGTATGGGACGGAACAATCACCTCATCTCCCTGTTTGATATCAAGGCATTTCAACGCCAAAATAAGTGCATTTGTTCCCGAATTTACCGTTACGGCATGTTTTACCTTGCAGAATTCGGCGAATTCCTTTTCAAAGCCGCGGTTCTGCTCGCCCTTGATATAATTTCCGCTCTTAAGAACGGATGCCGCCGCACTCTGGATCTCGTCATCGCAGAACATCTCTGCCATATTTATCTTTTTAATTGCGTTTTCCATCATTTTCACCTTATTGTTCCCACATATATGGTCTTTCAAATATTTTCATCACACAGTTCAATTTGCTCTTCTCTTTTATAACGCGGGCAGGGTTGCCGACCGCAACCGCATTTTCCGGGATATCGTCGACCACTACCGAGCCGAAACCGATGACTGCACCCGCGCCTATCTTCACTTTAGGCCCTATGGTCACGTTTCCGCCAATCTTTGCGCCTTTGCCTATGACAACACCTTTGGCACAGTTACTGAAGTTAGGGCACGGCGGGTGGAGTGTGTTTAAAATTGCAACACAAGGACCTATCCATGCATTATCCTCTATGACTACAAATTCCGGAATAAAACAGTTGGAATGTATCCTTACATTGTTTCCGATGGTATTTTCGCACTCCACTATGCTGTGTGTGCCGATACTTACGTTGTCGCCGATTACATTGTTCTCCCGAATCATTGCACCGTGACCGGTCTGAAAATTGTCACCTATACGATTGCCTTTGTAGATTACGGTATGCGAGCGTATATTGCAGTTGTCCCCGATAACCAGCGGTTCGGTTATTTTTTCGGGATCTTCGCCGAGTATGGCATATTTACCTATCTTCGGATTTTTGCCTGTAATTAGAGCTTCCATAAATCGACCTGATGAACGCTTGAACGTTTTAAAGATTTAACAATCTGATATAATTTCTATCTGATAATGCTTATTTCTTTATCTGATAATTTCCATATGATTTTGCTTAAATTGCGGATTGACTAATTTAATCATCTCTTAAACAATACAGATATCTGTAAAATAAATGTGCGGAATTGCAGGAATTTATTCGGTATCCGACGGAGTATCAAAAGAGTATCTTGAGATCATGTCAAAGCGGCTTGAGCACAGGGGGCCTGACGGATGCGGCATAAAAATATTCGATAAATGCGGTCTTGTTCACAGGCGACTCTCAATAATTGATCTCTCGGAGAATGCTTCACAGCCGATGTGCAACGAGGATGAGACACTTTGGCTTGTATTCAACGGAGAAATATACAATTATCCCGAGTTAAGGGCAATTCTGATCGAACGCGGACACACCTTCCGTTCCGAGACTGACAGCGAGGTAATCATCCATTCATATGAGGAGTGGGGTACCGATTGCACAAAAAAGTTCAACGGAATGTGGGCGTTTGCTCTCTACGATACACAAACCGGAAAACTGTTCTGCTCACGCGACCGTTTCGGTGTAAAACCGTTTTATTACACATATTCCAATGGAGACTTCTTCTTTGCATCGGAGATTAAAGCGCTTGCAGCACTTCCCGATATAGGCAAAAAACCCTGCGATGAAAAACTCAATGAGTACCTTATCGGCGGAACGCTTGACACCGATGAGAAGACAATGTTTGAAGGCATTCTGCAACTTAGACCCGCAACCAATATGCTGATAAACGGCACTGATGAACCTGTATTCGAGAAATACTGGGACCTCAAGGTATCGCCCGCGATATCATTTACTGATAGTAAATGCGACGATGAGAAAGCTGCCGCGGAATTCCTTGATCTCCTGCGTGATTCCGTAAGACTGCGCCTGAGAAGCGATGTGTCCGTAGGAACATGCTTATCCGGAGGTCTTGATTCTTCAACGATAACGGTTCTGATAAATGAGATAATAAAATCCGAGAGTGTATCGTCGGTCGGCGAGAGGCAGAACACCTTCTCGGCATGTTATTCAGACCCGAGATTTGACGAAAGCACATTTATGGACTGCGTAATCGATGCATCCGGCGTAAGTGCGCATAAGACATATCCACAACCCGAAGAAATTGTGCCCGATCTTGAAAGGCTGATCTACATGCAGGACGAACCTTTCAATTCACTTTCAACTTACTCACAGTATCGTGTGATGAAGCTTGCAGGCAATCACGTGAAAGTCATCCTTGACGGGCAGGGTGCCGATGAACAGCTTGCGGGATATCTGGGTTATCAGGCGGCATACATAAAAAGCCTGAACTGTTCTCCCGTAAGGATGCTTTCGGAAATCTTAGGGAGTATTCGTCATCACGGTTTCTTCTTCCTTAATGCATTAATACAGTTAAATCTGCGAAAAAAGCGCAGATCGTTTATCAGATCGGATGCCAAGGCTATGGACCGTTACGGCGGAACCCTTGACGAAGTACTTCAGAATGAGATATTAAACAGCAATCTTCAGGCACTGCTCCATTATGAAGATCGGAATTCAATGGCATTCTCGATAGAATCTCGGGTTCCTTTCCTTGATTACAGGTTTGTGGAATATACCGCCTCACTGCCGCTGAATCAGAAGATAAGGGGCGGCGTTACCAAATACGTATTGAGGAATGCAATCCGCGGCATAGTGCCTGAAAAAATCAGAAACCGCATGGATAAAATGGGCTTTGTCACACCCGAAGAGGTATGGATGGGTGACAATCTCTATGAATTTGTCTCAAATGTCTTTGAATCCGAATCATTCCACGAGAGAAAATACTGGGATGCGGAGAAAGTCGAAGAAGAATTCAGGAAGTATCATCTGGGCAAATCCGGTTATTCTCCGGAATTCTGGAGGGTATTGTGCGCAGAACTCTGGTTAAGAATCTTCTTTGATCAAAATTCCTGCAATAATCCTTTTTGAGTCACTAAACTTTTTTGAAGAGTTATACTTTTTTGATGCACAAAAAATCATAAAAATCTATAATTAATTTAAACCAAGATATCAATAAGGAATAATTTATGGATATCTCCGAAATTGCAAAGTTGAGAAATATTGTCCTCATTGCCCTGCTTGCCGTATTTACGGCATTTGCGTTATGGGTGAGGATGCTTCCGGCAGACGGGTTATTTACGGAAACCCTGCCAAATCTGCTCGGAAACGACCCGTGGTACATGCTGAGGCAGATTGAATCGATGACTGCCAACTCTCTTCAGTATCCGTGGTTTGACCCGATGACATATTACCCCTACGGTACCGACAACTTCTGGGGTCCGCTCTTCCCGATGATTGGATCGATAATGTGCATCATCGCGGGCGCGGCAACACGTTACGACATAATGTATGTCTCATCCACATTGCCGGCGCTGATGGGTGCCGCAACCGTTGTTCTTATGTATCTTGTAGGGGCAAAGGTCGAAGACTGGAAGACCGGTATCATAACCGCACTCTTCACGGCAATAGTCGCAGGTCAGTTCCTTTACCGCTCGTTATTCGGTTTCGTAGATCACCATGTCGCCGAGACCTTCTTCGGCGCACTCTTCTGTCTGATGTATATCGCTTATATCGCATATGTAAGAGAGCATCCGATAGATTTCGGCAATAAAGAAAGCCTGAAAATCCCCGTGCTGATAGCTGTCTTATGCGGTATCGCATATGTCATCGGTCTTGCCAATATGCCGACAATGATTCTGTATGCCCTTATTGCCGCAATCTATACGGGACTTCAGTTTATCTGGGACAGAATAAAAGGCAGGACAACCGAATACCTCGTGCTGCTCAACGCGGTCACATTCGGAGTTGCAATACTCGGATTTTTCATAATAGGACTTCACCATGCCGGAATGAGTCTGGCAAGATACTCTCTGGGACATCCCGCGGCTTATCTCGCATTAATACTTGCGACCGTTGTATTATACGTAATTGAGCGCGGTCTCAGAGAGAAACCCCTCTCTTATTACGCGGGTGCAATCGCAGGTCTGTGCGTTGCCGGATTCCTGTTTGTTCTCTTTGTGACTCCGGAGATCTATGCATTCGTAATCGACGGATTAAATTCATTCTTCGGATACAGCGCAAATCTCCTTACAATTCAGGAGGCAAAGCACTGGGAGTTTGACGGTGCATGGTCATCCTTCAACTTCGGACTTATCCTGATGGTGCTGGGTTTCATAGCGGCGGCTTACAGATTCGTGAAAGAATCCAAACAGATCTATCTCTTTGTCATAGTCTGGTCGCTTATGATGCTCTACGCTACAACTATTCAGATAAGATACGAGTATTATCTTGCCGTTAACGTAGCACTTCTGGGCGGTATCTTCGTTGCATGGGCTGCGGAATACGGTCTGAAGGATCTTCTGCTTCTTATCGGAATAAAGAGTAATGCGACTGATAAAGAGAAAGATAGGGAGATACCTGCAACCGAGGATAATGCCGAAGAGACTGCCTCGGGCAAAA
>JAFPWZ010000079.1 GCA_017412625.1 Methanomicrobium sp.
CCGTCGCCCCTGTCTCCATCGGAGCACTCATCCGGAGATGTCCGCGGCGAAACAATCGCAAAACAATGTCGCGAGCTGCCATATTTCTTTTTCAGGTCAGCATTTGAATATCCGACAATTCCCGAAAGGGCACCCGAATTGCCTGCGCCGCCTGCATCATTTACGTTTACATTTGTTCCGTTTACATCGGTTTCAGTCTTCATTCTCATTTCTCTCCCTGCATATTCATTCGCCTAAAATTCAAAAAGCGATCTCTGGTTATTCTGACCCTGACCCTTCTCTTTGGAACTCTTCTCTTTAGTGATTTTTTCTTTCGGACTTTTTTCTTTCGGACTTTTTTCTTTCGGACTTTTTTCTTTCGGACTCTTACCGGGACTCTGACCTTTTGCCTTATTCAGCACCTTTTCGGCACCGTCAATCTCATTGACATTATCGGTATCATCGGTATCATCAGCTTCGCCTGCATCCCTGACTCCGGTACCTTTGACCGCGTTAACGCCGTTAACACCCGCACCCGAATCACCAGCATTTCCGCCTGTGCGGTCGTAACGGGCAGAGTAATCAGAGTGAGCAGATGACGAAAGGTTGTCAAGACCCGAATAATCGCGCTCCATCTTCGAGACCTGATCGACAAGCTGCTTTGCAATCTTCTGGCCGAGAATCGATGCAAGCACCTCAAACTTTGCCGATCGAATCGCCGCGGGACCCGTAATATTATTGTTGAAGAGCCTTCTTGCACGGACGCGTCCGATATTCCGAAGTTTTACAAGCGGAAGCAGCTCGCGCTTGACGCCGTGCTTCATCCTCAGTTCGACCTCGGAGACAGCCTCCCGCAGATCCTCGGCAAACATCGAGGAGATTCGCGACGCCGAATAACAGAGCCAGTTCATGCTCTCCACGACATTGTAGATATCGCCGGGACCAACATTGAAACGCTGACAGATAAGGTTCTCGCTGACCTCGGAAATCCAGTTATCGAGGAGCATTGCGGTTTTAAGGACGCGATAATCCTCCTCCATGCTGTCAAACGATATGCCGAGCCAGAGTTCGTCCTCATGCTCCATCTCGAACCGGTTGATAACCTCAATCTCGTCCTTTTTCACGTAAAGAGTGTGCATATCCGGCGTCTTGCAGAGAAGCTGCAGAAGACCTATATCCGAGAATATCGGGCTGCCGCCTGCGTCTTTCGAACCTGCATCAGCAAGATCCTTCGAGCGGCGGAGTTTTTCCTTTCCCGCGAGATCGCTTAAGCCCTCGTTTACGACCGCCTGCTTCTCGCGCAGTTTACCGGCGATAATCTCGGCGCTGACAGGATTTATGTAAAGACGCGATACAAGACTGCCGTATGCCGTCGCCGAAAGAAACCCGTCGATCTTCGTAATCATTCCCGCATCCTCGAGGAAATCGATGGAATCGCCGACAATCTCCGTGAGATACGAGCTCTTTTTGTTCGTATACATGTAGAAGGTCTGCTTCAGAAACGCAATCAGATCGTCGTCCTTTCGCACGAATCCCGTCGCAATCAGGGAGAGAATCTGGGCGCAGAGTGCCGACTCGTCGTCCAGCCGCGATTTCACGTCCTCGGAAGGAGCGTCGATAAACTCCTCGAAAAGTCCGTTTGCAACGTCGCGGCTCTTTGCAATCAGCACAGACTCGCCGTAGGGGTCGAGATGCGGTCTGCCCGCACGCCCAGCCATCTGACGATACTCGCGGACCGGAATCGGGCGCAGACCCTCCTCGGTAAAGCGCATATAATCGCGGATAATGACGCGTCTTGCCGGAAGGTTGAGACCCGCGGCAAGTGTCGGCGTCGAAGAAATAACCTTGATGTGACCGTCGCGGAATCCCTGCTCGATAATCTGACGCTGTTCGCGTTTCATGCCCGCATGATGGAATGACGCACCCTTACCCGTGCAGAGCGCCAGCGTATGACCCATATCGGTCTCGGCTACAGCCTCAAGTTCTCTTTCGATTCTTTCAAGAACGGCGGTATCAGTCAGGTGCTTATACGGTTTATCCGGATTATCCTGCTTGTCCTGCTTATCCGTTTTATCCGACTTATTCGACTTATCCGCGTCGCCGGATGACTTCCGTGCATTATCATGAACCTGCGCAGTGTCATGAACCCTCTTGAGTTCCTCGTCGTATTTTTCCAGAGCCTTTGCCATGCGTTTTGCGAATCCTTCGGCATTACGTCGCGAATTGACAAAAACAAGGCACTGACCGCCTTCTTTGATACAGTCCAGACAGAGATTGGTGTCCTCTTCCTTAGCCGGCATCTCAATCTCCCGATCATCCTCCTCGAAATAGATGGTATTTGCGTAAAATACACCTTCCTTGAGGATAACGGGTCGCCAGTCCGAGGATACGTGCTCGGCATCGAGCCAGCCCGCGAAAGTTCTCGGATTGCCTATGGTGGCGGTAAGCGCAATAATCTGCATGTTTTTGTTGAGATACCGCAGTTTTGTAATCACCATTTCGAGAGTTGCGCCGCGGTCCTCGGAATCGATGAGGTGTGCCTCGTCTATGACAAGGCAGGTGACGAGCTCCATCCATCGCGCATTGTTCCTTAAGAGCGAATCCGCCTTCTCGCTCGTGGTTATGATGATATCGTTCTTTCCGAGATACTCGTCGCGTTTATCGAGGTCGCCGGTTGCTATGCCGACTTTGACACCTTTATTCTGAAATTCCTCGAACTTTTCGGAGGCAAGCGCTTTAAGAGGGACGATATAAAGGCATTTTCCCTGCGCACTTATCTGCCTGTGCATTGCCATCTCGGCGACAAGGGTCTTTCCGCTTGCCGTCGGAATCGAGATAAGGAGATTTTTGCCGTCAAGGAGACCCTTCTTTACGCATTCGGCCTGCGGTGGATAAAGCTCGGTTATGCCGCGTTTCGCGTATGCGTCGACAAGCGCCTGCGGAAGAGGCAGGTCGGCAAGCCTGTATCCCGAGGCATTCTTCTTTTGGGAAGCGCCCGTCTTTTTCGGGGCTGTCATGGCAGAAGACGACACCCCACTGTTTCCTGTCTAAAAGTGATATATGGTCTGTTTTTGGCAAACGAAGCGTAATTTCGGCACCGGGTTTTCAGTGGAAATATATCTCTCGTTGCCTTAAAAATGATTGAAAAACCATGGTGCAGGGGTGCAAATTTGTTCATTTTCCGGACTGAAATGTGAACATTCGGTAAGGCACCGTATACGGATGAGAATAATTTGTGAAATTGTGAAGAAACGGCTACAGCTTCGGCGGCAATAACTTTCGTATTAACCGCTTCCGCAGCAATCGCGTCGCCGTTACTCACTTTTGCAGCACCAATCACTTTAGCAATACCTTTCAGCAGTGTTCCTTCAGTATTAATCCGTCAACATTAATCCGTCAGCGTATTCCTTAGGCATTAATCCTTCAGTAGTAATACTCTATCATATTGGCTTTTGCTTCCTTCTTCTTCTTATCGAGGAAAGCAAAGACGTTTTCGTGCGGCAGGCCCTCTATTATCATGTCGATTGCGGCAATGGCATTCTTTGTCTGTTCGATGCCGCCTATGACCGCGACGGTCTTTCCGTAGACCGAGATCTCGGCGCCGGTCAGGTTCTCGATCTGCTCGCGCGCCTTGCCCGCCTTTCCTATGATTCTTCCGCGGAGTCTCTCCATCTGTTTCGGCGTGTTGCAGACCGCACTTAAATCGACGACCTCGAGGATGACATCCTCGTCCTCCAGAAGAACGAAGGCACGTTCGGGCGAGAAACCGCGGTTTATTGCACGGATTATTTCCGCGGTTTTTATGACCGCAAAGGCATCTTCGGCTTCAATCGTCACTATGCCCTCTTCGCTGTCGACCTCGAGCGCCGTATTTGTCTTCTTCTCTATGAGGCGCTTGGTTCTGCCGCCTTTTCCTATTATTACCGCAATTCGGTCCTGGGTTATTTTAACTTCCTGCTGTGTCATTTATGCATCTCTTTTTGTTGGGAACTCATTAAATCGGGGCTTTTTTGATTTCGGGTATTCCCCGTGGGTTTTGATATATATCGCGGATTTCGGTATATCTGAGATTTTGTCTGTAAAATGAATTAATCGGCGCTGTCTGCGCCATATTTTGGTATGCATTATTATTGTCTCTATAAGTGTAAAATCTTTGGCGGAATTCCCGATAACTCCCGTTGCCGATCCGTGAAATTCGTTGGATTGCAAAAAGTGTTATATACTTCTAACATGTTATATTGATCTAACAAAGTGTTGTTTATTTCTAACATATATACGTTTGAAACACTCACTTTCGGAGATACGGAAAAATGACAAACGAAGAAATTACCGAAGAAAAAAGGGACAAAACAGACAAAGCAGACAAAATGGACAAGACGGACAAAAAAGATAAAACGGATAAATCGGACAAAAAGGAGAAAACCGCGGGCATATTCGAACCGAGGCGTTTCTCCGATCTTGACAAAAATGAGAGAAGGTATGTTATTTCGGCGGCATTTTCCGCGGTTGCGGCGATAATCGTCATAATCGCGGCTTACGTCACGGGAGCCGGTGCGGGTTTTAACTTAATCGGCCTGTCAGCCGTGATTCTGGTCATCATTCTGGCTCTGATTGCGGCGAAGATGACGGGTAAAAAGGCGGTTCTGCTTGCGGGAAGCATCATCGGTCTGCTGATGGTCATAACAGGTTTTGCACTTATGGCGACATCCGGCAACGACTTCTCGATGATGATAACGGGCGGATTCATCATGTTCATAATCTGCTTTGCGGGATACAGAAAACCTGCGGATCGCGAGATTCAGGATGAACGCTCTCTCAAGATAGCCACATGGGGCATGGCATACTCGTGGTATCTGACGTATCTCGTAATCATACTCGCATTCTGGCTCTCGTATTTCAAGGCGGTCACGTTCACGGTCGAGATGATAACGGGCTTACTGATAATTCTGATGCCTGTAAGCACAATCATCTTCCAGAGATACTTCGCGACGAAAGGGGATGTTTACTGACCGCGGTCTGCAGGCAAATATGCAGGCAAAACACGCTGACGAGAAAGAGATGATGCAAAAAATCAGGAAGGGCGGTGAAAAATGGAGACGAAGATCCGCGATTATCGCGTAATGAAAAATCTCACGCAGGCGGAGCTTGCCGAGGCTGTCGGAGTGCGGCGCGAGACGGTCGTGTTCCTTGAGAAAGGAAAGTATAACCCCTCGCTCAAACTCGCTCACGACGTCGCAAAGGTGCTTGACGCCACCATAGACGAACTGTTCATCTTCGATGACGATGAATGACGGCAATATAAGCAGGAATTAAGCAGGAATTAAGCAGGAATTAAGCAGGAACAGCAGGAAAAAAAATTCTTAAAAATAAATTAATTTTTTAATTATGCGCCCGCCGGCGAGATATTTAACTCCCACTTGCCGTTGCACACGACATTTACAAGGTAATTGCCGCTGTCATCGATTTTTAACGGTATTTTGATGCTGCCGGGGAGAACTTCCTTTGAATCCGAAGACGCCTTCGGGAAATCAAGCGGGTAGAGTTTTCCGTCGAAGCTGACAAAGCTTATCGAGAGACTGTCGGCATCCTCGACCGATACGTCAACCGTATAATCGCCTTTGTTGATCTGGAAGAAGGGTGATGAACTGTCTCCGGCACCTCTGAAGCCGATTGGGGGAATCGCGTTAATCGCAAGGGGCACATCTACGTCAATCTTCCAGTCGCCGGTCGTTTCTATCCTGAAATTCGTCTCTATATCCTGGGGAACGTAGAATGCCTGCGCCCAGATGTATTTTGCATCGGCAACGGATTCATCTGCGTTTTTGGCATCGGCGATGGATGTTGCGGCCTCTTTGGTGAGTTCGTTTACGAACGGATAGATGGCGTCGCCGGTTGTGACAGTAACGGAAGCCTTCTCGTATTTCGGCTGGGTTACCTTAAGCATGCGGACAATGCCGCCCTTGAGGTTGACGGAGACATCGCCGTCGCCGCTGCCTTCGAACGAGGCATCTACCTTGTAATCCGATGAATCGGAAGTTGCGGTTGTCTGGGTTGCGGCGGTCGCCTGTTCTGTCGGAGCGGTCGTTACGGGGGTTGCCTGAGTTGCCGCAGGCGTTTGCGCGCCCGTCTGTGTCGCGGCGTTCTGCGTGCATCCCGCGACAAGAAGGAATGCAATCAGAAGAACCGCAAGTATTACCGTTATACCTGAGAATTTGATTTTTCGTATTTTCATATCAATTAATTTGACTTA
>JAFPWZ010000080.1 GCA_017412625.1 Methanomicrobium sp.
GATTCATGGGCATTGTCGGAATCGGTATAAGTTCGATAGTCATTGCCGCATTCCCAGTCCTTATCGGTATAGGTATAGATTACGCGATTCAGTTCCATTCGAGGATAGATGATGAGGCGCGGGATCATCCCATAGATGTTGCCGTAAAGAGAACTATCGTAAATTACGGACCTGCGGTCATGCTTGCAATGATTGCAACCTCGCTCGGATTCATTGCTCTTACCATTCTCGCGCCCGCTCCTTCCGTCGGCGACTTCGGATTCATCTGTACGGTCGGTGTTGTCTGGTGTTATCTTGCCGCGCTCTTATATGTGCCGACCTTTGCGATGGTAATCAACTATAAGCCCAAACCGCCCAAGGTAAAAAAAGACGGTTCCGAGGGCGGGGGTATCATGGCAAAGTACGATGCTCTGCTCGGAGGTACGGCGGCGGCAATCGCAAAAAGGTCGGTTCCCGTACTTCTGTTTCTTGCCATGTTTGCCGTGGTCGGCATACAGCTCGATGATATGGTTATAATAGATACCGATGAGGAGTCCATGGTGCCTGCGGATATGCCGGCGATGACCTCTATGAAGAAGATCACAAGTATTTCAGGTTCAACGAATACTATTACGGTCTATATCAAGGCGGATTCGATACGCGACCCGCAGACTCTGAAATGGATGGACGATTTCGGGCAGTATACTCTTAATAAGAATAGCAAACTTCGCGGCGTTACGAGTATTGCAACCATAATTAAGGAATATAACGGCGGCATACTGCCGACCACGATTCAGGAGATCGATGAAGTCTGGGCAAAAGTGCCGGAGACGACTCTTAAAAGGTATGCGAGCGGTCAGACCGAGACCGTAATGGAGTTCTCAATGGATTCGATATCCATACCTCAGACGCAGTCGCTTATCAAGGATATGGAGAGGGATCTGGACTGGTTCGTTCAGCACCCTGGTCTGAATGCCGATTTCACCGGCAGTATGAGCATGTTCTCTGAGATGATCGATAAGATAAGCGATTCAAAGAATCCGATGACCTACTTCGGTTTCCTGCTCATCTTCATCTATCTGATTATAGTCTACAGGAACTTCTCGGCCGTCACCCCGCTGATTCCGATCATGATGATTGTCGGCTGGAACGGTATGGTCATGTATGTTCTGGGACTTACCTACAGTCTTCTTACGGCAACTCTGGGAGCGATGACAATCGGTGTGGCATCGGAGTATACGATACTGATCATGGAGAGGTATCTGGAGGAGAAGTCGAACGGTCTGGACATCATCTCCGCGATTCAGGTCGCCGTTCAGAAGATCGGTACCGCAATCACGGTATCGGGTCTTACGACTGTCTTCGGTTTTGCGGCTTTACTGCTTGCGACCTCTCCGATGATTCAGAACTTCGGCGCGATTACCGTGGTGACCGTGGTCTTCTCGCTTCTGGGTGCAATCATTGTCATGCCCGCGTCTCTGGCGCTGTTTGAGAATCTGAGAAACTATCTCGACGCAAGAAAGCAGGAAAGGCTGAGTAAACGCGGAATTTAAACGATTCCGCATAACCTGTTCCGCATGACCGATTTCGCATTCGGACAATGGCGGGATTAAAAATTGAAACAATCCCGCAATATCACAAATATCTTTTTTCAATATTTTACTGATTGGCTGCTCTCTTATACATCATTTCCATCATTTCATCATTTTCCTCATTTCTTTCCGGCATCACATTCCTGATTACATAATCCCGATTACATAAGAATGACTGCAAGCAGAGGTATGGTCACGATGCTCAGAAGGGTTGTGATGAATACGCCTTTTGATGCGAGCGTTGAGTCGGCATTGTATTCTTCGGCAAGGATTACCGAGTTTGCCGCCGCAGGCATGGCCGCAAGGAGAACGGGGATTGCAAAGATTACGGGGTCGGTCGCATACGGGCTTATGACGAGGTAGACTATGACCGGGATAATCAGCAGGCGGAATGCCGAGAGGATATAGATGCGGTAATCGCTGAAGAGGTTTGAGAACGGCATCGTCGCAAGAAGGGAGCCCGTGACGACCATAGCCAGCGGCGTTGTCGTCGAGCCGAGATAATCCATGACGTCAAAGACGGGGGAGGGGATGGAAAAGCCCGTAAAGAAGAAGAGCATTCCTATGACAGATGCGATAATCCCCGGATTTACGAAGAGCCTCGGATTGAAGTTCATGCGCATGTCGGGACGAAGCATCAGTATTCCGATTGTGAAGACGAGCAGGTTGAAGGGAAGCATGAAGAGCGTTGTGTAAAATACGGCATCCGTGCCGAAGATTGCCTGAGTTACGGGTATTCCCATGAATCCGAGATTGGAGAAGACGAGCATGAAGGAGAATACGCCGCGTTCGGAGTATTTTGCCGGGATAAACAGCGGGACTATGACGGCTATCAGGGTGGATATTGCAAAGAAGATGAGCGCAAGCGTAAGGGTTGTACAGGTCTTCTCCATGGTCTGGGGGTTTACGGGTATCTGCATGGAGATGACGACAAGGCAGGGGAGAGCGATGTTGACCAGAAAGGATGAAAGCGCTTTTGAGCCGTTTCTGTCGAGAAATTTTGCCTTTGAAGCCGCAAATCCGATTCCCATAAGCAGAAATAGGATTATGATACTGTCGGCGACTGGCAAAATATCCATGGTTGGTAAATGATATGCTTTTTTTGCAGATAATCTTAAGGTAAAAATAAAAGAGATATTGGTTTTAAGTATCGGTCTTACGTGCCGGTCTTCAGTATCTTCTGAGGACTGCAATCGCCGAACCGATAATGCCTGCGATTATCACGAGCTCAAAGCCGAATCCCGACCTTGTCGGCACGGGTGAGGGTGTCGGAGCCGCCGTTACCGGAGTTTCGCGGGGTTCGGGGGGAACGGGTGTTGCTTCCGTGACTGTCGCCTGTGCGGGTGTTGCGGTCGGCGTCGCGGTCATGCTCTCAAGAATTGCACTTCTCTGCGTGTCGTAGATTGTGAAATCGTTTATCGGCTGCGGACCCGTCATCATCACGGGTGAGGACGAACACTCTTCCGAACTTGCCTGGCCGAAGTTGTAGGTTACCTTAAGGACATACTGGTTCTCGGAGTCTTTGCCGAAGACATAGGTCTCGCCCGGGACCATCTTCTTCTCTTCTACGAGTGCACCGTCTTTGGATACGCTTACGAATGCGGCTTCGGAGGGACAGAGCGTGCCGCTACACGATCCGCATTGCGCTACGGGTGCGTATCTGAAGACATAGCCCTGATAGAAGTCGGACATCAGTTTCGACGGGTCGCCGTAGAGGGTGATGAACGGCGTCTCGGTTGAGCTGACCGAGCCTATTTTGCCCATCGCTATCCATTCGCCGTTTCCGTCGGTGCCGCCCATAATGCATGCCTCAACGGCATCGCCCTGCTTTAATTCCTTCTGGATTAAGGGGTTGTCGGTCTTGCCGCGGATGATGTTGCTCGGGACCGTGGTTGCCGCTGAGTAGGGGATCCACTCATTTTTTTCGTAGACATAGTTTACCTGCACGGTCATTGTGTTCTTTGCGGCGTCGATGACGGATACCTGACCTTTGAAGTGCTGCTCCTGAATGACAGCCGATGCCGGAATTACCGCAAGAGATACCGCAAGTAAAAGCATGGTTGCAAGAATTATTTTCTTCATTTAATCACCTTGGGTTAACTAAACCCGTTGCATTTAATCTCTGAGCAGTAAGGATAAATAGGTTTTTGAATTTTGTCGAATGTGAAATTTATAAAATAGGTATTATTGTGAAAATTGTGAAAATAATCAAAATTATGCAAAACGGTCTTATTTTTCGCCGTTACGATCTCCTGCGCAGTATGTCGACCAATTTCGTCACTCTCTTAAAAACGATTACCTTTGTGGATCTGTAGGCGAGCAGTCCCGCAAGAATTGTCATGATACTGCCTGCCAGACCGAGATAGTATGCCGGACCGTAACCTTTGACACCCGATAAAAACATGACGAGGGAAATCAGCGTCAGAAATCCGAAGAAGGTCATGGTATTGCCCGCATCTTTCAGGTCAATCAGCGTTGCTCTTTTGATTCTGATCGAAGACACACCGATAATCAGCGCAATAAGTATGAGTAAATAGCCCGTAGATCCGCCGAAGTAGATGTATGTAATCGCGGATGCAAGAAGAAGGACCGATCCGATTATTGCCGTGGCAAACGCGGTTGATGTTTCTGACATTTCCTTATATCTTGTTTATTTCATGGTATATCTAAATATATCCGACGGCGTCGCGGTTAATGATAAGATATTTACGTCTTTTAGGCTATTGTTTATTATGAAGTCAGTTTCAATTAAGGTTTTATTCGCATTTGCGGTTCTGTTGACTGCCGCGGCTGTCGGTTCGGTATCCGCGTATGTCATAAATTTCGATGCGCCCGGCGAGATATCCTCGGGAGATTCCTTTGTTCTTTCGGGAACGAGCACATTGCCGGAGGGCTTATCCGGTGAGGTTATTGTCTATAAGAAGGCGCAGGTCGGAAACAAGAAGGTCGGCAGTTTCCCGTTCGTGATTGGCGGCGACGGCAGTTGGACGCTTACTATCGATACCGCGGGCTGGGATGCGGGTCTATACAACCTTGATCTTAAAATGCCCGAAAATTCGGATTATTCATTGGGCGGTTCATCCGATCTCGCATTTACGTTTACGGTAAATGAGGCTAAGGCTCCTGCGCCGACTGCAACCGTGACATCCGCACCTGTGGCAACGACAGGCTCACAGCCCGCGGCGACAGCATCCCCGACACCCGCTCCCGCTGCAAAGACCTCTCCTATTGCGGTCTGGACTGTCCTGCTTGGTCTGATGGCTGTTTTTGCGGTCGCATTTGCTTCAAAACGCATCTGATGCGTTATGCGGGATGCGGTGTGTAACCGCGTCTGAGAAAATTAAATCATTTTTTTGCCTTTTTGCTCCAGATAACGGATTTAACAATATATCTGTTAATATCCCCGGATATGCTTAATACCCCATATATGCCTGATAAAAAGCCGTTAATAATTGGTTACAATAACTTCTCTTCCCGTTCGGTTTTCGGCATCGCGGTTTATCATCCGTTTTACGTCAAAACTGTCAATCTTAAAGCCGTCATAGAGTTCGTAGACCAAATCCGTGTCATTATTTGAGAGCATGAGTTTTGCACCCCTTTTGTCGAGTTCTTTGTAGAGTGCGGCAAGCCTCTTATGCTCTTCCAAGCCGAAACCGCCTTTTGTGTATGAAGTAAAATCCGCCGTTTCGCTTTCGGGAATATACGGGCTGTCAAAATAAACAAAATCGTTTTCTTTTACGGATTTACAGAAATCTCCAAAATCCAGATTATGGATTTCAACATTTTTGAGGTATATGCCGATATCTTTCAGATTATCTTCGACCATGGATGATCCGTCGGTTTTGTTGTTATACGGCACATTGAAAAGCCCTTTATTGTTCACGCGGTAAAGACCGTTAAAGCAGTGCTTATTCAGCCAGATAAAGAGTCCTGCCGCTTCTTCGTCAAGAATGCCGTTCTTTATTTTATCGTTATAGCGATCTCTGTTTCTGTAATAGTATTCTTTATCGCATACAACGCCGTCAAGGTCTTTTATGGCGCTTATGACCTTATCTGAAGAGTTTTTCAGTTGATTGAACGTATTTATCAGCTGCGTGTTGATATCGTTGATTTTGGCATTACGGGGCTGTATTGCGAATAATACGGCGCCGCCGCCGATAAACGGCTCATAGTAGTTATCATATGTGTCGGGAAGTCGGGAAACAATCTCGTTTAATATCTGGCTTTTCCCGCCCGCCCATTTCACAAAAGGAGTTATTTTATGCATATTATCCCGGTCTGCCCGACCTGTCGGTGCTTTGCACCCGAGTTATTCCCCATATTATCTTGACCGCCAGAAGTATAATCTGTATGTTTTGCAATCAAAAGATGCCGGCAGATAAGTGAATGACCTGAAAAAAGAAAATAAAAACGAAAAATAACCCCGAAAATAAAAACGAAAAATACCTGCGA
>JAFPWZ010000081.1 GCA_017412625.1 Methanomicrobium sp.
AGACGCCGCATTACATCACGCGGGGTCTGGGCGGCGCAGGTGCGTCGGGAATAGAGATGAGATACCATGCCAGACCCGAGATCGTCGTGATAAATCCCTCCGAAGAGATTAAAGGAAGCAGTCTGATCTTCTTCGACGAAAACATAAGCTGGCTGCGGCACATATAGCCGCGGCATGCAAAACGTATATCACTTATTCTTTGTAAAGTATTCAACATGAAGATCAAATGGCTCGGACATGCCTGCTTTCTGCTCGACGGCTCAAAGAAGATACTGACAGACCCGTATATGCCCTTCGGCGATTTCGGCTGCGCGGATAAGGCGGATATCGTCGCGGTGACACATGCGCATTCCGATCACCTCGGCGAGACGGTAAAACTCAGGAAGATAACAATCTGTCACAACGAACTCTCGAATTACCTGCGCAAAAAGGGAGTAGATACAATCCCCATGAACCTCGGCGGATCAATCGAGACCGAGGGTGTCAGATTCACCATGGTGCCCGCACTTCACTCCTCATCGGTCGAGGACGACGAGGCAATCGAGCTGGAACTGCCGCCAATCTACGCCGGAACCGCGGCGGGCTTCGTAATCAGGATGGACGGCGTCAGCGTCTATCATGCCGGCGATACGGGGCTCTTTTCGGATATGAAACTCATACACGACCTGTATCATCCCGACGTCGCAATTCTCCCAATCGGCGATAAATACACCATGGGACCCTCGGAAGCCATGGTCGCGGCTGAGTTCGTCGGGGCTCCTCTGGTAATACCCATGCATTACAACACCTTCCCCGTCCTGAATCAGGATGCCGCGGCTTTCAAAGCGGCAATCGAGAGGGTAACCGACATGAAGGTTGCCGTAATGAACCCCGGCGAAGAGATTACGGTCGGAAACTGACGAAAATCGTTCAAAGAGCACAAAATCTCATAATACAAAATTACAATAACACGGCATTATAACACGGCATTACAATTGCGCAAAATAAGATTCAATTTTATTATTTTTACTTTTTTAAATATCCGAAAAATAGATTATAATTCAGAAATCGGTCATTACTCTGAACTGATCGATCTCTTCCTTGTTCATCTCGTCAAGGAACTGTTCGGCCGCATTCTGGATATTCTTGCTTGCGGTGATTGCACGTCCGACCACGATGATGTCAGCGCCCGACTCAAGAGCGGTCTTAACGACATTCTGCCTGATACCGCCAGCGGTCGCAACAATGAGCTTTCCGCCCGCTGCCTTCTTGATATCCTTAATCTTGCCCCAGTTCGGCTTTGAACCCTCGGTATCTATTGCACGGTGCATCTCGACGATTCCGGGTGCCGCACCGCGTTTTGCAAGCTCTGCGACGAGCTTTACGGGGTCGCTGACATTGAGCATATCGATGACCGCATAGATGCCCGTCTTTCTGGCTTCAAGGATGAACTTCTCGATGGTCTCAATCGGCGCAAGTCCCGATACGACAACCGCGTCCGCAGAGGCGTTTGCCGCCATTCTTGCCTCGAGGTTTCCGGTATCGAGTGTCTTTAAGTCCGCGATAATGAACGAATCGGGTCTGATCTCTCTGATCTTGCTCAGAACCGAAAGACCGAACTGCTTGATGAGCGGAGTTCCGGCTTCGATGAGGACGTGGTCGCTCTTCGGAACCGCCTTTAAGACTCTCTCGACAGTACCCATGTCAACAAGATCGAGTGCAACCTGCAGATACGGGGGATCCCAGAGCTTTGCGACCTTGAATCCCATGACTGCGTGACTTGCGCGGTCTTTCTCCTTTATGAGCGTCGCTTTGTCGGGGAACTTGTCAAACGCACGCTGAATTGCGAGTTTTGTCGAACCGTAATTGTAGCGGTAGATGCGGTTGTAGTCCTTCGCGTCGGGGTGCAGGAATGCACTGACCAGAAGAACCATATCCTCGGGGTCGCATTCGCGTTTGTCGAAAACGCCTTCTTCGTATGAATCCGCGACTGCCTTTGCAACCGCAGCCTGAACGGCGCCGAACATCGCATTAACCTGAGCCTCATGCTTGAGTGTGACTTTCGGTATAATGAGTGTTGCCGGCTTTGTAAGAAGATTCGGTCTTACAACCGCAAGAAGCGGAGTGTGTCCTGCAGAAAGCTGTGATGCCGCATTTGCAAATGCCATTCCAACGGGACCCATTTTGTCGCCGATAATGAGGTCTATGTGCGCAAGCTCTGCGCCTTCGCCTTCGAGTGCTTCACCAATTAAATACATATCAGGTATCCTACCTGCTTATATATGTGTCGTGGAAGTAAAAAAGCATAATCATAAGTCCATAACCGCAGGCTCATCCCCGGGGCTGATACGATGCGCTGCGCTGTCGCAGTTACTTTGTGAAAAGTGGGGTTGGTGAGATTTGAACTCACGATCGACGGGTCTCTCCGAACATGCGTTTTGGCACGCTTTATCATCAATATGCAGTCATCTGCATCAGCGCTCCAACGGATCATCACAGGATTTCTCCTCAGCAGACCCATTGTTCATCATACGCAAAGACCGTTGGAGCCCGTCGCCATGCCGGACTAGGCCACAACCCCTGACATAAGAAGTCTTAGTTATATTTGAGAGTCATAAATTTAACAATTACTATTTGTCCGCAACACCCGCAGACGCCGGACCCGATACATGCTCCTTCACCCGAACACATCACCGACCACATCACCGACCCCTAACCCGACAGGATGAATCCGCGGTGTTATCTTCGGAATTACCCGTCATATATAATATCTGAACCGACAAAATAATAGGAGTATGACTTTAATGAGCTACGCAAGCGGATTGTCGGATGTCCCTCTGATAGGTGAGACCATCGGAGAGATGCTGGAAAGAATCGCCCGGCAATATCCCGAAAATGAAGCTCTGGTCTCGATTGAACAGGGCATAAGGTGGAAGTACAGTGAATTTCTCGATAAAGTAGATGAACTCGCACTTGCCCTTATGTCACTTGACGTCAAGAAGGGAGACCGCGTAGCCATCTGGGCGATGAACTATGCCGAATGGACACTGGTTCAGTTTGCGACCGCGAAATGCGGCGCCATCATGGTGAACATCAACCCCGCATACCGTTCCTTTGAGCTTGAATATGTGCTTAAGCAGGCGGAAGTCCACACCTTAATCCTTCAGGGACGTTTCAAGGACTCCGACTATGTCGGAATGTTCTATGAGGCATGCCCCGAGGCAACCGAGATGCAGGCTGGAAAGAGTATTTCTCCCGAGAAGTTCCCGTTCCTGAAGAATGTCGTCTTCATGGGCGACATCTCCTATAACGGCATGTACACGTGGGATGAGTTCATCGAGAAGGGTCACTCTCTGACCCGCAATGAATTACGGGAGCGCGAGGAGATGCTCTCCTTTGACGATCCCGTCAATATCCAGTATACCTCCGGAACCACCGGATATCCGAAGGGCGCCGTGCTCACGCATCACAGCGTGCTGAATAACGGATACACAATCGGCTCCGGCATGGGCTTTACATCAAAGGACAGGTTATGTATCCCCGTTCCGTTCTATCACTGCTTCGGAATGGTCTTATCCAATATGGCATGCGTCACGCACGGCTCCACCATGATTATCCCGTCGCCGGCGTTCAATGCCGAGGCGGTCTTAAAGACCATCAATGACGAGAAGTGCACGGCGGTTCACGGAGTGCCGACGATGTTCATCGCCGAACTGAAACACCCCAACTTCCACAAATACAAGTATGATACGCTCAGGACCGGCATCATGGCGGGTTCTCCGTGCCCCATCGAGTACATGAAGGAGGTAAACGAGAAGATGCACATGAAGGACATCGTCATCGTTTACGGTCAGACCGAGACGTCGCCGGGTGTCACAATGACGACGACGAACGACACCCTTGAGAGGCGCGTGACGACGGTCGGCAGGACATTCCCTCATGTCGAGTTGAAGATTATCGATCCGAACACGCAGAGAATCGTCGAACGCGGCGAAACCGGAGAAATTTGCGCACGCGGTTATGTCGTCATGAAATGCTACTACAATAACCCGAGCGCAACCCGCAGGACCATAGATGCGAACGGATGGAACCATACCGGCGACCTGGGTATCATGGATGAGGAAGGCTACGTCAAGATCGTCGGCAGATTAAAAGAGATGGTTATCCGCGGCGGAGAAAATATCTACCCGCGTGAAATTGAAGAGTTCTTCCACACCAACAGAAAGATTGAGGATGCCTACGTCATAGGCGTTCCCGACGAGAAATACGGCGAAGAACTTATGGTCTGGGTTAAGTTGCGCGATAAGGAGACCATGACCGAGGAAGAGCTGAGGGAGTTCTGCAACGGCAGAATCGCAAGGTACAAGATTCCGAGATACATCAAGTTCGTCGATTCCTTCCCCATGACGGTCGCGGGTAAGATCAGAAAGGGCGAGATGAGAGATATCTCGATTGCGGAACTCGGTCTGGAAAAGGCGGCAAAGATTGAGACTGCGTAAATAAAATAAATATTTAATTAATTTTCTTTTTTGTTTTCTGATTTTCGCGTAAAAAAATTCGTATTAATCGGTATACTTTGAGACCTTATTTAATCGGTACCTCGATCTCCGTTAACCAGTCTTCCGTGTTTTCTTTGTTCCAGATGCCGTCAATATAGCATTCTCTCGGATAATCCGTTATCTCAAAATTGTTATCCTCGATGTATTTCAGAATCTTTGCATATGATTTTCCTAAGGTATCATAAGACCCTTTATGATAAATGCAGATGCATTTGGTCTCGGGAATATCCGCGAATTTAATCACATCACTCTCTTTAAACGGCTTATCTCCCTTAATCACCGCCTGTGCATATCTTACTCTGATATCCTTCTCTTTATACTCTTTATCAAGATAATTGACATAGCAATAATCGGGCTGAACACATTTAATATTCGGATTTAATTCAAGGCATTCTCTTCCCGAGCCTGTAATAAACTCCGACATCTCTCCGAAATCGTTTAAAACTCCGTCTTTGTAGTAAATATGACATGCGGGCACGTTCTTTTCAAATATTTCTTCTTTCATATCGCTTACCTCAAGTAAATAATTAATCTTTGAAAGCTCCCTGTTATGTCCGGCGATAATCTCTTTCAATTCGGTCTTCTTTGCCTGAAGCAACTCATTTAAAGACTCACCATTAAGTATTACCCTCTTTATTTCATCGATGCTGAGCCCAGCCTGCTTCAATGAAATAATTCTTGCCACATCAAGTAACTGACCGCTCTCATAGTATCGGTATCCGTTAAAGATATCGACATGTCCGGGAATCAGAAGTCCCTCTTTTTCGTAATATCTTAACGCTTTAATCGTTACTTTCGACAATCTTGAAAAATCACCGATCTTCAACATAACAGTGCTCCCTTAATTATTTATTTCGGATTTCGTTAAGAACTGCCGATTATCCCCTAAGAGGAGAGTCAGCGGCTATATATCGGCAAAATTTATCAGAAAATTTTTTGATAATATCTCTCAGTATTTATCCCTGTCATATCCCAATTCTGCAGGCAGGTGAGCCCAAAGTTCCGCTCTTGACCGGTATTGCCGCATCGTGTTCACGACAAGGGTATCGGGATTGGGATAAACGATAATGCCGTCCATTTCACCCTTTTCGGAGCGTATCGGATAGG
>JAFPWZ010000082.1 GCA_017412625.1 Methanomicrobium sp.
ATATAATAGGCATGGCAGTAAAGAACAAAGGCGGCGGAATGGTTTCGTCCGCAGGTCTTGTTACATATTATGACAGCGAGGACAAGCGTTCCTTCCATATCTCACCGAAGGTAGTTCTGGTTTTTGCGGCGGCAGTCGGAATTATCATTGCGGTCTTAAACCACATCTTCTGAATTTAATTCCTTTTTAAAATTCCGAAGACGAAAAAAGTGAAGTGTGTTGAGTAATCGGAATACCGCCCGGTATTTTCGATCTTTTGAATATTTTTCGATCTTTTGAATATTTTTCGATTTTGATTGTATTTTTGTGTTATTTTGCCTTTATTCGAGGTTGTTAAGTTTCTTAAGGGCTTTTCTCGTGATGTCTTCCTGCGGCGTGAAGTAAAGGTTGTCATGTCCCTCCCAGTGCGGGCAGTTGCGGAAGATGACGGCGGGGATGCCTTCGTTGCTCTCTCCCATAATGAAGTTGGCGAATGCCGAGAATTCATCGACGACGGCTTCCTCGGTTATCTCGAGGACGCGTCCGAAGAGGTCTTTCTTTCCCCTGAAGTCGCAGATGGCTTTCATTCCCGCCCATCCTATGGCAACGCCGGTCTGACCGCGCCTGAAGGATCTGCCGCAGGTGTCGGTGATGATTACGCGGATGTCCTTTCCCGTTATCGCTTTGAACTCTTCCCTTACCTCTTCGGCGGCTTTCATGGGGTCGGGGGGGAGGCTTACGATGTAACCTATTTCGATATTGCTGTTGTCGACGCCGGCTCTGACTCCCACGTGACCGCATTTTAACTGCGAGAGGACAAAGGGGTATTCCTGTATGATATCAACGGTATCGTCGAGGACTACCTGAATGAATCTCGGGTCTTCGCCGCATTTTTCCGCGATCTCTATTGCCTTTTTCCCCGGCGTTATCGAGTCGTAGGATCTGAAGTATCCCTTTGTCTTGGAATACACTGCCGAGGCAAGACAGATTACGTCGCCGTCTTCGAGTTCGGCTTTTTTGCATATTTCTGCGGCAAACGAGTCCCCTTTCTGAAATATCGGGAGATCTCTTACGGGAATGACTTCTATACTCATAGTATGGATATAATTGCTCAATCCGTAAAAAATGATCATTTTCGATTTGCGGCAGGGGGAATATTAATATCATTTAAGGTATACCACTAAAATATCGTGTATCTGATACTCAAGTGCCCCGGATGTTCGACCTTTACCTATGTCGATAAATACAGTCCGCAGCGGCTTTGTCCCCAGTGCGGAGAGATTATCGATGTAGCGGGAGCGACAATCTATCTGGAGGTCGATGACTATCGCCTTGCCGAGTCGATAATTGCCGAGCTTAAGAAGTATCTGACTGCGCAGAAGAGAAAAGACCTCACGGAAGAGGAGCGGGAGCAGATACGCAGAGAGTATGCGGAATGGATGAAGCAGACGCTGCTCAATCCCGAAAAATCAAACGATTCGGGCAGGATGACAAAGATCATAGAGTCGTAAAATCATACTGTTCCGAAATCACATAATCCGTTGAATAATAAAATATTCTGCCTGAAAAGGGCGCTAAAAAAGAATTTTGATTTGATTTTGATTTTATTTTGATTTGATTTTGCTTTATTTGTTTTTTCAGTCCTGAACGCCTTCGACGCACCTGTAGACTCTTATTGCCCTGTTGGGACAGGTCTCCTCGCAGGTCTTGCAGCCCGTGCACTTTTCGGGGTGCAGGATTGTCAGTTTCGAGTTCCTGATGCGCATGATGACGTCATCGTTCGAGGAGGTCGCGTTATGTGCCAGACGCGGGTCTATCTCCTTGTTTATCGGGCAGGCGACCGAGCAGTTGCCGCATTTCATGCAGAGTTTGTTGTCGATGACGAGGTGATACGTTCCGAGAAGGCTCGTCCTGTCTATATCGTTCTGTTCGAGGATTCTTCCCGAGGTAAGGACATTGTCGGGGCATGCCTCGACGCAGAGACCGCATCTTAAGCAGTGACCCTTGTAGATGACGGGTCTCCATTTGCCGTCCTCGCCTTTAAGGACCTTGATGGCGTCGGGAACGGGGCAGATCATCATGCAGCGCAGCTCGTGCGAGCATTCCTTTCCCGTGAGCTGCGGAAAGTCGCGGTAGTGCGGGGGTGTCACGAGCGGCGGCGTCTTCGCGAAGAGGAACTTCTTTATCCACTCCGCACGCAGGAATTCTTTGAGATAGCAGATTATCGAGAACATTTTTCCTTACTCCTTCTTCTCCTTCTACTCCATTTTCTCCTTCTTTCCTTACCTCTCGTTGCAGGATATGCACGGGTCGGAACTGATGAAGACGGCGGTGATGTCCGCCGCGGAATCGGCGCCTTTGAGCATATAGTGCGCACAGGCATCCATGTTCATGATAGAGGGTGTCTGAACCGATATCTCAGCCACATGACCGTATTTGTTCGTCTTTACGTGATAGGTAAGCCCGCCTCTCGGAGCTTCTCCCGTCCACGTGAATTCGCCTTCGCCGACCTCGCCGCCGCCGCGGATTGTCTCCCCTTTAAGCCCCTCGAGTCTTTTGAGGCATTCGCGGATAAGCTCTATGCTCTGGAAGAGCTCTTTGAACCGGAGCATTATTCTTGCGTAGTTGTCGCAGGAATTCAGGACTATCGGTTTAAAGTCGAGTTTTTGATATGTCGGGTGGTTGAGGCGGTGATCGAAGTCCACGCCGCTGGCACGTGCCGTGGGACCCGCCGCCTGCGAGGCGAGAATCTCCTCTTTCGTGATTATGCCCACGTCTTTGCTTCTGAGCGCAATCAGCGGACCTTCCTCGAAGATCTTTACGAAACGGCGAATGTCCTTCTCGCATTTGTCGAGCGCCGCCTTCAGCGTCTCTGCGTCCTCATCGCGAAGGTCGAATCTGACGCCGCCCGGGATGATATACGCGCAGGTGATTCTGGCGCCGGTGATGAGCTCAAGCTGGTCGACGACGGTCTCACGCAGGTTGATGAGATACATTGCGAGGGTCTCGTGCTCGATTGTGTAGCAGTAGGAGTAGTTTGCAAGCAGGTGCGACTGCATCCTGTCGAGTTCGTTGACTATGACACGCAGGTACTGGGCGCGAATAGGGACTTCTATGTCGCTTATTCTCTCGACGGTCTCGATGAAGACCATGTTGTGAATAACCGAGCAGATTCCGCAGATTCTTTCGGCAAGGAACATTACCTCCTGCCAGGGTCTGCCGACCATTATCTTCTCTATGCCTTTCTTGACATAGCCCATCTCGACCTCGGCGGAGAGCACCTTCTCACCAACGGTCTCGCACTTGATTCTTGCCGGCTCCTTGAAGCAGGGATGGACGGGTCCTATCGGCAGGGAGACGTCGACGACTTTCTTCATTTCTTTGCCCCCTTTGCCTTGCGCTCGGTTTCCGCCGCTTCCTTCGCCTTCTTGAGTTCGTAGTCCTTAAAGACGACGGGTGCCAGCTCGAGTATGGTGCTGATTATCTCGGTCGGACGCGGCGGACAGCCCGGGATGTTGGCGGCGACGGGGATATGTTTTGAGACCGGCGGGTCTATTCTTGCGCCGCGGCGGTTGTATGCGCAGCCGGAGATCGGGCAGTTGCCGATTGTAATCGCGGCTTTGGGTTCGGGGATGAGGTCCCAGAGGTGTTTGAGTTTGTCCTCCCACTGCTCGGTGTAGGCGCCGGTGATCAGGAGAATATCCGCTTCACGCGGGTTGTTGTGGACATAGATTCCGTACTGCTCGATATCGTAACGCGGTGCGAGGCATGCCAGAATCTCGATGTCGCAGCCGTTGCATGAACCGACGTTTACGTAGCAGACATGGATTGAACGCTGTCTTACCTTGTTTTTTATTGACTGAATTATGCTCATTCCTGACCTCCCGTGTGTTTCGGCGCCGTATATTTCGGTGCCGAATTCTTCGTCAGATTCGACTTTCCTTCGGCACGGGGCTGGTTGCCCGGGTCGGAGACGATTGCGGCGATGAGGCTTATGCATTCCTTTTCGGCATCCTCTTTTGCTGTTCCCGACTTTAAGAGTGCGGCATACCTGCTCTGGACTTCCGCAATCTCCGGCGTCTGCACGGGGAGATAATCGGTGAAGAGCGCCGCTGTCGGCAGTCTGTCGGTTTTATTCTCCGCGTAGAATTTCCGCCACGAGTCGTATCTGGCGGGGATGTTCTCGAGGTATGCCATATCCAGCTGCTCTATAAGGAATCTGCGCAGGACCTGTTTGCTGACGCCGAGAATCTCCGCTATCGCCGCCGTGCATGCGTCCTGATTCGGGCAGGCAAGGGCATTGAGTTTCATGCCGTAGAGGTTCTTTTCGTAGACGAAGTCGGGCATTACATCACCCCCGCAATGAATGCGTAATATATGCCGTATGCGAAGAAGAGCAGTATGCAGAGCCATACCAGAGCCATCTCGCCGATATGAACGGCATGTTCTCTCTTTTCGTATGCGGCACCGTCTTTTCCGTTCTTTTTGCCGTTTTCGTCAATACCTTTTCCGCCCGCTGTGCCCGTCCCCGTCATGAGAATGCCTGCGGTGATCGCGAAGATGACGATGAGGATTGAGACGCTCAGCGCCAGCGAGGTTTTTTCCGCGCACTGCCATACGAGGATGAGTGCGTAGACGGCAAAGCAGAGAACCGCCGCATGCTGAATTTTTAGTCGCTTTTCGATTTCCATTACGGCATACCTCCCGCGAATGCTATGAAAGCAATGTAGATTATTACTATGATTATTACCCCTATCTGGATTGTCACGGCATCATACGGCGATAACATGGGCGTTAAGGCGCAGATGAAGGACATTGTGAGGAGCAGTATCAGCGAGGCGACAAGGAGCATCCAGAAGGGCATTGCGCCCAGGAAGAGCGTGACGAAGACCGCGAGAAGGACGAAGGTCTTGAGTGCGAAGCCGACCTCGAGTCCCGCCCTGAATGCGCCGAAATGCTCGGTTTTGTTGCCGCTGACTATCTCTTTTGCCTCGATTATGCCGAAGGGGCTGTAGGGAACTTTCGAGAGTATGATGACATACATTGCAAGGGCTATCGGAAGAGCGGTTATGAGGAGCATTCCGTTCTCCGCCTGATAGGCGACGATGTCGCTTATCATGAGCGAGCCCGTGACGAAGTAAATGCCGGCTATCGAGGCGATGAGGGGTATCTCGGATGCCGCGGAGAGAACCGACCTTATTGCCCCGAACTTGCCGTAGGGCGAGCCGGACGAGAGTCCCAGACCGTGCTCGGTTATCTTGTGGAGCAGGTATACTCCGAAGATGATGAGCAGGCTGCCGCCGGTGAACAGGACATAGAGCGCTCCCGCCCAGATTGCGATGACGGCGGGGACTATGGCGACGAAGAGGACCTTCGAGGCGGTCTTGGGTATCCACGTCTGTTTGAAGGAGAACTTCATCACATGGAGGAATTCCTGCCATATAGGCGGTCCCGGTCTTGTCTGAATTCTCGCTATGACCTTTCTGTGGATTCCGTGAAAGAGAAGACCGACAATGACCGCGAATATTATATAAAGAAGAATCATCATGTTATCTGCTCCTTAATACCCCACGAACGGATAATCTCCGTCTTTTGTCGATTCGCGCAATACCATGAAGAGCGATAATACGAATACGGGGAATGCGACGACTACGATTCCCGCTCCGAGCCAGCCGTCGATATGTCCCGCGAATGCAAGCGCCGATGCCGTGATGCAGATGATCGCCGATATTAATGCCGCCGCCTTTGCCTGACCTTTTGAGATCTTCTTTTCGGTTTCTTTTCGAATCATCTTTACCTCACATGGATATTACTATCTCGATTACCCTCAGGAATATCAGGAGCGAGCTGACATGTACCATGAGGATGTAGGGTGCGCCCGGGGCACGGGTGATCTCGGCTTTTGCCACGAATACGGGCGCCATTCCCTCTGCTATGACTCCGATTACGAGGAGGAGTTTCGCAAATAGCGGAACGGCCGCGGCGGAGTTGAAGAGAACCCACATGGAGAGGGTTCCCGTCGTTGCAAGGACAAGGGCGGCGCCGACGAAGAGCGGCAGGGTGCCCACCATTGCGAGAAGTCCGTATTCAAAGGCGTTGTCGAGGATATGCTTGTTCTTTACGGCCGCGACTATGCCGAGGTTCGTTATTCCGATGAAGGCGGTGAAGAGCGTGAAGTTGAAGACGTCTCCGGCCATAATTCCGCCCATGGTCGCAAGTCCGCAGGCGATTGCCATGAAGCGCTGGAATTTCAGGGTGTCTTTCGGTATGTCCTTGGTGTAGTAGGCGTCGCCGCCGAAGACGGTGTCGACCTGACGTTCGGGCTTTGAGATGAGCGCGATTATCGTGAAGGTCAGCGCAAATATGAAGAGCACTGCGGTGTAGGGCGTCAGGAAGTTGACTATGTCGCCGAAGGGCAGGTTGAAGAGTGCCCGTCCTTCTATGCCGGTCTCGAGGAATTCGTAGGGTGACCCGTAGAGCATATCGGTCGGGGGCACGCACATCTCGGCGCAGACAGTGTCAGTCATTGCCGTCACCTCCGATCTCTCTTCTGCCGCCGTTGCCGTCGTTCTTTCTCATTGTTCCGAGTATCGAGATCTTGATTGCCACTTTGGCGAGTATGCCCGTTCCCGCAAGCATGAGTGCGAAGAACCAGTATGCCGGCAGTGTCATGAAGACTATGAATGCGACGACCCACATGACCCATGCGTATCCGCTGATCTTCTCGAGGATCCCGGTCTTTTCTTCGGTTCCTTTGCATGCGAAGTAGAAGAGCATGCCCAGACCCGCAACCGCACCTCCGGTGAATCCCGAGAGGATTATGCCGTAGATGAGCATTCCGACGGCGATTATTGCCGGTGCTGTGTGCATTATCTCGATGTCAAGGTAGCTTTCGGGTTCGCGGACGAGTTTTTCCTTGACGATGTATATCTCGGACATTGCCGTGAGTTCGGCGACTCCGACGACGAGACCCGGGAGTATGAGGGCTTCGGCAAGGTCGGTTCCGAGGAGGGCGATTGCTATGAGGGCTATGACCTCGATGAGGTCGGTGAGGAGGAGCCTGTGCAGGTCGTCCTTCTCGCGCATCAGGGCATAGAAGCTTATGAATATGCAGATGATTGCGCCGATGAGTCCTATGGTGAAGTTCGACAGACCGAAGAGTTCAATCTCGCCGAAGGTTACCGATGTGAGGGATCCCACAGCAGTTTCCGCCGCTGTCGCTGCCGATGCCGCCGCGAACGCGATTCCCGTCATCATTCTTCATCCCTCCTGAAGAGGAACATTGCGGTCGTGAAGGCGATGAAGAGGATGCTTGTCTCGACTATGGTGTCCAGACCTCTGGTGGCGTAGAGTATCTCGTCGAGGATACCGCCCGGGTGTGCGACTATGGTCGTTCCGAAGTAGGGCGATATTTTTATGAGCGTCGTTGCAAACGGCGAGAGATAGCCCGTTATATAGCCTATTGCCGGGAAGTTTTCGGGGTATTGTGCCTTTATCTCCGCAGGCTCGAAGGGGGAGCCGCCGCGGTCGTAGGGGTTGAGCGGGCTGCTCTTGTCTATGGTCTTGGGGTAGAGCTGGTCCTTTTCAAAGGTTATCTCGCCCGCGGCTATGCTTATGAGCCCTATTGCCGCGACTATTATGACCACGAGGGCGTAGACTGCCGTCAGATTGTTGTGGTTCTGAAGTATGCGGGATACCCTGCGTATTATCGTCAATTGCATCCCCTCCTTTCGCATTCCTTCTTTTCGAGGACGCGGACGAAGATGAAGGTGCTTACCGCCGATACCGTGAGGAAGGTTATGAGTGCGAGCGTCTCGTCACAGTCCAGCATGACGAGCAGGAGTCCGAACTCGGCTATCTCAAGGTTGATGAGACGGGTAAGGTAGGTCTTCTTGGTCGGGAATGCGACCGCTGCCGCACCGATTATCAGAAGAGCGATTCCGAGGATGAAGACGGGCGTCATTCTCTGCACCTCCAGACTGCCTGAAGCGTGATGATTGTGGTCACGGGCACTATGACGGCGGCGGCGATTGCCATGTCGAGGTAGCCTTTTTCGATTATGAAGGGGAGGGCTCCGGCAAAGATCATTGACAGGTATATCAGTTTGTCAAAGGGATTTCTGGAGATTGCCGCTCCGCATGTGCCGATGAGGATGGCCGCGGCGAGTATGACGAGGAGTATGCCGTTCATTGTGCCGCCTCCCCGTCCGCGATGCCGGCTTCGGTTCCGTCTGCTGCGTCTTTTTTGTCCTTTTCGGCGCGTTTTGCCCATGTGCTTGCGATTGCGTTCGATTCGAGCGTCGAGCCTATGAAGTATGCGCATGCCGCCGCTGTTCCGAGCGGAGTCGGGCAGATGAGGACGATAATGCCCGTGACCGAGAAGGTGAGGACGTTTAAGAACGGCAGTTTTCTGAGCGTATTCTTCTCGAGGACGATTCGTATGCAGGAGTAGAGCGCAACGATTCCGCATATGAGTGCCGGCAGGGACAGTTCCGTGATTTCGGGGATCATGCTCTCAGTCTCCAGAGTTTTCCAAGCAGTATGCTTGCGTATTTATGCGATATTCCCTGAATTACAAGTATTGCCAGGACCATGCCGGCGATGAAGGACTGCGGGGCGATGATTCCCGCATTTGCAAGTCCCCAGATGACGAAGGTCGCGACGATTGCACCCGCGGTTCCCGCATAGCCTTTGTCGCTGCAGATTCGGTTGCCGATATAGACAAAGACCGCGGCAATTAGTCCTCCCGTAAGTCCGAAGAGGTAAACTCCGCAGGCGGCAAGCAGGGTTCCCGCCGAGGCATCCGGCGAGCAGACGATGTTTCCGAGCATGTATCCGCCGTGGAGGTCGCCGCCGCTCTCCTCCACGGCCTCGCCGATTGCTCTCGCTCCGCAGACGCCGCCTTCTCTGGGAAGACCTGCCAGTACATCGATTGTTGCATAGATAATGAAAGAGACTGCAAAAGCGATGATTATCTGTGTGATTTCGGTGAGCATGTTCGTGACCCGTAAAGTTTACAATGTTAACTCTTCTCTTCGAATTTACCATAAAGGTTTTGGAAATGCCACATTTTCATGTTTTTTTCAGGATAATGTAGGGTAACTAATATTAGTCCTGCCGTGTTTTTAATAAGTTCGCTATTATATCCAATGACTTAATTATTGTTTAATGACAAAATTATTCTGCACATTCTTTCGGACGGAATCTGCCCGCAATATGCCTGCAATCCGCCGGCGGGAGTGGTGCTTACTTCGTTTTTGCGAGGCTTGCCGAGCCCGGTCAAAGGCGCCGGATTTAGGGTCCGGTCTTCAGTAGTTCGCAGGTTCGAATCCTGCGCCTCGCACTTTTCGGGTATTTTTACGTATTCGTGCGGTTTTGTCTGATTAACGGGTTTAAAAAGTGCGGCTGACAGCGTTTCAAAATGTTTATAACTGAAAAATGCGTATATTGTAGAGCACCACGTGTGTGGAATGCAGCACGGTGCACCGATAGTGTAGTGGTTATCACTAGGCGTTGCCAACGCCTAAACTCGGGTTCGAGTCCCGGTCGGTGCATTTTCCTTTTTAGAGTTTAAGTCCGCCAGCGAGGGCTGGATTTCTGCGCCGGTAGTGTAGCGGTTATCACTGAGCGTTCCCAACGCTCAAATCCGGGTTCGATTCCCGGTCGGCGCATAATCCGTGCTTTTCAGAAGTCCTTCTTCATTGCCTCTTCTTTCATGTCTTTGGGCATGAGCTCGATTGCGTATCGCAGGGCTGTCCGCGGCATTTCCCGTTTGTTCATTACGACATAGTCCAGGACTTCACGGGTGTTCCGGCGGCTTTCCTCTTTTAAGAGCCAGCCGTAGCCTTTCTGCACCATGTCTTCGCCGTCGAGGAGGAGTATGTCAGCAATCTCAAAGGCTTCGGCGAGGTATTCGCCTTTTCTTGCGGGTTTTATCAGCGATACCGCCGCGGCACGCCTCAGCCAGAGGTTTTCTGAGTGTGCCCATTCCTTAAGGACCGGCAGGTTTTCGGGGTATTTTTCAAGGTAATCGCCCATGACGCGGGTGCAGAATCCGTCGCAGGCTGCCCAGTTTTTGATGTAGCGGTCTATGAGGTGTTCGAAACGGCGGATGTCGCCGTCAGTGTATTCTTTTTGAAGTTTCGAGAGGAATCCCGGGGCTGCGAGGGCTTCTTCGAGGTATCCCGTCTTATAGAGTTCCTCGCAGATTGCTATTATCTCCTCTTTGCCGAGATTTTTGATATTTTTCCAGTGCTTCTGCGTTATTTTTTTGACGTCTTCGGATCTTGCGCCGCGAATCGGTATCTCTTCCTTAAAGAACCGCGCCTGCACCTTTCTGAACTCGGGAGTTGAATGTTTCAGGATATCATCCGTGATTTCCGCTGTTATCCCGGAGGCTGATTTATCCGTACCGTTCATCTTATTCATTATACTGATATGAACGGCAAAAGAGAAGATATGCTTTATTATCTGCGGCAGTTGATTTATTATTATGTTAACAGGGGATGAACTTACCAGATATAAACGTCAGATTATGATCTTCGGCGAACTGGGTCAGTTAAAGCTGAAAGAAGCAAAAATTTTCGTTGCCGGCGCGGGCGGACTGGGTTCGCCGGTATTGTATTATCTTGCGGCGGCGGGTGTGGGGACCATTGTCATCGCCGACAGGGATACGATTGAGCTTTCGAATCTGAACAGGCAGATTCTGCACCGTACTTCGAATATCGGATGCGATAAGGTATTGTCGGCAAAGGAGAAGCTTAAGGCGCTCAATCCGGAGGTTGAGGTGCTTACTTTCAAAGGCACGATAGATTCCTCGTCCGCCGATAAGATTGTCGGGGATGCCGACGGAATCGTCGATGCACTGGATAATTTTGCGACACGCTATGTCCTGAACGAGACCGCGCTGGATAAGAATATCCCGCTCTTCCACGGCGCGGTCAGGGGTTTACACGGGCAGGCGACGACGATAATCCCGGGAAAGACGGGCTGTCTGAGATGTCTCTTTCCCAATGCGGCACCTGCGGAGGTTTCGCCGGTTCTGGGTGCCACTGCGGCGATAATCGGCTCTATTCAGGCGAATGAGGTCATTAAGTATATCACGGGACGCGGCAAGCTTCTGACGAACCGCCTTTTCATATGGGACGGTCTGGATGCCGAGTCAACTATAATGCCGTTTGAGAAGAATCCGAGGTGCAGTCTCTGCGCCGGCAGAAAAATCGAGAAAGCACACAGAATCAGATAGATGCGCCTGAACCGGACAGAAAAAATAAAAATAAAATCGTTTTCTTTTTTTCTTTCGTTTTTCTCTTTTTCTTTTAATTTTTCACGATTTTCTCTTTTTTTATTTTTCAGGAGGTGTTCAGCTCTTCGCTCATGCTGCCGGTTCTGTATCCCTGAAGGTCGAGGCAGATATAGATGAAGCCCATATCTTTGAGGCGGCTGACGATATCTTCTCTCTTATTCACAAGGATGGGGATATCTTCGGGTTCCGCCTCTATTCTCACGATATTTTTGTGAAGGCGGACGCGGCAGTCCTTAAGACCGATGCCGTTGAGGTAATCCTCGGCTTCCTCTATCATTTTGAGATTTTTTAAGGTGATGAGGGTGTTGTAGGGGATTCTTGTGGCAAGGCACGGCGACGAGGGTTTATCGGCGAAGGAATAGCCCATGGCTTTCGCGACGCGGCGTATGTCGTCTTTCGTGAAATCGGCGTCGACGAGCGGATGAACGACATTGTTCTCGTTCGATGCCTGAATTCCCGGGCGGAACTCGTTTTTGTCGGATTGGTTGAGTCCGTCGGCGATTGAGGCTTCTTCGATTCCGTTTTCGGCGACGTATTCCTTTATCTTCTCTATCATCGCCTTTTTGCAGATATAGCAGCGTTCACGGGTGTTTGTGTTTATTCCCTCGATATAGGTCGGGTTGAACTGAATCACTTTCAGGTCGAGACCTATCTCGTCCGCGATGCGCAGCGCCGCTTCTTTCTCGCTTCTCTTAATGAGCGGAGTGTCCATCAGGACTCCGATTACGTTTATCTCTTTCAGTTTCACTGCGGTTGCACTGAGAAATGAGCTGTCGACTCCGCCGGAATAGGCGATTATCAGTGTTTTGTACTTTTTGAGTTCGTTATTCAGTCTTTGAAGCCGTTCTTTGTCGGCATCGTCAGTTACAGGCATAATCTTACCCCCGTTTATGATTATGTGATTTATGATTACGTATTATCCGAATGTATTGAAGTTTTACTTGTTGTGATAACCTGAAATGAATAATATTTGAATGGTTCTTTGATACGATAAATTTAGTGCAGTCATGTCATTGTTTTCTGTTCAGTACGCGGCAGACCTGACATATCTCGCCGCTTGTGAGTTCTCCGCAGATTTTGCATGTGTTGAGTTTTCCTTTCGGCGAGTAGGGGACATGCTCTCTGATGCCGTCGCGGAACTTCACGATGTTGAGTTTTGTGCCCGGGTATTTCTCTTCAAGGGTGCCGATTATCTTTCTTGCCTCCATCCTCAGCGCGGTTACCGCGTAGGGGCATTCGGGCAGGGGCGAGTAGAAGTCTTTGAGCAGTATATAGGTGACTATCTCTTTCTCGGAGAGGACGGCGAGCGGCTTTATCCGCGGGACGAAATACCCCGTGTATCCGAGTGAGCTGTCCTGTATCAGGGAGGGTTTGTCGCCTCTCAGCATGTTCATGAGAACGGACTGGGCTTCGTCATCGAGGTTGTGCCCCGTCGCTATGCTGTCGGCAGAGAAGCGGCGTGCGGCTTCGGTGAGGGAACGGCGTCGCAGGACTCCGCAGATGCTGCAGGCGAGGTTTTTGCGGTCGGCGACGAGTCTGTCGAGGGTGTCGCCGAAGAGCTCGGTAAAAGAGATGATTCCGTGTTCGACGCCGGTATACTCAACGAGGCGCTCGGCGGCTTTTATTGTATCTTCGCGGTATTCGGCAATGCCTTCGTCTATGGTGACGGCTATCAGTTTTACGCCGGGACGGGTTTTTACATACTCGCTCAGGATGAGTATGAGTGCCGTGCTGTCTTTGCCGCCGCTGAGTCCCACGAGGACTCTGTCACCTTCGCGGATCATCTTTCCGGCATCGATTGCCTCAAAGACGCGTTTTTCGGCGTCTTTTATGAAATGTTCGGCGCAGAGTCTGCGGTCGGGGTTACTCAGACGTACTGCTGCGGGTTTTCCGCAGATACTGCAAATGTTGGGGTTGTTCATCGATGTTATCCGCCGTGTGCGAAGAAGATTATTTTGATTTCATCTTTATCTTCCGCGATGACGTCTTCTGGGACGATATCACCGTTTTTTGCGACGATTACCGATGAAGGGTTAATCCACAGGCCTTCAAGAATGTCTTTGATTATCGCGGGTTCGCGCTTCTGTATGATTATTTTCTTGTCGGGAAGGACTATTTTCATTCAGATTTACTCCGTGGTGTGCGGTTTTGCGGCTCCTGGTCTTTTTGCGGTTTTCGGGTTTTGCGTTTCGGTTTAAAGGCTGCAGAGGTCGCGGCTTATCTGCAGGACATAGAGGGTCTCGTCCTCGAGGCGTTCTTCGGCGATTACGAAGGAGATGAAGCCTCTCGATTTGAAGCAGGCACTTACCTCGTTTATTCCCGTCAGCGAGGATATGAGGAGCAGGCATCTGCCGTAACGGTCCATTACGGCGCCGAGTCCGTCGGCAAACTTTTCGATGGTGCTTCTTCCCGTTATGCCGCCGTCGAGTGCGTATTCCAGCCAGTCGTCGATTCTTTCCTCCGGACGCGTCGGCAGATACGGCGGGTTGAAGAGAACCAGCGTGAATTTGAGGTCGTTTTTAAGTGCGGAGAAGAGGTCGGAGCGTATGACCTCGAGACCGAGTTTTCTTGCGGCGATGCATGCGTGCGGGTTTATGTCGACGGCAAAGGTTTTTTCCGAGATTTTGCTCATCTCATGTGCGATGAGACCGCTTCCCGTGCCTATTTCGAGGATGGTATCGGCGGGTTTTGCGGCCGCTATTGCGCATTTCAGGAGCAGATAGGTATCACTTTCGGGCTGATATACCTGTGTTGCGTCTTCCGCAGGCATAATTTAACTTTGTCGTTCATGACAAAATATCTTACGCGGCTCACATGACCGCCCCGCACGGACCCGGTCTTGAGCCGTGCCCGGACAACTCCGACGGAATCAATATTCTTAAAATGTTTCGAGGCCAAATATCGATAATAATAACGGGGATTATATGGAACTGAAGATCGGAAAAGCCGCGGGGCGTGATTTTTATGTCGATGCAC
>JAFPWZ010000083.1 GCA_017412625.1 Methanomicrobium sp.
AATTGGCAGGTAAATTGAAGATCAATGAATCCGCCGTTCAAAAACACATCTTAATGATGAAAAAAATGTCCCTGATTGAACGCAAAGGCGGTAAAAAAGCAGGGCGTTGGATAATTATTTCCGATACGGAAAAGGGATCTGCGCCGGATAAGATTTGACGATCTTTCAGAAGGGTATAACCTGCCGGTTTGAACGGTCGGAATTTCCGAACAGTTGCTCGGCACATACACAAAGTATAAATATCAGACATTGTGGGGACACTGTCACCACAATGTCTCATATATATTGATATCGGTCACAAAAACACAAAAATATCAAATATAACCATCCGTTTACAATTCTGACAGAATAACAAAGACTTTTCCAAACGGTGACAATTTGTCACCGGTTGATCTACAAATCTAATCGGAAACTATCGGAAATGACAACGTTCCTTTAACCGGAATATTGCCGGTGAGGGGATTGCTCAGCCACGTAAATATAATAGTCCTCTTTCAATTCGGGATGCTGCATAAAAAATATAGTCTTCTGTGCATCAATCTCGGCACGCAACTGATCTTCAGTCGGAAGACAAAGGCGATACTTACTTGCAATTAAATGCTCGTTCCCGTGCAATATCGAATATCTTGCGATATCCTCATCGGTCTCGGAACACAGAACAATGCCCAAAGTCGGATTATCATCGGGTTGCTTTCTCATCTCATCATACATGCGCACATACATATCCATCTGCCCGACATCCTGATGCGTAATCTTGCCAATCTTAAGATCAATCAGCACAAAACACTTTAAAAAGTAGTTATAAAAGACCAAATCTATGAAATAGTCCTCTTTATCGGTATGAATACGCTGTTGTCTCTCAACAAAAGCAAATCCCTTCCCGAGTTCCATCATGAATTTTTCGAGATTCTTAATAATATTTGATTCCAGATCGGTCTCACGATAACTTCTGTTTTCTTCCATCCCGAGAAATTCCGCAATAACCGGATTGCGAAGAAACTCATATTTATTCTGATACGGGCTGGTTTTCTCTCTCATCTCTTCTTCGACACCCTTTTTATCGGCGGAAAGAAGCATACGGTTATAATATTGAGTATCCACATTACGACGCAGTGTCCTTACAGACCATGATTGCTCAATAGCTTCCTTTTCATACCAATCTCTTTCTTTACGGTCGATAATCTGTATCAGCCTCTCATAATGAGACCACGAAAGCAGTTTGGATCTTATTTGAGATTGCGGGGACACCGTATCCGCAATATCAGGATACAACTGATAAAACTTTACATAACGATACAGGGCACGCTTATCAAACCCTTTACCATACATTTCAGTCAGCTTTTCTGACAAATCTTCGATAATTCCGAAATCATAACGTTCAGAACGGGTTCCGTCCATCCCCTCCGCCGAAATACGTTTTCCTAACAGCCAGTTTCGCATCACTAAAGTGATATTAACGCTGCGAATAGCGTTTTCCTGAGAATTGTCTATTATTTCACAAATATCCGACAGAAGATTCTCAGTCATCTTATATTGCAGTATTTTATCCATAATCCCATCCCCTATAATGATCAGTAATGTGCGTTATACGAGAATATATCCCAAAAATGACAGCATATAAAGCCGCACTCATAATCGGGTATACTTTTTGAGATCACAAATTGTGATCTCAAACAAATATCTCAAATGATCATAGCATATATTTATTCACTTTATTTTGCTACTATTTATCAGTTCATTTACCCATGACGGCATGTTCCGGCGTGTCCTAAACTCTCCCTGTCCGATTACCTTCTTTGAACTGTTCGAAATTTCCGAACTGTTGCTCAGCACATACACAAAGTATAAATATCAGACATTGTGGGGACACTGTCACCACAATGTCTCATATATAATAATTTCTGTCACATAAACACAAAAATATCAATATAATCTCCCTTTTACGATTCTGACAGAAAAACAGAGACTTTTCCAAACGGTGACAATTTGTCACCGGTTGACCACCGCCACCACAATCATCATGAACAGACTCTGAGGTCACAATATGTGACCTCAAACAGGTACCTCAACACCTCCCTAAACCTTAATTTTATCCGAGAACAGATACTCTGTAATGGATTGGTTCGGAACCGGCGACGCGGTGGATAACGGAAAGAAAGAGACACGATCCAAAACGTCGCGGACGGCAAAAGCGGCACTCAAAACGGCGCCGGAAACCTCGCGGCAGTCATACGGCGGGCAATCGAAAGACGACCCCGCCTGCGACAGCGAAATCGACGACGGAATCAGGACCGTATCCGAGATCTCCTCCGTAATCAGCCGGCTCCTCGACATCGACGCACTCAAAAACATCTGGGTCGAAGGCGAGATCACCAACCACCGACCCCACCCCTCGGGACACCTCTACTTCTCGCTTGCCGAGATCAAAGGAGGGGAAACCTACGTCATACAGGCCGTAATGTGGAAATCCTACGCACGGGAACTCGGATTCGAACCGAAAAACGGCGACAGGGTAAGACTCTACGGCTCAATCGAAGTCTATGAGCCGCACGGCAAATACCAGTTCACGGCACGCGACATCGTCCCCTGCGGACAGGGCGACAAACACCTCCTCGTCGCAAAATGGAAGGAACAGCTCGCCGGAGAAGGCATCTTCGACGACGAACACAAAAAACCCGTCCCCAAATTCCCCGAAAAAGTAGGTGTCGTCACGGCCGCAGGCGGCGCCGCAAGACGCGACATCGAAAACATCATCTCAAGACGCTTCCCCGTCGAGATCATCCTCTCCCCCGCCGCAGTGCAGGGCGACAACGCCCACACCGAGATCGCCCGTGCCATCCGCAGAATCGACGGCATGGTCGACGTCATCATAGTCGGACGCGGCGGCGGCAGCTTCGAAGACCTCTTCGAATTCAACCACCCCGAAGTCGTCATGGCAGTCTACAACTGCAAAACCCCCGTCATCAGCGCCGTCGGACACCAGATAGACATCACCCTCTGCGACTTCGCCGCCGACATCAGCGCACCCACACCCTCCGCCGCCGCGGAACTCGCCGTCCCCGACATCGCCGAACTCCTCAAAGAACTCGCATACCTGAAAAAAGCCCTCCGAAACTCACTCGAAAACCGGTTCGAAACAGAACACGCCGAACTTGAAAATCTCAGGTATCGCCTCCGCCCCAACCGCCTCGTAAAAATAATCAACACAAGGCAGGAAACCGCCGCCCAACTCGCCCAGAGACTTCACAACGCCGTCACGCAGAAACTCAGGCACGAAAGATCCGGGCTCAACCTCCTCAAATCCGAACTCGAACTCGGCAACCCCAAACTCCCCCTCAAAAAAGGATACTGCATGGTAACCGCC
>JAFPWZ010000084.1 GCA_017412625.1 Methanomicrobium sp.
TGCTGATGGGATTACTCTCTAAATAACAAATAAAAACGGAGGTATTATGAAAAGCAACACAAAACTCAGACTGCCATTAGCAATATTACTCATCGTATCACTTGCAACAGTGGCAATGCCTGCGTCGGCACTGACGATTACCTCATACACTGCCGAGATTCAGGATGACGGCAATGCAATACTGACATTCAACTACGATATGACCTTTGTGGAATACGTGGGATACTACCTCAATATTGCAAACCCGGGTAAACTGATGAAGGAAGAATACGATAAACATGCCAACATGCCGGGGGACGTCCTTTCATCCGATTCCAAGGCGACAAGCTTCAAGGTTTACGGATATGCAGCCGTGTCGGACGATGCAAACGGAAAAACGATAACAACGCCCTCTCAGTCCTTCCAGAAGGCTGAGGCAATATTAAAGGAGCACCCCGTAGCAAAACTTACCACCTTTGACCTTTCGCCGGACATTACGACAGTCACATTCCCTGACGGATACTGCGAGACCTTCTATAATGAACTGTCAATACCATCAATCACCCATGTCGTAAGACGCTGAACCGAACTTATCTGACCAAGACAAACGGAACCAATCACGGAAAAATTCAGGCAAATCACTCAAACTCACTCAAACCCACTCAAACCCACTCAAAATTAACAACCGCAGCAACAGACACAACCTACACAACCCACTCAACCACTCAACCACTCAAACTCAACAAACAGGCAAAACAGGCAAAACAAACAGACCAAAATCAACAACCCACTCAACAACAAACTCAACAACTAACTCAACACGCAAAGAAGAAGGAAAAACAGAACAGGCTAAAACAAAAAAGAGGATAATAAGAAAAAAAAGAACGCTGAAGATGACTTACAATAAAAAACCGATACCGCAAACTTCACTGAATCCATAATTAATCACCTCAAATATCCAATATCAACCACTCCATCACCGGACACAATCACCCAATCTTTTTAACCACTCCTTATTTTTTTGTCTTAAGCAGTTAAAGTCATTAAAAATCATCCGGTCATTCCCAATAATCCGTTCTTTCAAAATTCATCCGCTCCTGATTACGACCGATTACGGATATATTTAGATGATCGGCATCAAATAATTCTGTGAAACAATATCGTCGCATCTGTGACATATCATGGCGGCATCATAAGCGTCACGAAAGCGACACAAAAAGAAGGCTGATAACATCTCGGTAAACTCAATTAAAGACATGGAATCCGCGATTAACGCCATTGACGAAGAGATAGTCTCACTTGAGGCATATCCGCGGGAGGAACTTGAAAAGATCATAAAGGACGTAGGATTCAGATGCACGCTCTGCGGCAGGTGCTGCACGAAGGAATACAACGACCACGTCTTTCTTCTCGTAAAAGACTGCCGTCGCGCAAAGGAAAAATATCCCGAGATGATTGTGCCGGCGCCGTATTTCGAGATCTGCGACAACGAGGGGCACTTTTACGTCTCGGGATACGCGCTCAAAGTGAAGGAGAACGGCGACTGCGCATTCCTGAGCAAAGATCGCCGCTGCGAGATCTACGGCGACCGCTTCGAGATCTGCCGCATCTATCCGTATATGCTCCATCGGGAAGCGGACGAATACGGCAATGTCGACTGGAGGCAGATCTCGGGTCTGAACGAGCACGGGGAGTACAATTCCGAAATCTCCGACGAAGAATGCAGAAAGACCGCGGAGATGACGGCGGCGTATGAAAAAGACTTTTTAGTTCAGGAACGCGATTTTTATAAAAGAGTCCTAACGCATCTCGGCGAAAACGGACTTAAGCCAGTGCGAAGGATATACGACGAGAGGATGAGGGACTTCGGGCGCGGAGAGCCGATAACGGTTTTCGTCTACAACGGCGACGGTTTCGACGAGAAGGTTGTCGTATCCGGCGATTACACGGTGAAATCCGATTAAAACGATGGGCTATATGATATAAGATAAGAAAGAGGATAATTCATGGCAAGAAAAGGACGTAAACGAAAGAACGACAATACAAAGCTGCTTTATCTCGTAATCATCATTGTCGTGATAATTGCGGCGGGATACACACAGAAGGATACCATAATGTCGTCCGTGTCGAACGCGGACGTAAAAGACAACACGCAGCACAGTTCGGATCTGCTGAAGGTCGGTTCATTCAATATCCAGGTATTCGGGCAGTCAAAGAGCGCAAAAGCCGATGTAATGAATGTGCTCTCCGACATTATACGGACATACGACATCATCGCCGTTCAGGAGATACGTGACAGCTCGGGAACGGCGTTGGACAACCTTATAAAGCAGGTAAACTCCGACGGTTCTTCTTACGCGTATCTGGTGAGCGAGAGACTGGGACGCACCTCAAGCAAGGAGCAGTATGCCTATGTCTACAATACAAGGACGGTGTCGCCGGTCGGCAACGCATTTACCTATCCGCAGACGAGCGACATCTTCCACAGGACGCCTTACATCGCGTCGTTTAAGTCCAACGAAGGTATATTCAACGCCACTTTCGCGGTAATCCATACCGACCCCGATGATGCCGCAAACGAGATCAAAGCCCTCTACGAGGTCGCGGAATACGCAAAAGGCGTCCTGCCCGCAGATGAGCCGGTTATAGTGATGGGCGACTACAACGCCGACGGCAGATACTTCGACGAGACCTCCTACGTGCCGCTGAAATCCGAGAATTATATCTGGATCATCGGAAACGAGGTTGATACGACGGTTGCCTCCGGCGACAATACCTATGACAGAATCGTCTCCACAAAACCGAATATCTTCTATACGGGAGATGCGGGCGCGTTCAGATTCGACGAATACTATAACCTCACGCACGAGTTTGCCGCCGAAGTCTCGGATCACTATCCCGTCTATGTATTCTTCAAAAAAGACGCTTAAATGACGGATAAAAACGGAATATATAACGTAAAATAGCGGAATAAAAAAATAGCGGAATAAATCCGGAAAATAAATCGCCGATAAAAATCAGACTCAATTCTTTTTCTTTTCGGCAGCTTCTTTCTTCGCGGCTTCTATTTTATCAAGATACGGCTGAGTGTGCTCGCGGACAAACGCCTCAACCGCGTCATAGTTATCGGGATTGCAGAATATGGCAAGCGGTGCAAAAAGACCCGTTTTTACATAGATATAGTGACGTTTCGGGTTGAAGGTGACCGAGGTTACATCCTTCCACTTCATCTCCTCCTTAAGTCTGGATGAGGCGAGAGCGGAAGAACCCGCAAGAGTGTAATTCCCCTGCGACATGCCTCCGAAGAAACCGACAGCGCAGAGCAGTTTCATCAACCGCGTCTGGCTCCTCTGAGTCTCGCAGACGAAACTCATCTCCCCGAGCGTGTTGTGAACGAGATAGTATCCTCCCATGACCGCCATCGCAACGAATGCGAGAAGGCATATGAAGAGAAAGAGCATGAGCAGACCGAAGAAGAACGGGATCATCTCGGGGTCAAAGCCCGTGGCGAGCAGAAGAATGAGATAGACTATGAGAAAACTCGCGCCGAGAGCGCCGAAGAGCTGCTTCAATATCAGCGGATTCGTATACATCAGAACCCTGCTGTCCCATTCCATAATTACGGGGGAATCATCAGATTTTTTAGCCATTTTATCCCTCAATTTTACTTATAACTGCGGCGGTCTTTGCCGCAAGCTTCTCTTTTCCTTCTATCGTCGAGACATCCTTTACGGCTTCGAGGAGATGAACCGACTCTTCGAGATAGCTCAGGATATCGGTGGGGAAGAGGTCGATTCCGTATTCGTCAAGAAGGAACTCGGAGATGTCGCGGTGGTTCATGCCGCTCATGCGCAGTTCGAGTATTTCGGCGGCAAACTTCCTCTCGGCGCATCCGCAGAGGGGATTTGTTTTGCAGCGGCAGTTCAGGAACGCCTTGAAGAAGTTCGTGAGCTGGGTCTTCAAGCGCTTATCCATGCGGTTATAATCCACGGTGGCACAGACCGCCTCAAGGAACTGCCCCTTGAACGCGAATTCCGGAACGCGATATCCCACGATATTCTCGAGTTTTTTTGCGCCTTTGAACCTTGCTTTCTGTGCGATTGACATGATACCAAAAAAGATTATACGGATTTTTCCGTAATCCGATATTTCGGTCGTGTATTATTCCGAATATTATTAGGGTTGTTTGGGTTGTTTGGATTGTTGTTGGTTGTTTTTATGGTCAGATCAGACGTCAATGCCGAACTCTTCGTCGAACTTCTTGAGCGATGCAAGCGCCTCGCCGAGGTCGTCGATCTCGCCGAGCCACTCGTCGAACATTATCGGCTCGTCGTCGGAGTCGTCCTTGAGATATTTCGAGCAGCATTTTTCGCCGTTTATGACCTTGGCGCCGATTGTTGCCGCAATGTCGAGCACCTTCTCCATATCGTCCTCGGGGAGTTTTCTGCCTGCCTTAACCAGATCTTTTATCTCGCCCTCGCCGATATTGCCCTCGATATATCTCTTGCAGGAGATGAAGAGAACAAGGAAGCGCATCTGAAGACCCTGGACGATATCCGCGATGTCGCTCTCGGGGACTTCTCCCATGATGATGGCTTCAACCTCGTTGAGCTTTGCAAGCGCCGTCTTGGCATCGTAACTGCCGTTCTGGAAGACCTTGACTATCTTCATCACCGAGACATTGACATCTTTGGTAAAGTTGTCGAGCGAGGACAGACCCTCGGGCATCTCGTCGGAGTTCTCGTCGCCTTCGAAATCCGCTTCGGCGAGGACTTTGAGCCAGTTATCCCATCGCTCCTGCGTGTAGTAATAGTATAAGACCGAGGTCGGCTCCGGTTTGTCGTCTTTTTTCTTTGCCATAATATGAAAGATATTTTCTAATCTCACTTAAAAAGAAGTTTCGATTTTTACGGGAATTCAATATATGAATCTTTTGAAATTGCAGCGACAAAGAGTAAAAACAGTATTATCGGAAGATTTCAATAAATCTCACCGACAATCATTTTCAATCTTTTCCAATCTTTCAAAGGTTTACGGTCATTCTCTGTCGCCGTCTTTGAACTCATGCGCTTTCACGCCGTTTAATGTAAGTTCACCGTTAACCGCCCTGTATTTTACCGTTTTACTCAGGCAGAGCTCGCAGAGCCCCTCAAGATCGAGTTCCTTCTCATCTTCCAGAACTTCGGCAGTCTTTGCCGAGATTGCCGGGTGTTTGGGAACGACCCTGCATCCAACATCGCCGACATTGTCCCTGAAAGTGCCTATGCGCCTTCCGATGCGGACGGTCTCCTCTTTGTCATAGGTAAGCAGCGGCTGAAGGAGCGGAATACCCGACGGGACGGCGGCGCCGATCACACCCATGTTGACTATGGTCTGGGATGCCACCTGACCGAGATTGTTTCCCATGACAATGCCGTCGTAACCGTAGCGGCGGACAATCTCGCAGGAACAGCGCAGCATGAACCTCTTACAGATGATACAGCGGTTTTTGATGTTCTTAATCTTAATCAGTTCGTCATAGAACGGCGCGAGATTGACCTCGTACATCTCGTGGTTGTATCCGCTCGTCCATCTCGAGAGAGCGCAGAGGTTTGCAAGCGCACCCTTCCTCGTGTCGGCGCCCATGTGCTCCCCGCCGTTGAAGTGAATATGCGTGACGACGCTGCCGCGTTTCATGATCAGCCACGCCGCGACCGGGGAGTCTATGCCTGCGGAGAGAAGAGATACGACCCTTCCCTGAGTGCCGAGCGGCAGTCCCCCGGGACCCTCGATAACTTCGTCATAGACAAGACCGCCCTCACGACGCGCCTCGACAAAGACCTCGTAATCGGGGTTTGTGAGGTCGACCCTCAGCCCCTCGACGGTATTGAATACCCTGTCGCCTACAGCCGCGCCGAGTTCCTGACTCGTGAACTCTTTGATGTTTGAGCGTCTGGCGCGGACTGCAAAACTCATGCCGCTCTTCAGTTTGCCTCTCGAGAGTTCCGCGGCGGCATTGCCGAGTGATTCAATGTCGTTTCCCGTCATCTCGGCAATCGAGAGACCGACTATGCCGTAAACCCTTGAGACTGCCGCGGCTATCGCATTTACATCGTCGCCCTTTGCGCTGTCGCCTATGAGGATTCTGCCGCGATGGAGGACAATCTCCGCATCAATCCCTTCCGCGTCAAGTATGCCGCGAATGTTCTTCGTCAGCAGTTTAGTATAAAAGCGCTGTACGGACTCACTCTTTAAGAAGAGTTCTCCGTATTTTGCCATCACAGTCTTTGACATTGTTATATCCCGATATTATGCCGATAAATCGACGGGTTTGAAATCCCGTTATCTTTTAATTCACGAAAAAAAGAAGATTAAACCAAAGGGGAAGATATCTGCGGATCCTCCTCTTTTTTCTTTCCTTTTTTACTTTATGCTATCCAAGTCTGTTTTTGCGCGTTTCGCCGCGGATATGTCAGAGACAATCAGTTCGAGACAGGAAGACCGTTCTCTTCGGCAACCGCCTTGAAGGATTCGGCAAGGTAGTTTGTCTGGCGGTCGGTGAGTCCGTAGGGGTTGTATTTCCAGACACGTGTGGTGCCTGGGATAATTCCGACGATACCGCGCTTTCTGAGTGCGGCGGCGAAGTAGTATCCCTTCTTCTTGTGAGTCTCGGCAACCTTGTCGAACGAGCCCTTGGTGTCGACTCTCGTAAGGGTGTGCTGACGCGGATTATCGCTTAAGATGACGGTTCCGTCGATATCGGTGAGAGCGTCGGCGATAATCTGACTGTGCTTAACCTCGGTGTCCCAGTTCTCGACACGCTTCTTTACCGCGGGGAATGAGGCAACGAGACCTGCCATGGTTGCACCCATGAGCGAACATCCGATAATCTGAATCTCCTTTATACCGAACTTTCTGCCGGTGACATCACCCGAGACCTTTGTCGTGCTGAAGACCTTATCGGCATACTCTCCGTTAGCCGCAAGAACTCCCGACGGCGCAGGTGCCGCCATGCTCTTGTGTCCCGAGCCTACGATGAAGTCAACGCCGAGTTTCTTGCCGTCGATGGGCATTGTTCCGACCGTGTAAGCGCCGTTTAACAGAACGGGCACATCGTGTGCGTGAGCCGCCTTGACGATGCCTGCGATGTCGTGAAGGTTGCCGAACTGATAGTCGACGTGATCGATATACATCAGGGGCGGAGTCTTCTTGTATTTGGCGATGACCTCTTCTATCTTGGCCGCGGTGTTCTCGGGCGTGATATGGTTCTTCTCATCCTTGGGAATCTCGCACGGAATGCCGCCCGCCTGCTCGATTGAGACATATTCGGTGTAGTGTGCGAGCGATGAGAGGATTACGGGGTCGCCTTTCTCCACAAGGGAGTTTGCCACAGCCTGAAAACCGCGTCTGGCGCCGGGAACCACTCTTAAGACATCCATGTTAAGCCATTTTGCGGCTTCTACGTGGAAATCGGCAAGTGCCGGTTTCTTTATGTAGTCGAGTCTGAAAGGTCGGACACAGTTGTCACAGACCGAGTAGCCGTCGGAGTACGAAAGAATCGCTTTCTGCGCTTCGGGAGTGAGTCTGCCGCCTGCCTGAGTGGGGCTTAAATTGATGAAGAGTTCCTCAATTTCGCGGGCTTCCATATCTCCTATTTTCACCATTTAAAGTACCTCCTTTTCCAGAACGGCTATCTGCTTCTTGAGACCTTCGATGATCTTCGCCGCCTTCTCTTTGTCTTCTCCCTCAAAATCTTGGAAAGGAGCATTCTGTCTGAACAGCTCCCTCATATCCGTAAGCAAAAACATTGCCTGGAATAATGCGTCTACTCCTATCTGTGACATTGTTTCCTCCAATTTTTATAACATGTTCTCTTTGATACATTATTAAATCATCCATTCACAAGCAGAATTTTTTAATTTAGACAATTTTATTAAATATTTGCGATAAATCCGTTAATCAAAATTCACAATTGTTAATCGACGTAACGCGGTCGGATCGGATATGATGATCAAAAGCCGGTTGCCGAGTCCGTAAAAGACGCGCAAAAACAATCGTCAACACATAAGCAACACATCAGTAACACATCAGGTACGGCAGCAGAAAATAATCCCGACAGAAAATAATAACCGAAAGATAACGAAAGAGTCAGATTGAGTCAGAAAAAACTTAAAAAAACAAAGCGCCCAGCTCGGAATTCGAATCCGAGTCGCAACCGTGACAGGGTTGCATGATAGGCCTCTACACTAGCTGGGCAAGTGACGACATCGGTGATGTCAGCATACTATATTGGACTTAGGGGTTTTTAATCTCTATGATCCGTCTTTCACGTAAAACCCGACAAGTCGGGAGAGCAAAAGACGAAAGCCGGAATACTCAAAACCTCAAATCGAAAATCAAAACCAAAACAAAAGAAAATCAAAACTAAATCAAAACCAAATCAATGCAAAATCAAAACAGATACCCAAAATCAAGAAGAGATACTCAAAAATCAGTAACGGAAAATCGAAAAAGAAAACTTAGCGCCCAGCTCGGAATTCGAATCCGAGTCGCAACCGTGACAGGGTTGCATGATAGGCCTCTACACTAGCTGGGCAGTACAACACACCAGACCCACACGATTTACAGATCCCGCCTCCCGGATTCGAACCGGGGACATCGCGGTAGCCGCGCAGTTGCTCGACTTCGTATCGGGCAAACCAAACTACAGCCGCGCACTCTACCAGTCTGAGTTAAGGCGGGGCTGGTGCGCTATATATGTTAAACTGATAAGGCTTTAAACGTTTTCTTTTGTAACTGCACTGCCGAAAGATTTACGCCCGAAGTCAGAAAAAACAGCACGGCGCGCAGACAAAATGAGTGCAAAATGAACGTATTTCGACCGGAAAACGAATGCCGAAAACGTGCAAAAATGAGGGTCAAAATGCGCACAAAATACGTGTAAATATACGCGTCAAAGTATGTGAAAAATGCATGAAAAATTATGGCAAAAATGCGGTTCAAAAAGCGGGTCAAAAAGTGTGCTTAAAAGCGTGTGAAAAGTATTGAAAATGTGATCAGTTGGCAGACGGCGGCGTACCTGCGCCTGCGCCGGCAGTGCCCTGCACCGCACTCTGAATCTGCTGCTGAAGCTGCTCGAACTTCGTCTGCAGAGTCTTTTCCTGCTTCTCGAGCGACTTTACGCGAAGCTCAAGAGTCTCGACCTTATCGTTGAGATCGGCCTCGACCGAAGCCTTGTCCTTCTGCATCATGACCGAACCGATTGTAGTGTATACAACCGCATCTTCCTTTGCCGAGGAAAGCTCCTCGATAGCCTTTCTGGCTTCCTTTGCCGCCATCTCGAAACTTGCCTTCTGCTGAAGAATTGTCTGAAGCTGCTGCTGTACCTGCTGGAGCATAGCCAGCTGATTCTGAACCTTTGGTGGTATATTATTCATCTCTTATTGCCTCCTGCATCTCTTCGGAGATCTGAATTAATCTCAGCCATGTATTAAGTGCCGCACGAAGTGCCGATATATCGTCAGCCTCGACGGTCAGAACAACCGCCCGCACATCACCCTCCTCGCTGAGCGTGACTTTCGAGGACGAACGCCCCATATCCTCGTCCTCCGGCAGAACAGCCTGCCAGATGGTCCTTGCATACGGCGTCTCGAAACGAAAGACCGCTTTATTCTTCTTTGGGTTGCCTGAGTCTGAGGACATAACGCCTTCTCTGTGCGCCGTCAAAGATAAGCACATCCTGATTATCTTCTGTTTTACAAACCTTGATATATGAACTCAGTTTATCATAAACAATTTGGTTACCCGTAACCAGACCTCTTATGAGTTCGCCCTCGCGATTCTCCACGGAATACGAGGTGAATAAGAGATCGAATACAGGTTCGTCATCGTGAAAAACTTCAATCAAAAAATATCTGCCTGATTTTGAGACAATCAGAAGATCATCGTCCATGCCTGTAAGGTCGCCAAGTCCTGCCTTTCCCCGCGGCGAATAATGTCCGCCGAGGGAAAATGCAAGATCCTTTGAAAATGTTCTAAGGGGCGGTGCAGGTTTGCGCGAAGTGGTAACTTCCATTTATCGGGCTTTTACAGTCTTGATACCTGCGCCACGCTCTTTGAAGAGAATGCGGTGGCCGCAGTAGGGACAGCGGACATTGATATCAATCTCCACTTTTTGTTTGCACCTTGCACACTTATAACCTGACATAAATTAAGACCTCATTTACTCTTTAATTAATGAACGCTCAATTGTACGGAGTGCAACCTTAAGGTTAGGCGTCTGCGGGACGTATGCTCCGCCGGCATACTTGTATCCGCACTTCTTGCATTCCCAGATACCCGTTCCCTTTCTGGTAACGGCTTCGGTTGCGCAGTTCGGACATACGTGTTTTGCCTTTGCAATTTTCTCGACTTCGTTGACGCGTTTTCTCAGGAATCTGCCGTATCTGGGACCGAATCTGCCCGATGTTCCGACAACCCTTCCTTTTGCTCTCTGATTACTTGATTTTGCCATTGTTTCTTAGCCCCGAATTTAGGTCTGTATATATTGGATTTGTAACCTTATTAATTATGACTGGTTTGTTCTTTAATATTTCTTATATGATCCCCCCGAAGGCATCTTCGCATGCCGCGGGAGAGGGGGTGCGAGGGAGTTCTCAGTCCTGACTGAGAAGCTTTACCTCGCCGTCACCCTTTGTGAGACGGTTGACGAGGTCGAAGAATTCGCCCTGAATTCCGGCGGGAATCTTGCAAATGCATATCCATGAGCCGTCTTTCTGCCACTCGTCCTTCTCAAGCGTTGTCGCCGACGCAAGTTCGCCGTATGCCTTGGGCGCGAAGTCCGCGGGTATCTTTACGGCATAGCGCGCTTCCGCAAATTTAATCGGAATCAGCGGTCTGAGGGCTTTCATGACGTCTTTTACCTGTTCGTCGACATGCTTGAACGGGTCTATGCTGACTCTTGCCTCCTCCATTGCCATCTCGATACGCTTCGGCGGGTGAGGAAGTTTGGTCTGCGGATTAATCGCGTTGCGCGATATGAAGGTGATAATCTGGTTGCGCTTCATCTCGACCATCTGTTTTCTCTGTTCCGCGGTCAGGTGAATCTCGCCTTTCGTGATTATACGCTGGGCTATTGTCTCGAAATCGGTCGTTCCGAAGACTTTCTTAAGGGATTCGTCCGAAGCTTTGTCGGTCTTGGATGCGTTCTCGAATACGAACAGTGCCGCAACCGCATCCTCGATATTGATCTTTTCGCCCTGGCGTATGCGCGCCGCTTCATCGGGATCCACGAGGATCTCAAACTTCTCCCCGTGGCTCTCGAGCCTTGCCACTACTGCCTGCTCAAGAGATATCAATTTTACACCTCACTCTTTCTTATCGGTCTTTGATTTCTTTGCCGCCGCGTCGTTCTTCTCGGATTTATCCGCGGTCTTCGCCTTGGCGGCTTTTTCTGCTTTCTTCTCTTCTTTCTTTACGGATGCCTCGAACTTGTCAACGCAGACCTTGACCTCTTCCTTGGTCATCTTCTTGAAAGACGCGGTCTTAAGGTCTACGATGCCAATCTCGACGGTATTGACGTCGAACTTGCCTTCGGTCGCGGCATGAAGGGCCTTGAGTCCCATGGGGATTGCGTCCGAGATAACCATCTTGTCTTTGTAGTCTTCCTCAAAGACTTTCATTACGGCCGCTCTTCCGGTTCCGATGGCGGTTGCCTTGTATTCGAGGAGAGTGCCCGACGGGTCGGTCTCGAAGAGGCGGGGCATGTCGTCGCTTACGCCCGCAATCAGGAGCGCGGTGCCGTAGGGTCTGCCGCCGCCGAACTGCGTGAGTGTCTGCATGTGATCGCAGAGTTTCTTTGAGAGTGTCTCGACGTCGATGGCTTCGTTGTATGAGACGTGGTTTATCTGCGCCTCGACTCTGGCGCGGTCGACGAGTGCCCTTGCATCTCCGACAAGTCCCGAGGATGCGACCGCGATGTGCTCGTCGATCTTGAAGATCTTCTCGATTGATGACTGTTCGAGAAGTCTGGAGCTTACGCGTTTGTCGACGATTAAGACGACGCCGTCCTTACATTTGATTCCGAGTGCCGTTGTTCCGCGCTTTACCGCTTCTCTGGCGTATTCAACCTGATATAAGCGTCCGTCAGGGCTGAACATCGTTATTGCCCTGTCGTATCCTCCCATTTGAGCGTTCATTGGTTGCATTGTAACTCCTCAATATCTTTTTTTGTGTAATACAAAGAATCTTGGCTTTTTATTCCATCTTTATATAAATCAATCTTTTCCCGCGAGATTATCACGGGACGATAGGAAATACCTTTTATGATTATGTCCTTTTTTGCATATAGCAGATTTGATTCTGCGCAATGCGCACCGTTCTCACTGCCCGCACTGTCCCCACGGTTCTCAAAGTTCTCACGGCTCTCAGTGTTCTCAGGGTTCTCACAGTCCGCACGGCTCTCAGCGGCGCGAATCTTCTCTTTAAGGGTGAGCACGGTTCCCGACGTTAGGACGGGACGGATTGCGCACGGCATGCCTGCGACCGCAGTCACGGTCGAGACTGCCGCCTGAAGTTTCTTCTCGGTTCCCCGCGTGCAGCGGATTATCGCCCAGTTTCCTTCGGTGTGAACAACGCTCATTCCGATTTCGGCGGCGCCGTTATCGCCGAAGAGCGAGGCGACCGCGTCGTAAACGGCGTAATAGACCTCTTTTCCGTCCGCATCAATGCCGTGCGGGACGATTCTGCACAGCACATAGCGTTTGTTGACCCTCAGTGTCGGCGGCAGCGCTTTCATGATATATCCTCCGTGTTTCCGATGTCTTCGTCGTATTCGTCGGATTCGTCTGTTTCTTCAAGTTCGTTGAATCCATCATATTCGTTGCAGGCGGCGCTTTCATCGCATGGGCTGTCGCTCTCCGACGGCGCACCGAAATTCGACGGGTTTACGGTTACGGCATTCTGCGGGTTCAAAAGTGCCGATACGGAGTTCAACGCGGCCGCGGTCTCTTCGTCGGTCATGCCGAAGAGAGAGCAGAGATTCGAAATCTCGCGAACGCCGCGAAGCTGGGTGTAAGTCCGCGCTCCCGAGGATATCGTGAGCATAAATCCGTATTTTCTGTGGAATTTCAGTATATCGGCATATGCCGCGAGCGCCTTCTGCCTTGCGATGCCGCGCTTTCGAACGATGGGCGAGAGGTCGATATCGACGGCGACGGACTTCTCAAGGGCGTTTACCGCGCAGACATCGTCGAAGGCGTTTTTGGGAGCGCTGTCGATGTTTTTGAGGATATTGACTCTGCCGGACGAGAGCACGCTGCGGTTGAAGGCGTTGTCACCCGCGGTTACCGCGACAATCGGCACGGAGTCGTATTTTTTGACCTGATTCTGAAAATCTTTGAAGTTTTCGGCTTTTATGACCGCGCCACGCACAATCTCGACGCCGTATACATTGAAGACCGTCATGCCGGCGAACTCTTTCGGAGTCGCGGCTTTAAAATCCGCGTTTGAGCAGACGAGTCGTGAAAATCCGAGATATTTTGCTTCGAGAGCCATTCGGCGCAGCGACGAACTGCCGAGCGGATACGCAAAGACACAGGCGTCTGATACTGTCATTGTAATATAATTATTGAAAAAGAGCAATGAATCTTTGTTTCTGGCGGGAATATCCTGCCCGAGTTGCGTTGAGAAGTGATATGACCGATTTCGCAAAAGGATATCGGAGGATTTCCGATACCTTCGCGGAATTATTTTTACTTTCCTCTGTTCTGGTTGGAACGGATGCTCGGGCGGGTGTGCTCGGTTCCCGTGCCTCTCTTGCGCATTCCGCGTCCTTTAATGCCGGCGCTTGTGCGTCCGCGCTCTGCACGTCCGGTGTTCTTGTTGGACGAGAACCATGAGAGGTGAGCGTCCGACTTGATTGCCGGGTGGTTGCCGTCGACGAGGATGACTTCATACCATTTGGATCTTCCGTCTTCTCCGACCCAGTAGGAGTTGAGAACTTCGAGGTTGGTGTATCTGCGTGATGCACGCTCTTCCGCCATTCTCTGAATGCTCTTTCCCATTGTGTTGCGGCGCATTCCCATGCGTGCCGTGCGGCGACCGCGGATGTATCTCGACTTCCTGCGTCCGCCGCGGCGAACCTTTACACGCACTACGATGATTCCCTGCTTTGCGCGGTATCCGAGGCTGCGTGCCCTGTCGATCCTTGTCGGTCTCTCGACACGGGTCATGCTGCCTTCTTTACGCCATTCCTGCATTCTGCTCCAGAGCAGACCTTTTACTTCAGTTTTGTCCGGGCATTTCCATGCGTCGCGGACGTAGCTGTACATTGATCTTGACATTGGTATTTCACCTAAAAGGTTCAGCCGAATTTTATTTGGGCCACATTCCTTTGTTAACCGTTCTTCGGGTATTCCGCACGGATGCGGAGGTTACCCTCAAAGGTTCTTTACATATTGGATCTTGTATGCAAAAAAGGTTTGGTATGTTCGGATATTGATTAAGAGATATTTTGAGAGATTTTGAGAGATTTCAAGAGATTATGCGGGTTTTTATTGCCGCTTCTCACTTTTAAGTTCTCAGTTTTAAGTTCTCACTTTTCAGTTCTAATTTATCAGTTCTGATTTATCAGTTCTCAGTTCTTCTCTTTTCTGATGACGTGGATGTCCTCTATGCCGGTTACGGGATACTGACCGTTCTCGTCCTTTTCGGCGGATTTTACCATGTCCCAGATTGTGAGAAGTGCAATCGAGACACCCGTAAGCGCTTCCATCTCGACGCCTGTCTTGCCGTAGGTCTTGACCGTGCAGGTTGCTTCGATGCAGTTTTCGTCGGCGATGTCCTCAAAATCAACGGAGACGCCGCCGATGGGCAGCGGGTGACACATGGGTATGAGGTCTGAGGTTCGCTTTACGCCCTGTATCGCGGCAACGCGTGCGGTTGCAAGGACGTTTCCTTTTACAACCGTTCCTTCGCGGATTGCCTTCATTGTCTCTTCGCGCAGGTATATTCTGCCGGCGGCGACCGCCAGCCTGTTTACGTCGGTCTTTTGGGTGACGTCGACCATATACGCCTTGTCGTCTTTTATGTGTGTGAATTCTGCCATGGTTACTCCGGGTTTATTCAAAAGTTATCTCTAATTTGTGCTTATATTGCATATAGCTTGCATATGACTTACAGTATGTTGCTTTTTTGTTTCGCATTTTTTGCTTCGCATGATTCCCGCATCATTCCGAGTCTGAACGGAGTATCTCCGCAATAACGGGAAGAAGGTCGGAGGCGAGGAGACCGTCGCCGTATTTATCCGCAACCGCCTCGCCGCACTTTCCGAGGGAGTATGCCGCCGCGGCTGCCGCATCAAACGCCGGCATTCGGCACAGCAGTGCGCCGCAGAGACCCGCAAGAAGGTCGCCGGTGCCGCCTTTTGTCATCGCAGGCGTTCCCGTAGCGTTGAATCTGACGCTTTCTCCGTCGGAGATTACGTCAACGGCGCCTTTCAGGAGAATGACGGCGTTCAGGTCTTCGGCGGCGTTGGCGGCGGCGTTGGCGGCTTTAATTTCGGCGATAAACTTCCTTGCCTTTTCCGCACGCCCGCGGAGTGAATCGGTTGCGGAGGGGTCATTATCTGCCGCGGCAGTCTTTTGTATCTCCGTTCCCGAAATTCTCCGAAATTCTCCGAGATGCGGGGTGTAGATTACCTCCCGCAAATGCGGCGAGCCGCAGGGGGTTGACACGGGCAGAGGCACAGGCAGAGGTACTCTGAGTGCGTCGGCGTCGATGACGGCTTTTTTCGCGTATGCCGCAAGTCTCCTCACGGTATCATGACTGCGGCTGCCCAGCCCGCAACCGATTACGACCGAATCCGCAAGATCGATGAGCTGTTTAAGCCGCTCTTCGTGAATCGCGGAGAGGTATCCGCCGTTATTCGGGTCATAGGGCAGGTTTTCCGTGATGAGATCGGGATACTGCATCACGAATTCGGATGCGGGCGGCGTGAAAGTCGCGACCTGAACGATATCGGCGCCGGCTCTCAGCGCGGCAAGTGCGGCGAGATAAGGCGCGCCCTGATACTCCCGGCACCCGCCGATGACGAGGACTCTTCCGCCGGCGCCTTTGTGCGCATCCTTTGATTTCTTCGGGATTACCGCAATCTCCCCGGGACCTGTGAGGAGTTCTGCCGCGGCAGGTATCCCTATCTCGCAGACGCGGATTTTGTCGTTCGGAATCGCATCCTGCGGCATATTTTCGGACGCGGTTATCTTCTCCCTGTGAAATGCCGCCGTGAAGTCCGACCGAATCTGCGGAGTGGGGATATCGGCGCTGACGACAAAAGCGGCGGAAGAGTTCGCGGAAGCAACCATCTGATTCAGCGGCTCGCGAAGTTTTCTTCCCGCACCTGCGCCGGTTCCGAGGATGCAATCGGCGATTAATGTCGCCTCATCGAAGATATACGAGAGTTCCCTTACGTCAGCGTCGGTTTCGACCGCATAAACGCCGATATTCGGGATCTCACGAACTCTGTCAAGATTTTTACGGCTTTCGGGCGTGTATCTTTCCGCGGCTGACTTCGGGTAGATTACCGATACTTTTGCAACGGCATTATCGCCGCCTTTATCAGCCGCAAGAATACGTGCGCAGACAAAACCGTCGCCGCCGTTGTTCCCGCCGCCGCAGAGCACCAGAATCTTCTGCGGGTTTTTGCAGGCGGCAACGGCATCCGGGGCAGGGACAGCACGGGCGGCGCTGATCTCGCGGATTTTATCGCGGATGCACTCCGCAAGCGCTCTGCCAGCATTCTCCATGAGAGTCTCCGCCGATATGCCGAGCGCCATTGCATTCCTGTCAATCGCCCGCATTCGCAGCGGAGATACCGCGCCCTTATGCATGAATCCAGACAGCTTTTCGATATCGATGTCTGCGGACTTACACTGCTTTTCGGGAGTTACTGCCTTCATGGATTATTTTCCAAAAACGGTTTTTATACCGTGATATTCACTTCTTTCACGGTTATGACAGAGCATCAACGAATTGATCTCTCTGTGAATTTTTCAGAATCTCAATCTTATATTCTCTGCATATCGACTCAAAATCACGACCGATCTTTTTCTCATCATTGACGATGATATATGCCTTATTATTATCCCCCCTTACCTGACCGATGTCGTATAACTGAAACGCATAGTTAGCGGCATCCGCTTTTCTGGGATTGTTGCAGACATTCAGATATCTGTCGGGAGCATCCTTGGAATGCGGGATAACAAAGTCAAACGCATGGTCGACTCCTGATTTGCCGGCAATTTTGACATTCGGCAGATATCTGATATTGACGGATTTAAGCCATCTCTCCACATCATCAAAGAAGAGATTTCTGACTGTAGGAAATGAGGTATATGCAACATCTCCTATTGCAAGAACCGCCTGAATAAGATCGTTCTTCTTCTGCGCGAAATTATCCTGTTGAGCAACTGCAGTCAGCTCCGTGCCTTCGCGCTGAATGCCGAAACGCATCAGAGTGTAATCAATGATCTTTGACCGAGTCGGCGTTGTCACGTCGCATCCGGACATTTTCAGTCCCTGTAAGGTTTCACCGCCGTCTGTCAGGTCTACAGTGCCGTCAATGTTCTGTCGGACATAGATCTGAATGCAATCGTTATCGATATCCAGAAACGGCGTCGTTATCTCCGACCATCCGTTTTCCAAAGGATATGCCGAGAGATCCTTCTTCAGCCACGCCAGATATGTCTGTATGAAATCGGGTTGAACTGCGGCCATAATCTCACCAATTTAGTCTGAATATCGATATTATGTCTGATATTACAATATGTCAAAAAATCATATAGAGTTTGTGACGGATTTTTGAGGTCGGAGAAATTATCTGCCGGAACGGGATATGCCCATGCCGAAGTTCCGTCCCGGTATATATGAAGATGCGGACCCGTTATTGTTTCTCCGTCGGGATTGACGTGCCTCGCCCGCGGGTAGGTGTCAAGCCGAATTAACGGGTGTGTCACTCTTTTTGATCGCAGTTGTTCCTTTATCTTGAACTCAACAAACCCGCATCCCACATCCAATACGAAACGTTCCGTGCAGTCTTCCGATATGAGGTCATACTCCGCTTCCCTATTGCATGCGGGTAAGGGTATTGAATGAAGTTCACTGTCCATGAATCGCTTCTCCATCCCGATAAGTTCCACCGCTTCCTCATCCGTGATATTTGTCTCATTGTCTGCCATATCTTCCCCTATTCAGATTCATACAACAGACTCTGTATTTTACATAAATATCGATCGTCCGTGCGGCGCGAAAGTATTAACCGAAAATTCTTCTGAGAATTGTTTTCTTCTTGTAAAACAGATCAGTATTAATGAGTTTCACACAGGAGATCGCGGATGCCGCCGAAACCATAAAAAATGCCGATTCGGTCACAATAATTTCCCATATAGACGCTGACGGCATCACAAGCGAAGCCGTGCTTCGTCAGGCGGTCACGCGATGCAATATCAAACTGGAATCCGTCTTCGTAAGACAGCTCGAACCGATGACGATGAAGCACGTTCCCGACAACGACAGCCTCAAGGTCTTCATCGACCTCGGCGCCGGACAGCAGAATCTGCTGGAAGAACGCGGTCTGAAAGAGAGCGAGGTCCTCATTATAGATCATCACGTAAGCCAGGATACCGATACGCCCTATCAGCAGGTTAACGGTCTGAAATACGGATACGAAAAACTCTCGGCGGCGGGAGCGGGTTACTTCGTCGCAAGAGATATTGAGGACTCGAATATCGATCTGGCGAAACTTGCCGTCATCGGCAATGTCGGCGACATGATGGCGCGTGAGAGCCGCGGACTTATCGGACCCGCAAAAGAGATAGCCGAGGACGGGGTCAAAGCCGGCAACGTGCGGGTCGTAGACGGCGATCTGAACAGCTACGGTATATCCACGCGCCCGCTTCACCTCTTCCTCTCCTATTCCAACGATCCTTTCGTGCCCGGCATCACCAACGACGCCGACGGCGCACAGCGTCTTGTCGAGGAATACGCAAAGATTCCGCTGCGCAAGGATAACGGCAAATTCAGGGTCTGGGAAGACCTGAAACCCGATGAGAAGGACCGCATCATAAAACTGATGAAATACCATCTCATCGACTCGGACGAGCCGGTGCCCCCCGAGAGACTTATCGCACAGCATTATATCTTCCCCGACGAGCCGCGGTATACGCCGCTTCGGAACGCATCGGAGTATGCGACAATGCTCAATGCCTGCGGGCGCTGGGTTAAACCCAAAGTGGGAAGCACGGTCTGCTGCGGCAACAAAAAGAGCAGGGAATATACGGAGGCATGCAGCGAAGCCGCGGATATGCTCAGGCATCACCGCTCGGTTATCCGCGAGATGATGGAGTATATCCTCGATACGGGCGTAAAAGAGCTGTCGCATCTGCAATACCTTCACGTCGGCGACAGATTCCCCGACACCATAGTGGGTATCGGCGCCGGAATGGCGCTTTCAAAGCTGAACTGGCGGCTTCCGATAATGATCCTCTGCTATCTTCCCGACGATCCCGAACTCGTCAAGATTTCGATGAGAACCAACGAGACCATGGTCTCAAAGGGCGTAGATCTTCAGGCGGCGCTTCTTGAGGCGTCGGAGGCTGTCGGCGGCGCAGGCGGAGGTCATAAGATAGCTGCGGGCGCATATATATCCAGAAGCAGGGAAGAAGGCTTTGCCGAGAGAGTCAACGAAATACTGAAGAGACAACTGAGTCTGAGGCAGCCGAATTAAAGGCAACCGAGTAAAAGGCACTGAGCTGAAAGCAACCGAGTTAAAGATGAGATTTCGGGAGTAAGCAGGAATAAACAGGAGTAAACAATGTCCGAGATGAATAAGGTCAATAAATTCGAAGGAAAACGAAGCGAGCGAAGCGAGAACAGCGGAAATCGGGATAATCGCGATAACCGCGACAGAGGCGACAATCGTGAAAAGCGTGAAAAACGTGATTTTACAAGGGAAGCGCCGTATGCAAAGGATTCCTACTTAAGCCGCGTCAGAGTCATCGCCGATTACCAGTTCGGAAAGGGTGCGGGCGCGGGGCTTTTCCCCGACGACTGCGAGTTTAAGCTTTCGGCAACAAAGCGCGTGCGCTATATCTTTCTCGGTAAAGAGCGTCTGGCAACACTGCGCGCAAACGACGGCAGGCTGACCCTCAGCCAGACGGGCGCAAAGAGGCTCTGCGAGACCCTGCCCGCACCGGCATACCGCGTTATCGTAAAGGACGATGTCTGCGAGTTTGTCGCGGCAGGCAAGAACGCGATGGCAAAGCACGTTACTTTTGCCGATCCGCAGATTCGCGGCGATGACGAGGTTCTGGTCTGCAACGAAAAGGGCGAGTTTCTTGCAACCGGCAACGCGGTGCTGAGCGCAAAGGAGATGGCGGAGTTCAACTACGGCGTTGCGGTCATGGTCAGAAAAGGAAACTGATTAAATCGGGGATTGCCCACTCAATTACACATTTCATTACAACTTTATTGCACAATATTGCACAATTTATTACACAATTTATTACACATTCGATTGCATAATATTAGGAAAGATAAGGAGAGAAAATATGATTCCGGGAGTCAACCCAAAACAGATGAAAGCAATGATGAAAAAGCTCGGCATGAAGATGGAGCAGTTCGAGGATGTCGAGCGCGTCATTGTATACACGAAGAAAGGAAACTACATCTTTGAGAATGCCGAGGTTGTCGCGACGACAATGCAGGGCGCAACGACCTATCAGCTCTCGGGCGACATGAGATTCGAGGAAGCCGAGACGGTCATACCCGAGGAAGACGTCGCCATGGTCGCGGAGCAGGCTTCGGTCTCGAAGGAAGCCGCACTTGCCGCGTTAAAAGAGACAAACGGCGATATCGCCGAGGCAATTCTCAAGCTTTCGGAGTAACCGCCGATTCGCCCGCACACAGCGAAACTGCGAACGATATGCCGGTAACGGTCATTATCGCAATCAACATTATCAACACTTTTTATGATTAAGGAAAACGACAGAGTGCTTTTGTCAGACGGAAAGCGCGAATTTTATGTGAGAGCGGTTGAAAAGGACTTTTCGACCGACAAGGGCATCCTGAAACTCGCAGACCTTATCGGGATGGAGTCGGGGGGGACAATTTACTCCCATCTCGATAAGCCGTTTAAGGTAATTGTGCCCAGACCGACCGATTTCTTCAATCACGCCAGAAGGACGGGCGCTCCCATGCTCCCAAAGGATATCGGCATGGTGATTGCCTATACGGGCATGAATCATAACGACAGAGTCCTCGATGCCGGATGCGGAAGCGGAGTTGCGGCCATCTACTTCGGCGGCATCGCGGGGCATGTGACCTCATACGAGAAGCGCCCCGAGTTTGCCGAGATATGCCGTGCGAATATACTTGAGGCGGGGCTGGACAACGTCGAGGTAATCGCGGGAGACATGCTCGACGCCGAAGGCGAAGGTGTCTTCGATGTCGTCCATCTGGATATGCAGATTGAGAAGGAGCATATAGAGCATGCGCACGCACTTCTGAGAAACGGCGGCTATCTGGCGACTTACACGCCGTTTCTGGAGCATACGTTCACGGTTATGGACGCGGCAATTCCGCTGTTTTCGGAGGTCACCTGCCACGAGCTTATTGCGCGTGAACTCACAAGAACGGAGCGCGGAACACGCCCGTCCACAAGGGTAGCCCATACGGGATACATTACGGTATGCAGAAAATAACACGAATTGCCGATAAAATATGGCGTGTATCATCAATTTAAATTGCAAAAGCCGCACACTATGCCAAGAACTATATATTCAGAATTGTAAGTAATAAGTAATGACAGGTGGTATTTGTCCCAAATGCGGACTACCAAAAGAATTGTGCATTTGCGAAGAAGTAGCAAAAGAGCAGCAACAGATTAGCGTGAAGATCAACAAGAGACGATATGGCAAAGAAGTTACGGTCATAGAGGGTCTCGATCCGATGGATATTGATCTCGATGAACTTCATAAATTCCTGAAAAGCAAACTCGCCTGCGGCGGCACTATTAAGGATAATATAATAGAGCTTCAGGGCAATCACCGCGAGAGAGTCAAAAAGCTCCTTCAGGACAAGGGATATAAACTTGACAATATAAACTGATTCGCCGATATCGCAGAAGTCCTCTCGGACGGCTGCAACGGACGAATTAAGCATAATGCCCGTATCCTTTCAAGGATCAACCTTTTTTAAGACGCTGAATTATAAAGGGAGCGAAGGCTCTCGAACAGCGATCAGATAAAGAATCTGAACGCAATCCAGGCTATTGCAAGCATTATCAGCGAATATTTGAGCCCCGCAATCGCGTTTCCCTCACCCATCTGTCCGGCGACAAGTCCGGAGAAGAACGCCTGAATCATTGCCGCGTGGGAGAAGAGACGGCGGTACAAGTCCATATCCTGACCGCCGCCGACGGACATGCCGCCGAATACCGATGCACCCGCACTGCCCGCGGTTCCCGCGCCTGCGCCTGCCGTGCCCTCCGCTCCTCCCGACGCTCCTCCCGAATACAGAGCCGAACCTGCGTCCGCCATGGTCTGAAGGAAGGTTGCCGACATTATGCCTATGATGAAGAGAAAGACCAGAAACGAGATTATGACGATTATGACGTAGATGAGCATGTTGTTTCGGCGTTCTTCGGCGAGACCGACGAATTCGCGGGAGTCTTCGGCCGCGGCTTTGAGGACCTCGCTTACGTTGCCGCCCGCAATGCTTGCTTTGGCAACGAGGTCGACACTGCGTTTGGCAAGAGGCGCTTCCAGAGAGTCCCCGAATCTCACGATTGCGTCGATAAACGGCATGTTCCACGAGATTTCGCAGTCCATCTTTTTTATACGGGGCGTCAGTTTTCCGTAGTCGCCGCCCGATACCGTGTGAACGGCGTTGGGAAGCGTCATTCCGCTCTCGTTCATGCCCGCAAGGTCGCGGAAGAAGTTGGGCAGGGCAACCTCCATGCTTCTTATCCGCATGCTCTCCCGCGTAAAAAGCACGGCATAGGGCGTAAGCGCGATAAAGAGCGCGAGCACGACGAGATCGTCTACGTATGCCGAGGAAAAGGTCTCCGCTATGCCGCATTCCGCGACCGACCGCAGCATGCCTGCGATGAGGACGGTTAACGCGAGCGGAATCGAGACGATGAGGACGTTTTCGGGCTTTTCGGTCAGCATATCCGCGGGATGACAGAACAGCCTCCGTATGCCTTCCTCCGATCTCTTCTTCAGCGCTATCCTGCGGAGGATCTCTTCCTGCATATCTCCCCGCATAATCCCGTCATCCGTGAGATCGGGATTGGCATCGGCGGGGGCTGCTTTTTGCATCATATTATCCTCCATCTCAGATCTCCGGCGTCATCGAGTCTATGAGTATCACAAAGAGCAGACTGCCCAGCGGGATTATGCCGTAGATAACGACGTATAAGAAGACGGGGTCGTCACTGCCGCTTATCGAGGACATAATCGACTGAAGGATTATCAGAAAGAGCGTTCCGGCAACGAGAGCGGTGACATAGGACTCCGAGATGAGTCCGAGCGTCTCGAGGAAGGTCTTCTGCTCCATTCTGTTTTCGCGGGCATACTGCTCCGATTTGTTCCTGAAATATCCCGTAAGGTTGCTTCCCGAGGATATGCTTGCGACCGCGCCCTGAAGGAAGTCCTTCATGCGGGGGCTGGGGGTGTAGCGGCCGACGGTTACGAGCGCTTCGGGGAGGGCTTTGCCGAAGATATACACCTCGCGCGTGATATATCGGGCTTCGACGGCGCTCTCGCCGTATATTTCGCTCTCACCGAGTAGTCTGAAGACCTCGGCGGGCGGAATTCCCGCAGTCGACATCGCGGTTATGTAGTTTATCGCATACGGCAGTGTCGCATCGATATTGCGGCGGCGTTCGCCGGCACGGATGCGGGGATATATCATGAATCCGAGCCATGTGACGGCGGAGAAGATGAGAAAGGCGACGGCTGCCGCGATGATTGCGCCGATGAAGAGGCTGTATCCGCTCAGCTGATAGAATATATCGGGCAGACTGCCGAGGCTGTATACGATGAGCGGCAGCCGCAGGAGATATGTGATGAGGGATGCGAAGAGCGCCGCAATCAGACCGACCGCGACGGCGCTTATGTATGCCGTTGCCAGATACGCCTCGAAGGAGATTCTCATGCGGGCGCTGAGCATTCCGTTTATCAGCGCGGAATCGGCTTCCCGCTTCGTCTTTATCCTCGCCTTTATCCTCTCGCCGAGGAGGTTATAACAGAAGCGCTCATAGACGTTCATTGAGATCGCCTCTTACGAGTCTGGTGACGGCATCGGGGTCGCGGTAATATGACATGAGGACTTTTCCGACGTCACGGTAGTTTCTGAGTTTTTTGAGCCGCATCCATTCGAGGATCTCCTGACGGCGTTTGAGTTCTTCGAGCATTCGCGCCTCGTCCCAGCCGTGTGTCTCCATGATCTCCTCGAGGATGTAGGATTTGCCCGAGTAGCGTATCTCGTCCGTCGACTGATGCCATCTGAAGACTTCGTTTGTGATAAGTTCGTTTGTTCTCGGGTCTATGTCCAGAATCTCGATTATCTGCCTGTTTCTGCGCACCCGCTGACCGCCCGCCTTTGCCTGCACCTGAATGCACATGAGGTTGAGAGAACTGAGCATGTTTCGCGGCACGTTCATCGGCGGATTTTCTATGCGGTGGACGGCGCCAGCGACGGAATCGGCATGCATTGTCGAGTATGTGACATGCCCCGTGCTCATCGCCTGAAAGAGTGTCTGCATCTCGGTGCCCCTTACCTCGCCGACGAGGAGGTATTCGGGGCGCTGACGGAGTGCGGCACGCAGGAGTTCGTACATGTCGATTGAGCCTTTCCCGTCCCTGTCGAAGGATTCGCGGGTAACTGCGGGTATCCAGTTCCGATGCGGCAGCCTGAGTTCGCGGGTATCCTCAAGGGTTATTATCTTGGCAAGCGGCGGTATGAAGAGCGAGATGGCGTTGAGCGAGGTGGTCTTTCCCGAGGCGGTGCCGCCCGCGAATATGCAGGATTTTCCGGCTTCGACCGCCATCCAGATATATGCCATCGATAGCTTGGAGAAGGTTCCCCATTCGATGAGGTCGGTAGGCGTTATCGGCTCGTCCTTGAATTTGCGGATTGTAAACGTGGATCCGTGCGCAGTTACCTCGGTGCCGAGCGTCATCTGTATGCGCGAGCCGTCTGTCAATGTCGCATCCAGCATCGGTTCGGATATGGATACGTATTTTCCCGCTTTCTGCGCCATTTTTATGACGAATGAGTCGAGTTCGGCGGCGCTTTCGTAGACGACGCCGGTCTGCACGGATTCGTATTTTGTGTGGAAGACGAAGATTGGGATATTGAGTCCGTCGCAGGATACGTCTTCGATGTATTTGTCGTGCATGATTGCGTCTATGAGACCTTCGCCCAGGAAATCGCGGACTATGTGATAGATTATTTTTTCGCGGTCGGCGACCGGCATCTTCAGTCCGTAGTCCTCGATGATGTCGCAGATTTCGTCGCGTAGGATCTTCTGCGCTTTCTCTTTGGTGAGGTCTTTCGTGCTTACGTTTAGGGTCTCGAAGAGCCTCTGCACGATTTCCTGCCTGAGTTTTTCCTGCGCCGGGTTGAGAGTCGGCTCCAGGACGTTGTAGGCGTACTCGTTCGTGTTCCTGTCGAAGGTGATTCTTACGTAGGCGTAAGGGGCGTTGACGCCGTAGAGCTCGACTTCCTCGATTCCTTCGGCGGCTTGGAAACTCAGATCGACGAGGGCTCCGTGAATCGCGGGGTCGTACTCTTCTCGTTTTCTTTCGACGAGGGCTTTTGCGAATCCGAAGAGTCCTTTCTTCTTCGTCCGCGTCTCTTCTTTTGCGGAGGTGTCGCGGTCGCTCTGCCGTTCGTCCTTCGATACGGAATATGCCGAGTAGATCTTTTCTATTGCCGAGATTGTCCTTTCACGCTCGGCGGGTTCGGGTTCTCCAGCGGCATCGCCGCCGCGGATTTTGAGTTCTTCAATCTCAAAGGTGGTTGCGCCCTTGAGGGTAAGCTCGGAGATGTCGGCTTCGTCAACCGAGATTATTCCCGCATTCCCAGAACCGATACCGCCTTTCCTCTCCGCGTCATGCGTTGCCGCATCATTTACAGTGCCGTCATGCGTTGTGCCGCCATGATTCGCCGCGTCACTCTTTGTCCCGTCGCGGCTGTCCCCGGTTTCGGCCGAGAGAGATGCGGTCGGTTCCTGCGGTTTCGGCAGCTGCGGAATCTGCCCGGGGTTTGGCAGGGACTTCGTATCGGTCGGGAAGAGCGTATCCCCGTTTAACCCGCCGCCCCTGTTTTTCTTTCCGAACAGTCCCAATCGTTTCATTATCCCTTCAGTATCCTTCAATGAAAATCCCCCACCCCGATGCGGGTTGTTAACAGAGTTAACAGGTAACAAAAGAACTCTGTCACGCTCAAAATTATAATCTTCCGAAAAATTGACCGACAAAAGGAGTTTAAAAGGTGTTAAATGGAGTTAAAAAAGATTCAAAGAAAATCCAAAGAGATTCTTAAGATATGCCGAAATGATTCCCTGGAAATTCTCAGGTAATTCTTAGGGAGTTTTCAGGTTATTCGTAAGGTATTTTCAGGTCATTCATAAGGTATTTTCAGATAATTCATATGTAATTTCAAAAGGGATTCAAACCGACTTTAATTCAAATCCGAAAATATGAAGAGAACTAATATATTGCCGCGGACAGATCTTTATATATTCATGGAAATACTTCTGATAATCTCATCAATAGCAATAATAATCACGCTTTTGTATGCTTCATACCGCGATTATAAAGAACGCCTTGTGGCGTTTAAGACATGGTATCCGATGCTCGTCATCGGTGTGCCGATTGCCCTCTATACCTATGCAACGCTTATTCTTGCGGAGCCGCGTGCGGCTGTCGGCTACATCGTCCTTGTCGCGATCTTCTGTGCGATGTTCTATTTCTCGTCGGCATACCTGCACATATTCGGCGGGGCGGATGCCTGGGCATTCATCTTCATCACATTCCTTGTGCCCCTCTATCCGATACTGCCGCTCACGGGATATCCGGCAATCGCTTTCTTCCCGCTGACCGTTCTGATAAATGCCGTGATACTGAATCTTGTCGTGCCGATTGGGCTTCTGATATACAATCTCGCAAAGAGGAACAGGGCGCCGCTCTTCTGCCTCCTCACATGCTACCCGGTCGCGAGCGAAAAACTTACGGATTCGTTCGGATTTATCATGGAGGAGTTCGAGGAGTGCCCCAAGAGCGCCGAGTCGCCCGAAGGCTTTAAGCGGAGATTCCTCACCTTCGGCGCCTCGATTAAGAGGATGGTCGGGGGAACGCGCAGGATGTATACCGGCGATCTCAAAAGGAATCCGCAGGAATACAAAAAAGAACTTGCCCTCTATAAGAAAGCGGGACATGTCTGGATATCCTACGGCGTTCCGTTCATCATCCCGATTACGGCGGGTTTCATAACGGCGCTCGTCTTCGGGGACATACTGTTTACGATAATACGCTGCATTACGGGGGCAATGTAACCGAGTGCAAACCGAGTGCAAACCGAGGCTTTGTAAATGACCGAAAATACGAATAACAACCATAAATCGGACAACTCCCGCCTGCCGCTCCTCTCGGAGATAAAATACGACAGGAACGGGCTTGTGACCGTCGTCGTCCAGGACGCGGGAACAAAAGAGGTTCTCATGACGGCATGGTCGGACGAGGCCGCCGTCCTCGAGACGATTCGGACGGGATATGCGCACTTCTACTCGCGCAGCCGCGGGAAGATGTGGAAGAAGGGCGAGGAGAGCGGGCATATTCAGGAGATAGTCCGCATCCTTGTCGACTGCGACTGCGACACGCTCCTCTATCAGGTAAGACAGAAGGGCGGCGCATGCCACACGGGTCACATGAGCTGTTTTTACAGAACGCTCGAAGGAGAAGATGTCGGAGAGAAAGTTTTCGACCCGGCGGAAGTATACGGCGATTCCGGGAAGGGATCGATCTGATTAGGGATTGAATACTTAATTAGGGATTGAATACTCTAATTAGGGATTGAATACATTATATAAAAGGGAGGTTTTGTATGAAACTTATACCAGATACCAGCGTCATAATAGACGGACGCATCACCTCGATGATACAGGAGTCGGGTGAATATAAAGGGGCCACAATAATTGTTCCGGAGGCCGTAATAGCAGAACTTGAAGCACAGGCCAACCAGGGACGTGAAATAGGATTCAGCGGCCTTATCGAGCTTCAGGAACTTTCAAAGCTCGCAGAAGAAGGAATAATAGAACTCAAATATCAGGGCGAAAGACCCAGCCTCGACCAGGTCAAACTTGCAAGCGGCGGCGAGATCGACGCACTCATAAGAAAGGTCGCGCTTCAGTGCGATGACGCAAAGTTCATCACCAGCGACTTCGTGCAGTCCGAGGTCGCAAAAGCGAAAGGGCTTGACGTATTATACTTAAAACCGCAGACGGAGAACTTTTCACCGCTTACAATAGAGAAATATTTCGATGAAAACACCCTCTGCGTATGGCTGAAAGAGCGCGCGAAGCCTTTCGCAAGAAAGGGAACGCCCAACAATAACAGTCTTGTAAGCCTTTCCGAGAATGTTCTCTCCGAATATGAGCTAAAGCGCATAGCACAGGAGATTCTCGAACGCGCCAGACGCAGTCCCGACGGATTTATCGAGATAGAAAAGCGCGGCGTCACCGTTGTGCAGATCGGCGCAATGAGAGTATCAATATGCAGAAGACCCTTCTCGGACGGCATGGAGATTATCGCGGCAAGACCGAGCAGAAACAGCTCATTAAGCGACTATAAGAAATGCGCCGCGGTAAAGAAACTCCTCGACGGCGGCAGAAAGGGTATCCTCGTCGTCGGCAAGCCGGGCACGGGAAAGACGAGCGTTGCTCAGAGCATCGCGGTCTACCTTGCCGACAGGGGTTGCTCGGTCAAGACGATGGAGTCCTCGAGAGATCTCTTCGTTCCCGATAAGATAACGCAGTACGGCGAGCTTGACGGAAGCATGGAGAACACATCCGAGATTCTTCTCATGATGCGTCCCGACCATGTCATCTTCGACGAACTCAGAAAATGCTCGGATTTCAACGTCTACTCCGAACTGCGCCTTGCGGGTGTCGGCGTAGTGGGCGTTGTCCACGCCGGCAGTGCACACGATGCTCTCTTCAGATTCATGTCGAAGACGGAGTTCGGCGTGCTCTCGCAGGTGATTGATACGATTATCGCCGTCAAAGACGGAGATATCGCCAATATCTATGACCTTAAGTTCGAGTTCAAGGTGCCCGACAGTCTTCCCGACGACAACGACGAACTGCCGGCAAGACCGGTCATCTCGGTCATCAACACCGAGACCGGCCAGGCCGAGTCCGAGATATTCAGATACGACGGCGAGTCGATTGTCGTCAGATTTACTGAGGATGACGAGCCGACCTGTCAGTCGATGCCGCAGTCAATGCAGTCCGTGCAGACCGTTCAGAGGGAGGACAGCTCCCAGCAGTCACTGCCGATTGAGGAAGACGAAGAGGATATCTCGATGAAACTTGTCGAACGCGACATTCAGAGGGAGATCGGAAGATTCACGAACGGCTCCGTCGACGTGAAGATGCAGAACGAGAACAAGGCGGTTGTCTACATAGACGACAAGGATGTCCCCGCCGCAATCGGAAAAGGCGGAAAGAACGTCGCGGCAATCGTGAACAAACTCAGTATCGGTATCGATATCCGCCCGAGAAGCGAGCTTGCGAGATCGGCGCCTGCGGTATCGCAGAACGACTACGACCTCTCGCCCTCAATCGAACTTGACGGCACAACTGGCGGCGTCACGGAAAACGGCGTCGAGATAAAGATTGACAAGAAGAATCTCCTGATTACCGCAAGAGAATACAGAGGTAAGATTGTGGATATCTTCGGCGGCAAAGAGTATCTCTTTACCGCGACAGTCAACGATATGGGCGAGATTCACATGTCGAAGACCAACAGTATCGCAATGGATATGATTCGCCGTTACAATGACGGTGAAGAGATAAGGCTCAGACCGGTATGATCCGCAGGACACGGGGGCATCCCCGATCCGATTAATCATATATTTTTAAAAATCCAAAATAAATATCCGAGATTTACATTCAATAACGGAAGTGAATCATGAGTAAATTCGAGACGAAAGAGTACGAAGAAAAATACTGTCGGGAGTGGAAACACGCCTTCGAGGCTGATCCCAAGGACGGCGCCGATAAATTCTATATCAACGTCGCTTACCCTTATCCCAGCGGCGCTATGCACGTCGGTCACGGAAGGACATATATTGCTCCCGACGTAATCGCGAGATATAAGAGAATGCAGGGTCGTCATGTCCTCTTCCCGATGGCTTTCCACGTTACGGGTTCGCCTGTCATCGGTATTTCCAAGAGGATTGCCAGAGGCGACGAGAAGACAATTAAGCTCTACCGCGACTTATACCGCGTTCCGCAGGATGTGCTTGACCGCTTTGTCGAGCCGACCGAGATTGTGAAGTATTTCAGCGACGAATACGAGCGCGTGATGAGCAGTTGCGGTCTTTCAATCGACTGGAGACGCAGGTTTACAACGGTTTACCCGCAGTACAGCAAGTTCATAGAGTGGCAGTACAAGCACCTCTACGAGCAGAACCGCGTCAGAAAGGGTGCGCACCCCGTTAAGTTCTGCCCGCAGTGCGACAACCCGGTAGGCGACCATGATCTGCTCGAGGGCGAGAAGGCGGAGATTGTCAAATATACGCTGGTTATGTTCACATGGGGAGAATACAAGGTGCCCTGCGCGACCCTGCGCCCCGAGACGACATACGGTGTGACAAATCTCTGGGTTAACCCCAACGTTACCTACAAGAAGGTGCTTCTCGACGGCGAGAAGTGGATTTTATCGCCGGATGCGGCGCACAAGCTTGCACTTCAGGAGCACGAGGTCAAGGAAGAGGGAGAGATTAAGGGCAGCGAGCTCGTCGACCAGAAGATGAGCCACCACATGTGCGGCAGTGTCCCCGTTCTTCCCGCCGAGTTCGTCGACCCCGACATGGCGACGGGTATCGTGATGAGCGTTCCCGCCCATGCGCCGTTTGACTACATCGCACTCCGCGACCTTCAGAAGCAGGGCAAATATACGGATATTCAGCCGATTGCACTCATCACGGTTCCGGGATTCGGTCAGTTCCCCGCAAAGGATGCGGTCGAGCGCTCGGGTATCGCCGACCAGAACGACCCGGGAATGGAGACGCTGACACAGGAGGTTTACAGCGCGGAGTTCTCGAGCGGAAAGATGTTCCCGCAGTACGGCGGCAAGCCGGTCAAGATTGCACGCGAAGAGTATGCGGAGCTTATGCGCGAGAAGTACGGCTCAATCATAATGTATGATTTCGACAACCACAATGTGATGTGCCGCTGCGGAAGCCGCGTCTTCGTCAAGATTCTCAAGGATCAGTGGTTCCTGCAGTACAGCGACGAGGCATGGAAGAAGCAGATTCACGAGCAGCTCAACAAGGTCGAGCTTGTTCCGCCCGAGGTCAGGACCGAGTTCGAGAGGACAATCGACTGGCTCAAGGACTGGGCATGTTCGAGAAGAATCGGTCTGGGAACGAGGATGCCGTTTGACAAGAACTGGCTTGTGGAGCCGCTCTCGGATTCGACCATCTACATGGCCTTCTACACCATCGCCCACAAACTGCTTCAGATTGAGCCGGAGAAGCTCACGCCCGAGGTCTTCGACTATGTCTACCGCGGCGAAGGCAGCCCCGATAAACTGCCGATTCCCAGGGAAACGGCGGAAGACCTCAGAAAGGAGTTCCTGTACTGGTATCCGTATGATTTCAGATTCTCGGCAAAGGATCTTATCTCGAATCACCTGACCTTCCAGCTCTTCCACCACAAGGCGCTCTTCCCCGAGAACCTTCAGCCCAAGGGTATGGTCGTCTTCGGTATGGGTCTCCTCGAGGGCGCAAAGATGTCCTCGTCGAAGGGCAATGTCTTCCTGCTCGAAGATGCCGTGCGCGATCTCGGTGCGGATACGGTAAGGATGTTCCTTGTCGGCAGTGCCGAGCCGTGGCAGGATTTCGACTGGAGAAAAGAGCTTGTTGCGGCAACAAAGAAGCAGATCGAGAGATTCTATACTCTGGTCACCGAGAGCAATGACGCGAGCGGCAGCTACGATATCGATAAGTGGCTCATCTCCCGCCTTCAGGAGAGAATTAAGAAGACGGATGAGGCATTACAGCTCTTCCAGACCCGTCAGGCGCTTCAGGAGGCCTACTTCGGTATCGATTCCGATCTCAAGTGGTACCGCCGCCGCCTTCCCGAAGGCGTTACGGGTTCCGCGGTCTTAAAGGAGGTCAACAACGTCTGGATAAGGCTTCTTGCGCCGTTTATCCCGTTCACCTGTCAGAACCTCTGGGAGTTCACCGGCAACAGCGGCAATATCGCGTTTGCGCAGTGGCCGACGGCGGATGCGTCCAAGATTGATGAGCCGGTCGAGCTTGCCGAGGAGCTTCTCATAAGGACTACGGAGGATATCGAGTCGATTGTGAAGCTTATCGAGACCGAGAAGGCTTCGACGATTACGCTCTTTGTGACGCCCGAGTGGAAATACGATCTCTTTAAGAAGATTGCCGGCGCCGAGGACAGAAACAATGTCATCGGTCTTGTCATGAAGGACGAGGCAATGAAGAAGCGCGGCAAAGAGGCGACGGATGCGACAAAGCAGATTACGACGCTGATTCACCGCCTGCCGCCCGACCTTGTCGGGCTTATCGCGAAGAACGATGTCAGCGAGGCTGCGGTCTTCGAGTCGGCGGTCGGCTTCCTTGAGCGCGAATACGGTCTCAAGGTCAAGATTGTGAAGTCGGACGAGTCGACTCATCCGAAAGCGCGTCAGGCACTGCCCTTCAAGCCGGCAATACTGATTGAGTGACGGGATAACCGTCCGATCTCAAATTTACTCTTTTATATTTTTTAACGATTTTAAAAAAGCGAATTGTAAAAAAAATTATGATCAGTCAGCGCCTTTAACGGCGTCGGTTGCCTTCTTCTTTCTCTCTTTGGTGTTGTAGCCCGTCACATATTCGAGATATCCTCTGAATCTCTTGTTCGTGTCGAGAACTATTTTGTCGGCATCCTCTTCGCTGTGGGTTTCGTAGAGTTTCGCGTCCGAGACGGTGTCGACCACGAACATGTTGCCTTTGTCGTTGATCCATGCCTCAAGGAGGGTGAACGAACCGAAACTGATTGAGAAGTGACCGTTCTTGACCTTCGGCTCGGTGTCAAAATATTTTACGAGCCCGTCTTTTGCTCTGTCCTCAAGTCCTTCCTTGAATCCTCGTTTGATCGAATATTCCTGCATATGTATTAATTTACGGGCTTTGCTTTAATGTTTTTTGTATTGAACGGCGTTTGCGGGGGAGAGGAGAGGCGGAGTCGCGGGAGGCGTAACGACAGCAATATATAAATTATAATCGTATTGTAGTTACCCAAAGATTGGAGGCAGAAATATGGATGATGACATACGAATTATCTCGGAAGCGCCGTCTTCGGAGGACATTACGGTCTTCTTCGGTTTCCCCGGGAGCGGGCTGGTCGGCAGTATTGCCGTTCAGTTCCTCGTCGATTCACTGGAATACAAGTATCTCGGAGGCATTACGGGAAGGATGTTTCCGCCGGTCGCGATGATGGTGGACGGCGTTATCGCATCGCCGCTTCGAATCTACGGGAAGGATAACTGCGTTGCGGTAGTCTCGGAGATTCCGATTCCGCCGGAGGACTGCTATGACCTTACTCAGGCGCTCCTTGACTGGTTTTCGCAGTATAAGATAAAGGATGTGACGGTTGTCGCGGGTATGGTGACTAATTCGGGAGAGAAACGTGTCTTCGGCGTCGGCAGCGACGAGAAGAGTATCGCGCCGATACGGGATCTCGTGAATGTTCTGCCGATGGGGAGCATCTCGGGAATGGCGGGAAGCATCCTTCTGGAGTGCAGGGCGAGAGGTATTCCCGCAATCGGGCTTCTCGGCGAGACCGTGAATGTTCCCGATCCGCGTTCGGCCGTTGCCGTGCTTGAGGCAATCAACGGTACATACGATTTCAATATCGATGTCGGAAAGCTCATCACCGAGGCGGAGAACATCGAGGAGTCGATGCAGAGAATCTCCGAGCAGATGAGCAGTAAAGAGGATGAGGGCGAGACTATGAAGAGAGAGCATCTTCCGATGTACGGGTGAGCAGGATGAAGATTAATGCATTGACGGGTATCTCGGCGGCGGTTATCGCCGAGCTCAAAAAAGGCAAGGCGCGGACAATTGAGCTTCAGAGCGCACACAATATCATTACGCTTATCGATGTGCTCCCGGGGGATCATATCTTTATGACGGAGATAAACGAGGACGATCTCTCGGTCGGCGACCCGGGTATTGTGGTGAATGTTATCAGCGTTTCAATCGGCATGAAGAGGATGACGGAGTATGCGCCGCTGCACTACTGCGAGGAGAAAGAGCGCATGACCGCCCGCGTCAAGGTGCAGTATGTCGATAAGACTTCGGCAAAGTGCGTGGAAGGCTGCGATTGGGAAAAGCCCACGATAGTCGATGTCATACGCTCATCGGTCTATCACGCGGGATAACAAAAAAGCGTAAGGGCGTGCGGGTGTTTTGATGCCGCATCTCAAAGGCGGGGTGCGGCAATGCCGATACCGCTCTCTTTTTTATCCGATTACGCATGTGACAAGTTTAATATGCGATAATCCCCAATATATTAAGGCAAGACCTGAGGCAACTTCGGTCGTGCGCTATGGATCTGTGGCTTAGCCTGGATATAGCGCCGGGCTTCTAACCCGGATGCCAGGGGTTCGAATCCCCTCAGATCCGCTGTTTTTTGTGCTTTGTTTTTCATTTAACTCATTTTTCGTATTATTTTCAACAGCTATTGTGACTGATGTCTATCTGCGGCATTATTAAGTATATTTAATATTAATTATCTGGTATCTGGTGATTGTGTGGCAAAATCAGCGCCGTCGGGACCAGTTATTGTTCTAGCAATAATAATTGGCTCCATTTTTTATTTTGCGAACTGGATTTATCAGAATCCATTGAACATCATATACGTAATATTAGCTTTAGCTGTCATTATCGCACTGATACGCATATACAGTTCACCTTTCCATTATCCATATTTTGAGCACACTTTTGATGTGTCCGGAAAGCGCAAACCAAATATTGAAAAACTCATTGATGAGTATCTGATTGAGAAAAGATTTGATGAAATCAAATTGCATGAACAAAATATTCAGAAATGGAAATCTCAATGCATCGAGATGATAGAACAGTCCAGATTCCATAAAATCCGTCAACGTCAATATGATGAATGTCTGGATGATGCGCATTGTTACCAGTTTAAACTTATACGCCAGAAGACAAGATATCAGCAAAGAAACTATGTCAAGCAGTCATATAAGGTCAATGTAACCGATAGCTCATACTCCTGCAATTATAATTATCTCCATTCAAGGTATTCTAAGCTATATTCCATAAATTTTGAGGCTCCACTTGTAGATTATGCTGCTAAGGAACAGAGAAATCTGATGACTAAAGAATTAAGAGAGAAAATCGCGAGACGTGACAATTATACATGCCAAATATGCGGAAAATATATGCCAGACGGAGTTGGACTCCATATCGACCATATTGTACCAGTATCTAAAGGTGGCAAATCTGTCCCGTCAAATCTTCAGGTATTATGTTCAAAGTGCAATATGTCCAAGTCAAATAAGTAGTAAGCATATGGAGCACATGTCACTGTAATCTGGGGCATTCTTAAATATTAAGAATATGATTCTTATTATTAGGTGATTTTATGAAAAAAATATCAGCGATATTCGTTCTTGTCGTCATTGCAATGTTTGCGGTCATGATTACCGCAGGCTGCACATCGAACGCGGAGGCGGGCAACATACCGAAAGAAACCGAACATGCCCTTCCGGGACAGGTTGCGGACTGGAAAACCGATAAGCTGATCGGCGTCTGGGTGCTCTCCTCGATAAACAGCCATGTCGACCTCTCGCCCTACAGGGTTGATTCCGCGAAGCTGACCGTCAACGAAGACGGCACCTATGAGTATGCCGAGACCGAAATTTACAAGACCGAGCCTGTAATCACGAAAGGCACATGGTATAAGATAAACGACGGTTTCTACAAGATAGGCGACAAAGACTATCAGCTCATAACCAACCAGAAAGTCCTTCAGGCCATCTACCCGAAGGGAACATATCAGTTCGTGCGTGTCTGACGGCAACAGACCACCATCATTCACTCTTTTTTTTCGGACGGCGACTTTTTTGCTGCATTACTCAGAATAGTTTTATATAGTATGCCCACACACTGCCACCAGCCAAATGACACATAATTAAGCGCCGATAACGAAAACAACCCCAAATAAAAGATTATCTATTTTTGCCACAAGTTGTGGCAAAATTACAGAATTCGATTTTAAGCCCGATATGAGCTTGGATGCCGAAGACCTCAGAAACAATACTTCAAAGTGCCCACAATATGACCGGTGTGCATAATATGAGTGTATTTCATTCAATTGTGCCACAACTTGTGGCAAAATTAGAACATATAATTTTTAAGGAGAAATTATAGGTATTTTTGATTTTTAGCATAATTATAACCAAAATTTTTGCTAGTATACCTTCGAAAGCATAATATATCGATATTCAGTTCAGCTCACGCTCAATCTCTTCGATGGTCGGGAGCGTTCCCTTGAAGTCTTCGGGCACGAGATCTGACAGTTCATACTCGGATATGCCGACGGGCGCCTTTGAAACGTTTACCGCATACTGTGCAAGGACATTGTCCTTATTCTTGCAGACAAGCAAGCCGACGGTGGGAGCATCACCTTCCTTTCGCAGAATGCCGTCAACCGCCGCAACATAGGTTCCTATCTGTCCCATATCGCCGGGTTCGAAAGCCCTTGTTTTAACCTCGATAACGACATAGCAGTGCAGGGCGATGTTGTAAAACAGCATATCGATAAACTGCTCGGTCTCACCTACTTCGAGGCGATATTCGCGCCCGACAAATGCGAATCCGGTGCCGAGTTCCAGCAGGAACTTGGAGATATTATCCATAAGGGCATCCTTAAGTTCCTTCTCGTAGTATCCCTCCGTAATAGTGAGAAAATCAAAATTATAAGGATCCTTCGTCATCTCCTGCGCAAGATCGCTCTGCGGCGACGGAAGAGTATTCACAAAATTTGAAATCGCTTTTCCCTGTCTTTCAAAAAGGTTCGTATCGAGGAAATTAAGCAATACGGCACGTGACCAATTGTTTTCGAGAGTCTTTTTCACATAGAACAACGCCTTATCCCTCTCATCCATGCACTTATCGATGATATAACGGTGATGTCCCCACGGGATCATAAAGACATTCATCTGCGCCACAACATCGGGTGTAATCTCAACACTGTTGAATTGTCCCACAACTTGCGGCAAATTTGTTTCAAGTGAGTAAAGTTGGTAAAACTTGTGCATATATCGGAGATTTCTCGGCGAAAATGACTTCACGCTCGGCAATTCCCGCGTTATATCATCACTGATCTTCTTATAGAATCCGCTACCCCAATTATATTTTGACTTAAGGATCTCCATATTACGTCCCAAAGACCAGTAAAACATCAGCATCTCACGATTTACAGAAGATGCCGCCTTTATTTGCCTCCGGTGGAACTCTTCTTTCACCTGCATTATCCATTTATGATAGACTTCATCGTTTTTTGCGATTTCTGCCATATTATTCCCCCGTCCTTAAAATCAACCTGTAAGTCCGCATATCACTGATACCTGCGGACTCAAGCGCATTTATACTGTAAAGCAGTGACAATATCAATAATACATAAGCGTTTTAGGGCAATAAATGAATAGATCACGCGATTAATATCCTAACCGCTCCGCCCTCTTCCTTCCCCCGAAAACTTCCGCAACGAAAGCACCGCCGAGAATCAGCGCCGCACCCAGAATCTGAACGGGCAGGAGAACTTCCGAAAGTATCAGCGCCGAGAACACGACCGCGGAAAGCGGCTCGATATAGCCCAGAACGGCAACGGACTGCGCCGGAAGGGAGCAAAGCGTAGAAAAATAGAGATAACAGCCAATCCCGGTATTGAAGATGCCGAGAACAAGAACGCAGATTAAGTCCTCCGGCGGAATGCTCAGGGTAAGTCCGTCGAGAGCAACGCGGATAACCGCGATGGTCAGAAAACCGATGAAAATCTGTAAAAAGGCGTTCTCAAAACCCCTTATCGACGCCGCTTTCTTGTTCGTAATCAGCATAACCGCAAGCAAAACCGCCGACATAAGCCCGCAGAAAACACCCCACGTATTGCCCGAACCCGAAAGCAGCACCTCGTTCACGAGGTACATCCCCGCGATAACGCAGAAGAAGCCCGCAACCCTGACAAGAGTCAGCCTCTCGCCGAAGATAAACGGCGACAGCGCCAGAACGATAACGGGGCCCACGAAGTACAAAAGCGTCGACGCACCCACACCAATCTGCTGATACGCCTCATAAAGAAAAAGCCACGAAGCCCCCATCACAATCCCGGACACACAGATATACGCGGCATCACGCGGCTGCCCGAAACAGACGAACGGCTTTCGCAAAATCACAAAAATCGCGAGAAGAAACGCGCTTCCCAGCATTAACCTGAGGAAAACAATGTCGGAACTGCTCATTGCGATGAAACTCGCAACTATACCGTTTGTGCCGAAGATAAACAGCGCAAGCAGAAACTTGAAATACGCAAATCTGTCACTCGGCATCATAAAAAAAGCCGTAAGGTGTGCTTAAAGCACCTTTGTGCCCGGCGCCACCCCGAACTTTGTCGTGAGAAGCGAAGCCTCATCGCCCGCCGCAAGAATCATGCCGTTTGACTCGACGCCGCAGAGCTTCGCCGGCTTTAAGTTCGCAACCACGACAACGCTCAGACCGACAAGCTCCTCGGGCTTGTAGTAGGGAGCAATTCCCGAAACAATCTGGCGCGGACTCTCCTCGCCGAGATCGACCATAATCCTGAGAAGCTTCTTTGACTTCGGCACCGGCTCGACCTCAAGGATTTTGCCTACCTTCAGCTGCGTTCTGAAAAACTCATCAATCGAAATCTGTTCCACGGGTTCGTTATTATCTTCCATCTTTTTATCTCCTTTATTCTCTGTTTTCGGTTTGGTTGACGCAGTCTGCGCCGATGCGGAGCCTGCCGCGGCACTGCCCGCCTCCTTTGCCTTTGCCTCCTCAAGACGCATCTTAAGGGTATTTTCATACTCGGCAACCTTCTCGTCCTCAATCTTCGCGAAGAGAATCTTCGGTGTCGGCAGTTCTCTGTGCTCAAAGCCCGTAAGCGCCTCGGAAATCCTGCAGTCCGCGACCTTACCCTTATAACCGAGAAGCTCCCACGCCTCCTGCGCCTTTACCGGCATAATGCCGTCGAGGAGAATCGTGAGCGCCTTAACGAACTGAAGACAGTTCCTTATCGTCTGCCTCGCGGCATTCTCGTCGGTCTTCATCAGTTTCCAGGGCGCATTCGTCTGAATATACGTATTTGCCGTGTTTCCGAGCGCAAGCACCGCCTCGACCGCCGCCTTGAACTCATACTCGCCTACCGCCTTATCCAGCTGGGCAATCGTGCTCTTTATCGCCTCAAGCACCTGCGGCTCGGCATCGAGGTCGGGGATGCCGCCCATCTTGTTCGCCGCAAAGTGAAGCGTGCGGTAGAAGAAATTGCCGATAGTGTCCACGAACTCGTTATTGACGCGGGCCTGGAACTCTTTCCACGAGAAATTCAACTCCTTCGTGTGGCTCGTATACGAGAGAAGATAATACCTCAGATAATCTGGGGAAAGACCGATATCGAGGTAATCCTCGTTCGTCCAGACCACACAGCCGCGGCTCTTGGAGAACTTCCTGTCGTCAATCTTCACCATGCCGCTTGCCACAACCGCCTTGGGCGGCTTGTAACCCGAGCCTTCGAGCAGGGACGGCCAGAAAACGCAGTGGTGATAGATGATATCCTGACCGATGAAATGAATGACCTCGCCTTTACCCTCGGGCTTCCAGAACTGTTCCCAGTCGCCGCCGGTCGCCTTCGCCCACTCCTTCGTAAACGAGATATAGCCGATTGGCGCATCAACCCAGACATAGACGACCAGATCGTCGTGACCGGGGAACTTCACGCCCCAGTTGAACGACCTCGTCACGCACCAGTCGTGCAGACCCTCTTTTACCCACATCGACGCGTAGTTCTTTGCATTCGACGTTCCCTGAATCGTCGGCAGATATCCGTTTAAGAAATCTTTGAAATCGCCGAGCTTGAGGAAATAGTGCTCCTGATCGCGAAACTCCGCAGGACTACCGCAGATCTTGCAGACCGGCTCTTTCAGTTCTCCGGGCTCGAGGTGCTTGCCGCATCCCTGATCGCACTCGTCGCCGCGTGCCTTCTCGCCGCAGTAGGGGCAGATACCCTCCACATAGCGGTCGGGAAGGAACATCTCACAGTGCGGGCAGTAACTCTGGCTTATCGTCTTCTTATAGATATGCCCGTTTTCGATGAGCTTCGTAACAATCTCGGTCGTTGTCTCATGATTCATCGGATCGTCGGTCATACCGAATCTGTCGAAAAAGATGCCCATCTTCTTGAACGTCTCGTCAAAGTGCGCATTGTAGCGCTCCGACATCTGACGCGGCGTTACACCCTCGGCTTCGGCGCTGATGACTATCGGCGTTCCGTGATTGTCTGAACCGCATACAAAAACAACTTCTCTGCCGCAATGTCTGAGGTATCTGACATAGAAATCCGCAGGCACATAGGTGCGCAGATGCCCCAGATGGCACGGACCGTTGGTATACGGCAGTCCGCACGTGACAAGTATCGGCGTATCACTCATGCTTATATATGGGACATAGGAAAATAAATAGAATACTAAACGGAAATCTCAGATGAAAAAAAGGCAGAATTTAATCCTTCAGAGTTTCGGCGCATCGGGCACGAAGATGCCGCCGCCGAATGCGGACGAACTCGCGGAATGGATTCGAACTCCGAGACCGAAGAAGACCGACCGCGACATAACGACCTATTTTCTGGAGCGGCAGCTCAAGGCTCAGGCAGGCTGTGCGGATATCCCCGGATGCGGCGGCGGATTCTACGGTTCGCGCCTGCTTGAGTCAATCGGCGGGCATAAAGAGGGCTACGTCAACGGCGAACTCCATGCGGTTCCCGATATGGTCAAAGCCGATGCCGAATCAGTAAAGGCGCTTCAAAAGACGCTTTGCGGGAACACTGCGGCAGCGCCGCTGAACTTCGTTCTGCCTTCACCCTCCGCACTCAGACTGAACGATGTCTTCTACGACGATATCGGCGAGTATTACAGTGCAATCTGCGAGGTTTACGCCAAAATCATGCGCGAACAGCGCGATCTCGGAGTAAAAAGCCATATCCTCATCGCGGATTCCTTCGCGCACGACGAACTCGAGGAACTATCGCGTGAGAGAGTCTTCTTCTGTTCGCCTGCGGCAACGTCGCGGCAGCTGAGCAATATCCTCGAATATCAGACCGCGGTTGCGATAATCCCCTCAAAACTGCCCGTGCTCTTCGAGCTCATGAACGAATACGAGGTCAGGGATATCTGCCTCATCAATGCGAAGCCCTCCGATTTCGATCCGTGCCTTGAGCATTTCGACCCCGACGGCATAAAGGCGGGCGGCATTGAATTCCGGCAGGACGCAAAAACGCAAACCGAAAGAGAATCAAAACCGAAACGGGAAACCGAAAACCTAACCGTAAACGAAAACATAACCGAAAACGAAACGGAAACAGAATCTGCGGCAGAAAGCATGACCGCGTTCTGGAAAGATCTTAAAGAAAACAGTTATCTGATGAGAGATTAGGGGTTGGGGTTAGGTAGGTTATTGGGTTTGGGTTATTGAGTGGGGGTTGAAATCAGGTTATTCGGATTGGATTATTCCTCTTTTACCTTCTCCGCGGCTTCAAAGAACTTCTCGTAATGCTTTGTCTTTTTCAGTATCATGAACGAGAGCTTATCGCCAAGCGAGAACTTAAACGTCCCGCCCGCCGCCGGAGGATGACCGCCGCCGTTAAACTTCTTCGCTATGAGGTGGCTCACCGGCGGCACCGAACGCACCGAGAACTTGCCGTTTTCGGCGACGATGACCTCGATATCGGTACCCATCCTGTCGCGAATGGCGTGCGCCGTTTCACTGGGGTATCCGTAAAGCGGCGCAAAGGCAATCTTATAGCGCCCCTGCATTATCCGCGTGTGCTTTATGCTCTTTTTTATCGCCGCGTTCTTCTCTTCCTCGATTACGCGGTATATCTCCCGAATTTCGTCGTTGATGAGTTTCCCGTCCAGAAAGCAGTCGCGGACGCACTCCAGATTCTCGCGCTTCGTGCAGACTTCGCCGAGCACCTTCGAATCCGGCACCTCATGCTTCCAGAGGTCATAGTCGCAGACAATCTTTGCAATCTCCCCCGAATGCCCGTCTTCGGGAAGGAGGTCGCTTCTGACAATGCAGGTCGCACATACCGAGGTATCGACGCGGAGGTATTTCACAAGCGGCGTTATCTCGTTTATCTCTTCGTCCGTCCACCTGTGATGGTCGCGCCATTCCACAACCCAGCCGTTCTCCTTCGCTGTCTCAAGAGACCGGGCACAGGCGCTGTTGTAACCGATATCGGATATGCTCAGAATGTCCCCTTTTCCCGCCATCCTTGCGATATCGTCCAGATTCTTCGCAAATTTGGATACGGAGGAGAACTTTGTCACGACGTCTTCGTATTTCAGTCTGTGCACGGCGTCGCAGCCTACGGCGTCAAGGTCGTTATGCGTCAGATGGACGATATGACCTTTTCTCTCGTTGATTTCCTGTGACAATTTGATTTTTTTGCCTTTTTTGGCGCCGTCAGCCTGCATATCCGAATTATTGCTCATCTTTGACTCTCTCGGGACTCTGTTGACAATATATTATTGCCTAATTATATTGATTTTCCGTGATAGTCAATTTTTGCGATATGATATGCGGTCAGGTTTCCGGTGTATCATCATTCTTTTTCGCGATCAGCGAACCTGCGAGGAGTCCGAGCAGCATACCCGCCATCATTCCGATGCCGACATTGATGTGCAGAGCGACGCTTAAGGCAACGCCGAAGCACATTCCCAAAGCCATACCCTCGGAAACGTATTCGCCGTCCCCGTCATTCTTCTTCAGAACTGCCGCCCTTGCAAAAAAGACGGCAAGCATGAGTCCGATTGCAATCCAGGGCAATGCCGCGTCGATAAACCCGTAAACGTCGTTCATGACCCGTTACCTCACCCGATTACAATTTCAGCAATCGGGTTTTTCTTCGCGGTTGCCGCCCGAATAATACAGAATGTATGTCGCCGCCGCAAACAGTCCTATTCCGACCCAGAACCCGCCGAAGCCGCCGTCGGCAATAACGAATACCGCCGCACAGTACAGCACCAGCGCCGCAAGTTTCAATGCATCTTTTATGATATTTTCATTCACTTTTCTGTTCGTATTTTCAGTCATATTTTCGCTCATTTTTTCGTTCACCTTTTTATTCATTATTTTTCATTATTTGCTCGCAGTTCGCTCATTATCTGTTCATTATCTGTTCATTATCTGCTCATTATTTGCTCATTATTTGCTCATTGTCTGCTCATTTTTTCATGTAAACGGCGCAGAAGTGCCGTAAATGTCTCTCAATGCTCTCTTCAATCTCTTTCACGGACTGCGGCTGCCTGTCCGCCTTTGCGATGAGAAGCACCGCCGGAGCGGTAAGCTCCGTTGCAAGCAGTGCCGGATCGTCCTCTCCGACCAGCCCTTTTTTCATCATCTCTTCTAGAATGCGGGCATACATCCGCTGAATGCCGCTCAGCTGATGCATGGTGGTAACCTCGGCGATTCTTTCGTTCCTGAACTGCTCCTGCACAAGAAGCATTCTTGTCTTTCGGATTACGGGATCGCGGATTGTAAACGAAATCCTGCGCATCTCCGCCCGTATGAACTCTTCGCCGCTCTCCGGCACCTTCCCGATATTCATCTCGGAGCCGAACATCCCTTCGTAATGTGCCTGTGCGGAATCTATGAGAGCGTTGAGGATATCCTCCTTGCCCGCATAGTGCTTGTAGAGCGACGGCGCTTTTATCCCGACACTGCCCGCTATCTCTTCCACGCTTGTTCCGTCGTAGCCGTTCTCCGAGAAGAGCGTCAGTGCCGCATCCAGTATCCTGTCTTTTGTGGACATCTCACCTTTCATGTTGCTAATACTCATTAGCCGTTTATGGCTAATAAACGTTAGCCTTCGGCGGCAAAAAAATCGGTTCATCGATAAAGGACACAGATCATACGGCTTCAACATGTATCGTGCCGGATAGATTCTTTATCCTGTCACCGCCTTCAGCAACCTCACCGAGAAGATACAGACCGGGATATGCAGGGGCATCGCCGTAGTACATCACCGCATTACCCCACGGCGAGAAGAGCGCAAGCGTGCCTGCGGGGCAGTCCCCCTCAATACCGCCGGTCGTATCGATTTTCTGCGGCGGAGTAAAGATCTTCTCGTTATTCGAGTAATTCTGCACCTCCGCATCAACAGGGAGCATCTCATACAGGCTCTTTGAGGAAGGGCTGTCGTTAAGCCGGAATATGACGGTACTGGTGACGTCGGAAACTTTTATCATCATCTCTTTTTCCTCCGCGATAATTCCGGTCTGCTCCCGAGAGCCGGATACTGCATTTCCCGCAGACATCATTGCAATTGCCGCAAACACGACAATCAGAAGCAATGCGATTACGGATATAATAAGGACTTTCTTTGTCATATGAACAATAAATCAAATAGTTTATATGTGCAGATATCCAATATTAATTTCGCAAATCTGACAGATGTCGTTTTGTTTGCCTCAGTAGCTCAGACTGGGAGAGCGCCAGACTGAAGATCTGGTTGTCCCCGGTTCAAATCCGGGTTGAGGCATCCGTTTTACGCTTTTTTGCAGTTATTTTCACGATTCAGACTACAAATATACATATTCAAAACTGTTTAAAACTGTTTCAAAACGGCTTCAAAAATGTTTTAATATTGCTTCAAATAATGCAAAACTATTCCAAATTATAGCGCTTTTTCACATCGTCGCTCGAATATGTCTTCCTGCTCTTCTGCGACATCATGGTATCCAAGTCGGCGATCTGCCCGTCAGCCGTCCTGTTTTTCGTTATTCGCTTATTGATTCGCATATAATTTACTCAGCCGCGAAATGTCATAATCTTTCTTGCCGAAAACCGATGAAAAAACTAATAGTGCATAAACGGAGATTATCTGTCATACAATTGCACACTCAAACAGATTAAAAAGTGATCCGAACAAGATACTACTCATAACATATCTGGATAAAAACAATTCCGGGGATAATATGGACAGAGCAACAATCGATAAACTCTTCGCACAGTTCGAATCCTGCCGTCACATCGACAGCGGCGTTGAACTCTGGATGGCAAAAGACCTTCAGACTCTTCTGGGATACCTCGACCCGCGGGACTTCTTCGTCGTCGTCGAAAAAGCAAAACTCGCCTGTCAGGACTCACGCGGCGTCGTAAAACACAACTTCGTCCCCGTCAGAAAACTCGTCAGAAAGAACGGGAAAGTTCAGAAGGTCGTCGGCGATCACAAACTCACGCGTCTGGCATGCTACTATGTCGCAAAAAACTGCGGATTCAGAAGCGACCCCATAACCTTCGCACAGGTCTACTTCGCCATCCCCGTCCGCAGACCCGACATAATCGAAGAACACTTAAAAAGTCAGGAAGCGGCATCGGATACGGCGGCAGGCAGCCCGTCACGCAGCGGAGAAACGGCGGATCATACGGAAACGGAGTTCTCGCACGGCATGGACTTCCGCGGCTTCGGAAGCATAAGCTCCAGATTCGGCGGCAAAAAACCCGGCTCGGCACGAAGAAGATAAAATACCCATATACCCAATCAAATTCCCAAATCAAATTCCCGATACACTTTTTTAACGGCAAAAACGCAAAACCGCAAAACCTCAATAATTGAATATTTTACAATTTTGAAAAAATTGAAAAAATTGAAAAATTGTTCCTTCCTGATTATGCGGCCGTCTCTTCGGCGGCAGGCTTCTCCTCGACCGGCTTACCCTTATAGACATCCACATCGGTCTCGCCGGCGACAATCGGCGGATGATAGACATTCGTCTGATAAATCCCGCCCTTATTGCAGTTCTCCGCGCAGGAATTACAGCAGATGCACCAGAGCCTGTTAATGCTCCATGTCCTCTCGTTCCTGTTCACCGTAATCGCATCGGCGGGGCAGTGCTTAGCGCAGAGACCGCAGAAGATACACTTATCGATATCAATCTCCATCTGACCGCGGGTGCCCTCAAAGCGCTTCGCAGGCTCTGCCGGATAGCGAATCGTCGCCGGCTTCTTAAACAGCGACTTCAGAACCGTCTTCGTCATCGAAAATAATCCCATTCTCTTTCACCTCTCCGCACAACCGATACACGGGTCGATTGAAAGCACAATCACAGGCACATCCGCCATCTGACAGCCCTCGAGCATCTTCACAAGCGGCGGTATGTTCGCCGACGACGGAGTCCTCACGCGTTCTCTCAGGATATTCTTCGAGCCGTTCGCCTTCACATAGTGGATGCACTCGCCGCGAGGCTGCTCGACCCTCGAGAAGTATTCGCCGTCGGGGTTGCCCTTGACCTTGACCTCGATATCGCCCGCGGGGATGTTCGCCGCCGCCTGCTTAATGAGATCCACGGACTGTGCAAGCTCCTTTGCCCTCACTATACATCTCGCATAGCAGTCGCAGCCCGTCTCGACAATCGGCTTGAAATCCAGACTGCCGTAAGCGGAATAACCCGTCTGCCTCAGATCGAGTGCAATGCCGCTTCCCTTCGCAACCGGACCGACGGCGCCCAGCTTATGCGCATCCTCCTTCGAGAGCATACCCACGCCGACCGACCTGTGCTTTACGCTCGCGTCATCGAAGAAGACATGGCAGAGATCCTCGATCTCGCCGCCGATGGAATCCAGCTTTGAGGTCATCTCCTTGAGTTTCGCATCCGAAATATCGCGTCTTACGCCGCCGACCTTGCAGACACCCTGAATGACCCTGCCGCCGGTGGTCTCCTCCATCGCGTCGAGGATGCTCTCGCGAATCTTCCATGCGTTCATGAACAGATTCTCAAAGCCCATCGCATCCGCATAAAGACCGAGCCAGAGCAGGTGGCTGTGAAGCCTCGAATACTCGCTCCAGATAGTTCTCAGATACTGGGCACGCTCGGGAACCTGCAGGTCCATAATCGACTCGATTGCCTTACAGTATCCGACGCTGTGCGTGAAACTGCATATACCGCAGATACGCTCGGCAATATAGACAAAGTCCTTGAAATCGCGCTTCTCGACAAGTTTCTCGAGACCGCGGTGGACATACCCTATCGAGGGTATTGCCTCAACAACCCTCTCGTCCTCCAGAACCAGATCCAGATGAATCGGCTCGGGAAGAACCGGGTGCTGGGGACCGAACGGAACAACAATTCTTCCTGCCATCTATGCTTCCTCCTTTTTGCTTCCGGCATCGGCTTTGGCTTCGGGCTTTGTTTCGGTTTTACCGTCCGCCTTTGCTCCCGCTGCCGCCGCATTCTCCGTCTTTGCCGGCCTGGCCGCTTTGACCTTTGTAACCGTCGGCGTATTGAAAGGATTCTTTATGCTCGTCTTTATCAGATTGCCCTTGAAATCGATGGCAATATCCTTTATGCTCACGCCGAAGAGGTCGTGAATCTCGTTCTCGTAGATGAACGCACAGAGATAAACGCCCGTAATACTCGGAACAACAACGCCTTCGGTAATCTTCAGGCGCAGATTCACGAACCTGTAATCCTTATCGAACGAGTAATTTATCTCGAAGATATCGTCGTATTTGCCGCAGCCTATCTGAATAAGGCGGTAACCTTCGTCATACATCTTCGAGACCTCGGATACGAGGTTTTCAACCGTGACCTCCGTAATCGTCTGCTCTTCCTTATGCATCTTCAGTTACCTCCTTCCTTCTTTTCGCCCGCATTGCTCTTATCGGTCTTCTTACCCTTGTTCTCAGCCGCAAACGCCGCCCTCTTCTCCTCGAGAATACCCAGAGCCTTCACGACGCCGTCGATAATCTGCTCGGGTCTCACCGAACATCCGGGGACATAGACATCCACGGGTATGACCTGACCGACGCCGCCCGCAACATTGTAGCATTCCTTGAAGACACCGCCGGAGCAGGCGCAGATACCCACACCGATAACGACGTTGGGCTTGGGCATCTGATCGTAGATGTTCTTTATTACCTCTCTGTTCTGCTCGTTGACACTGCCCGTGACCACAAAGATATCGGCATGCTTCGGATTGCCCGTATTCAGAATGCCGAAGCGCTCCACATCATACAGAGGCGTAAGACATGCCAGAACCTCAATGTCGCAACCGTTGCAGCTTGAAGCATCGTAGTGTATAATCCATGGGGATTTAGTTAAACCTGACATTTTTCACCTCACAAAATACAGTGCAAACAGATTCAGAAATCCGAGCACCAAAGTAATCGCCCAGCATCCCTTGAAGACGAACTGCCACTTCGCCCTCGATGCCGCATTGTCTATGAATATCTCAAGCAGGTATACCGCCGCGATAACGACAATTCCAATCAGCGGCGCCGCAAGTCCGAAGAACAGGAACAGGAATCCCAGCAGGAATACAAGCTCGTAAAGGTGGGCAATCTCGATCATGCCGAGAGTCGGACCCGAGAACTCGGTCGTAAGACCCTTGACAAGCTCCTGATGCGCATGGTGCGAGGTCGCGATGTCAAACGGCGACTTGCCGAGCTTTACCGTGAGGATATAGACCATTCCGATGAAGATACCCGGAATCAGAAGAATCGGGGCAGTGCTCGAGACGACAATGCCGTAACTCTCAAACGAGCCCGTTACCATGTAAAGACCGACCGCCGCCACTATAATCATCGGCTCCACCGACATGAGAGCAATCAGTTCCCTCTCGGCACCGACATGCGCATAGGGCGAACCCGTCGAGTAGGCGCCGAGTATGAGGAATACGTGCGCCAGTGTCAGTGCAAATATGACAAGCAGGAGATCGCTGTTTGCAAAGAGCAGCATGCCCGAGATTACTATGAAGACGAGGTATGCGAAGACCCAGAAGTTCTCCGAGGTCGTAACCACCATCTTCTCCTTCTCGAAGAGCTTTTTGATATCGTAGAAGGGCTGAAGAACGGGCGGACCGACGCGTCCCTGCATTCTTGCCGTTATCTTCCTGTCAAGTCCCGTTATGATTCCGCCGACGAGCGGTGCAAGCAGAATAAAGAGCAATGCTCCGATTACCTGCGAAATTCCGAATGTGCCGACTGCCGACGCTGTTGCCGTTTCAATCATAAGACCGCCCCCGATGTAAACGTGTAAACAAGTATTGCGGCAAGAACCGCGAGTATGAGCACGGATATAATTATTCCGTATCTGCAGTTCATTTCTTCGCCGAAATACTCCTCGATGTAGTAGTTGGATATGTCGGTTTTCATTGTGCGTCCGAGACTTCCCGCGAAGTTAAGCTCCGCATCCACGGGTCTGCCGCTCATATACTGTCCCTTTATCGTTCTGCCGTTGCTGAAGTATGCCATAGAGAGCGGGAGGAGGACTATTGTTACGGTCATTATGAACATGGTTATTATGTCTCCCGAACTCAGCAGAACGGGCACGGCAGACCCCAGACTCTCGAGATAGGGCATTATGAGATCGTAGGATATCAGCGGGAAGAATATCGTCGCAAGCACGGTCAGTGTCGTCAGGAAATAAAGCGAGAACATCTCCTGCGGCGTTGCTTCGCGGGCAAGAGGGCTCTTGGGATGTCTGACTTCTATGAGTTTACCCATCCACTTCGTCCAGAAGAATACCGTAAGGGCGCTTCCGAACGCTATTATCATGATATAGATCGCTCCGAACGGCTTCATTGCGTCAATGAAGGCAACTATTGCCGCCCACTTGGAGATAAGCATACCGAACGGCGCCAGGAACATTCCGGCAATGCCGATGAGCATCATCACGGATACCTTCGGCATCTCGGAGATAAGTCCCGTCATGTCCTCGATGTCGCGGGAGTGCTTCTGATGCTCGACCGAACCGACCGAGAGGAAGAGGAGCGACTTTGCGACCGCGTGGAAGATTATAAGCAGAATTGCCGCCCAGATTGCCGCTTCGGTTCCTATACCCGCACAGGCGACCACAAGACCGAGGTTGGCAATTGTCGAGTATGCAAGAACTTTCTTGGCATTGCTCTGACCGATTGCGACGGCGGATGCGATTAGGAAGGTGAAAGCGCCCACAAGCGAGAGCGCCATTCCCGTATAGGTCATCTCGTATATCGGCGCGAATCTGACGATTATGTAGACACCCGCCTTTACCATCGTAGATGAATGGAGGAGTGCCGATACCGGTGTGGGTGCCACCATTGCGCCCACGAGCCATGAGGAGAACGGATACTGTGCGGATTTGGTGAGTCCCGCAAATCCTATGAGTGCCGCGGGTATTATCGCAACGGCACTGCCGGATGCCAGCAGTTTATCCATGAAGAGATATCCGAAGTCGCCAAGGACAGCGACAATGTAGAGTATTGCCGCGGAGAAGGCGATTCCGCCGAGCACATTGAACATCAGCGCCCTGAACGCATTGTTCCACGAGAGCTCGTCGCGTGCATATCCTATCAGAAGGAATGAACACAGCGAGGTTATCTCCCAGAACATGAGGAGCCATACAAGGTTGTTTGAGTATACGACACCGTACATTGCCGAGAGGAACAGGAAAATAAGGAAGAAGAAGAGTTTTCTGTGATCCTTTACATCCTTGTGCATCTCGTGATAGCCTCTCATGTAGCCGACCGAATATACACAGATAATGCCGCCTATAAGACCGATGATGAGCGTCATTATCATTGAGAATTCATCGGCAAAGAGCTCGCCTGCGGCGGGAAGGACGCCGCTGTGCATGAGATATTCAAGATAGAGCACGAATGCAAGCTGTATCGCACCGAGTACGGTTACGATATACTTCCTGAATTTTAAGCTGATTGCGATGATAAACAGGGCAATCACGAGTTCCGCAACGAAAACGATGAGATCCACGGTTCCGCTGCCTATCGACACATACCGTATTCCTTTTCCGAAGGTCTCGACAAAGAGATATACCGAGCCTGCCGCGGTTATGAGTGCCGCAATCTTCACGATTATGTCACGGGCGTTGCCGTTTGGAAGAATGAGCATCAGTAATGCGGCTATGAGCGGAAAAAGAATAAGGAAACATAACATATCCAACATCTAATCCTCTATTGTAAATATCGGATTTATCACTATTTATCATTTACAATTTACAACGACTTTTTTTTGCCGCGGCGGAATCACAGACAAATGGCTGTTTTTCCTATATCTTTGATAATAAGCAGTTTTGACCGTATGACCCCGACCGCTGAAGTAAGCGCGAGATAAAAAAACAAAAGGGATTTATAAAATTATTCACGACGTTTCATGCGCTTTTTTCGGCGCAATTTCTTCGGATTTTCGGCATATCATACGCATACTTTTTTTATTGTTTTGACATATGTTACGCATATCTTTTTAATTATTTGTCAGACTTGAATCGGGAGAAGAACCGCATTTGATTTCATTGAGATTTACGGACAGAAAGGTTATGAGATATCAATGATAAGAAAATAGTATGAAAACTTTAGTAGTGTCTGATGCCGCATATAACGAACTCTACTCCCGCAGGGTTGGAAGAGAAGCAATATCTAAAACACTTCTGAGGGAACTTAAACCGGTTGAAAAATGTGATATCCGTGAAGAGTTGGAGCGCTTAAGAAAAGAACCGCGTTATTCTGCCGATGAAGTAGAAGAAATATTGGGCATTTAACATGCTTTGATCCAATTGTGATATTCTTTTTCAGTCATAATCTTGATTATTGCCGCATGTCTGTCCGGTCGCTCTCCCTCAATAACATATATGACGACATAATCATAAGGGACGTGCAACCGCCAATAACCCGTACATTTTCCTTTTAATTCATGTTTATTGCATGAATTTACATTTACAAACAGATGTTCCTCAAGACATTTTTTTATTGTCAAAATTATGTCCTTGCATATTCTTGGGTTCTTTTTCAGGAAAACAACCACTTTTTTGTTCATCTCATACCTTGCCATATTATATCATAACCGAATATGCCTTTCAGATTAAAAGAATCAGTTATAATTGTCTAAAAAATGTTTAATAAAATTGATGCTTTTAAAGTGCACAAAGCATCTGAAAAGCACAGGATCGTTTTTGCGATCAGTTATATCCGCTCTTAAGCATTATCTCGCCGGTTTCGGCGTCAATGAGCACAATGCCGCCGTATGTCGTGTAATTAACGGGCTTTCCTTTCAGCATCACGGTATAACTCAATGCGGGGCGACCCTTCTCGACATATTCCACGGACAGCGTGCAGGACTTATCGGTTACCTCAATGCCGGGGAACGCCTCAATTGCCTTTGCATAAGCCTCCTCTTCGCTCAACTTCGGCGTCATCGTGCCGTTATAATCGCGGTTCAGCGCCATATACGAGAGGATTTCGCCGTTAACCGCGTCAACCGCGAGTGTGACAATATTCAGAGTCTGAACGCCGTCAACCGACTCCCTCCATGTCAGGATGTAATCTTTGCCCCCCGCCATGTGATCGTTATACTCCGAGTCGATTTCGACCGTATTCATCTTCACAAATTCGGGATACTTTTCGGCAATATAGCGCCATGCATTCTCTTTTGCCTGATCAAGCGTTATTGCCTTCTCCTTTTCCGCGTCGCTCCTCTTATCGTAGAATGAGATCATCTCTACCCTGCCGTTGTCTTTACTGACATATGCGGCGGCTTTGCCGATTCCGCTGCCGCCGTCGACGTTATACTGATAATAATCCCCCTGACTGAAGTAGGTAACTTCATTTGCGAATTTGACATCGGAGAGCTTCAGACTGTCATCGCCGATGAACTTCAACACGCTCTCTTTCCCTTCCTCAACGGTTATCTCCCCGCCGGCGCTTCCGACGTTTCCGGCGTCACCGACGCTCACGGTGCTTTCTGTGCTTCCGGTGCTTCCAGTGTTTTCTGTGCTTTCGGTACTCTTTCCTCCTTCGGCAGCGGTTGTTTTTACGCTGTCGCCGCTTACTTTACCCGCACCGGCACCTGCGGGTGATGAATTTAACATGTTCACTGCCGCAATGCCGCAGACGATGGCAACGACAGCAACGACTGCCGCTGCCGCAATTATTACTCCTTTTTGCATTTTTATCCCCCCAAAGATTCGATCATCTTAGGATAATACAATCTTTCGGACTTTTTAAGATATAAACAATACTTCATCGTTCGGAAAA
>JAFPWZ010000085.1 GCA_017412625.1 Methanomicrobium sp.
TGTCATCACCGTCCCGGCATACTTCAACGACGCTCAGAGGAACGCAACAAAGGATGCCGGTAAGATTGCCGGTCTCGAGGTCATGCGTATCATCAACGAGCCTACCGCAAGTGCGCTCGCATACGGTATCGACAAGGAAGAAGACAAGACCGTACTGGTATTCGATCTCGGCGGCGGAACATTCGATGTCTCGATTCTGACACTCGGCGACGGCGTATTCGAAGTTCAGGCGACCGCGGGAGATAACCACCTCGGCGGCGACGACTTCGATAAGACAATCACCGACTACATCGTCGAAGAGTTCAAGAAGAAGGAGGGCATTGACCTCTCGAAAGACAAGATGGCAATGCAGCGTATCCGCGACGCATCAGAGAACGCAAAGATGGAACTCTCGACCGTTCAGAAGACAAACATCAACCTGCCTTACATTACAACCGATGCAACGGGACCCAAGTTCCTCGATATCGACCTTACACGCGCAAAGTTCGAGCAGCTTATCGGTCCTTTAGTCGACAGGACAATCGGACCCGTAAAGCAGGCACTTGACGATGCGGGTCTTACGGCATCCGATATCGACCACGTCCTCCTTGTCGGCGGTTCGACACGTGTCCCGCTCGTTCAGGAGAGAGTAAAGGCCCTCCTCGGAAAAGAGCCCGACAAGGGAATCAACCCCGATGAATGTGTCGCAGTCGGTGCTTCGATTCAGGGCGGTGTCCTGACCGGAGAAGCAAAGGACGTAGTCCTTCTGGATGTAACCCCGCTTACACTCTCAATCGAGACCATGGGCGGTATCGCAACAAAACTCATCGAGAGAAACACCACAATCCCGACAAAGAAGAGTCAGATCTTCACGACCGCCGCCGACAACCAGACCAGCGTGGAGATTCACGTCGTTCAGGGTGAGCGTGCGCTTGCCGCGGATAACTTCACTCTCGGCAAGTTCCAGCTTACGGGCATCCCGCCGGCACCGCGCGGAATCCCGCAGATCGAGGTCACATTCGATATCGATGCAAACGGCATCATCAATGTCTCGGCAAAAGACCTGGGCACGGGCAACAGCCAGGCAATCACAATCTCCGGCGACAAGAGACTCTCCGAGAAAGAGATCGAAGAGATGATCAGGAAGTCCAAGGACTTCGAAGAGGCGGATAAGAAGAAGCGCGAAGAGATTGAGATCAGAAACAACGCCGACAACTCGATATTTGCCGCTGAAAAACTCCTCAAGGAAGGCAAGGACAAGCTCGAAGCCGATGATGTCTCAAAGATTGAAGCCGGCGTCGAGAAGGTCAAGAAGACCATCGAGGGCACCGACATAGACGCAATCAAGAAGGACGTCGAGGAACTTCAGGAAGCCGTCTTTGCGGCATCCACAAAGATGTATCAGAAAGCAGCCGCCGAGGCCGAGGCAAACAAGGCAAAGGAAGGCGGAAACGCAGAAGAGAAGAAGTCCGACGATACCGTGGTCGATGCCGACTTCAAGGTCAAGGACGACAAGAACTGAGTTCCTCGGCGATTGGGTAAATCACCGAATCACGATCAATCAGGATCAATCAGGATCAATCAGGATCAATCAGATCAATAAAGATCAATCGAGATTAATCGCGGATTGGTTATACCAATCCCGATTAGAACTTTAATCCATTTTATAAGGGTTAGGGGCGAATAAAATACGATAATCTACAGGCGATAATATGGGTGCGAAAAACTATTACGATGTCCTTAATGTTCCGAAAAATGCTACGGAACAGGAGATTAAGAAGGCTTACCGCACCCTGACCAAAAAATACCACCCCGATATCTGCAAGGAAGAGGGCGCCGAAGAGAAGTTCAAGGAGATAAACGAGGCTTACAGCGTTCTTTCCGACAGTCAGAAACGTGCGCAGTACGATCGCATGGGTCACGAGACCTTCACCAACGCTTCCAAAGGACAGTACAGCGGCGGCGGTTTCAACGGTGCGGGTTTCAATGCCGATTTCGGCGGATTCGGAGATATATTCGATGCCTTCTTCGGCGGCGGCGGTCAGAGACGCGGTCCGAGAGGTCCTCAGGCGGGCGCGGATCTGCTCATGCGCCTTACCATCTCCCTTAAGGATGCGGCGCTGGGCACATCGCGCGATGTCGATGTGATGCATACCGAGCCCTGTCCCGACTGTGACGGTACGGGAAGCACGACCAAGAAGACACGCACCTGTCCGCGCTGCGGCGGCACGGGTCAGGAAAAACGCGAGAGCAAGACGCCGTTCGGCAGTTTTGTCAGCATGGTCACCTGTTCGCAGTGCGGCGGACGCGGAAAGATACCCGAAGATCGCTGTAAGACCTGCGGCGGTACGGGTCATTCGAGGGTCAAGAGGACCATAAGCGTTGCGATACCCGCCGGCGTCGATTCCGGCATGCGTCTGAGGATGGAGGGTTACGGCGAAGCGGGAGACCCCGGTGCGCCCAACGGCGACCTCTATATCGAGATTGAGGTCCTGCCCGACCAGAACTTCAGACGTATCGGCGACGATCTCGAGACAACGGTCGCCATATCCGCGGCAGGCGCTGCGGTCGGAACCGAGGTCGAGATCCAGACGATTGACGGCCGCGATGTCGAGCTCAAGATACCCGCGGGTGTTCAGCACGGCACGGCTCTCAAGATTGCGGGCGAGGGTGTCAAGAGAAGAGGCAGACCCGGTGATATGTTGGTCAGGGTAAAGATTGAGATTCCGAAGAATCTTAACGAAGAGGAAAAACAGCTCTACAGCAGACTTCTTGAGATAGAATCCGGCAAAAAACCGGCGTCGGGCAAAAAGACGGGATTTTTCAAGGATATCTTCGGAGGCAAGAACGATAAAAAGAAGAAGTAATCTTCTTTTTTTTCTTTATCCCGAAATCATCGGTAACAAATTTATCATTACGTGTTTACAATTCCGTATTTACGATTCGTGTTTGCAATTACGAAATTACAATATTTATCCGATTATTCCTCAATTCCTTTTTTGAATTCTCATCCGATAAGCAGAGCCGCGTCTTCGACATACGGGAAGTATAATGCCGTAAGCAGAAGAGCAATGACAAATATGATAATCGCCGCGACCGCAAGCGGCAGTGTATAGTTCTTCAGCACCGTCGTTATGTCATCGCCCGTTGTTCTCTGCACAATCCAGAAGTAAGGATCGGTCATGTATGAGATGAAGCAGGTTCCTGCCGCTATCATAAGGACCAGAGGAATCGGGTGAATTGTTGCCGCAAGTCCCGAGGCGGCAATTATCTCCGCGGATATGACCGCAGTCGTCACTCTGGATCCCTGTGCGGTTGCAAATATCGCGGTGACTATGAAGGGAATCAGAATGTCGGGAAGCATCGGGATCATCGAATCCGTTATGCTGCCTGCCATACCCGAGCTCGTTATCACCTTGCCTATTGCTCCCGCCGCACAGACATCAAACAGGATAAGACCCGCAGTTTTGGCACCTTCCGAGAAACTTTTCATTCTGATATCGGTAGGGGCAAGCGCAAGGGCGGTTATCAGTCCCGCAAGCATTATGAACTGCATTATGACGATATGGGACAGTTGCAGAAACAGTCCGACGGGTATCGCCGCAAACATGGCGATAAAAGGTGCCCATGCCCGCAGTTTGAGATTGGCGGAAATCTTTTCGTTTGTCCGTGCAGGCTCCGCGGATTCACAGGGTTGTGCGTTTGCATCCGCCTTTACGTCTCCCGTTATGTCTCCGCCTTTATCCGTGCCTTTTTCTTCGCCGGTTTCTTTTGTCCTGCCGTAAAGGAAGCGGATGAGCAGCATTACGATTACAAGAATACCCAACGAGACGGGGATTGTTATTGCGTCAAGATTAAAGATCGAAAACTCCGGCGCAACAGCGGTAATGACGGGCATAGTCACGGGTGTCGGAAATATCAGGACATAGGAGATGATACTGCCGATCGCCAGGAGATACAGCGGCCGGTTTGATTTCGGGTTTATGTCCCCTTCCTTTTTCATTGCGGGGGCAAGCATCATGTAGGTGGTGATGCAGCACGTCGTCGGAACCGCGAGGATATAACCGAGAATGCCCGCGTTAACGCCGCGATCTTTTGTTCCGAAACTCAATCCAGAGATTATTATGTCCATAAGGCCCTGGTCATAGAGCAATTTTACTATGACGATTCCGGAGAGTATTACAACGGCAAATCCGGTGAAGGTACTGCCCATTCCTTTTATTGCCCACGTAATGACCTGCTCGAATCCGAATCCCGCAAGGAGACCCATGAGAACGGCTCCCGAAAAGAGGATCAGAAATATCGGTACTTTTCGTGAGAAAGCAAGAACGGTTATGAATACCAGAGTGATTATCAAAACGGCAATCAGGTCCATGAATTAGAATATGAACGAGATCAAATTAATATATCGTTGCGGGTATAGATATCGGCGTGCGAAAAGCCGTCTCCCCTTACCGGTGCCCGCCGACGATGTTTAATCAATCATCAATCTCTTCAGACCTTTACGCTTTTTTCCCTGTTTTCCCTGAATGCCGCGGCAAGATAGGGATATGCTATTCCCAGAAATACGAGCGCCACGCCGACCCACTGAAATGCCGTTACGGATTCGTGAATGATGATGACGGCACAGATGATGGTTGCGGGCAGTTCCGAGGAACTGAGGATTGTTGCCGCACCCGTTGGAATCTTCGGTGTGCCGATTGCAAAGAAGAACATCGGGATTGCGCATCCGAAGAGACCTATTACCAGTGCATACTCCGCAAGACCGATATCAATCTGAGAAGCATTTCCGGCAAGAGACATGCCGAAGATTGCAAGGATGGATAAGAGCGCCATGCTCATCACGACAAAACTTCGATATACGGGATGTATGCTCACCGCGACATGACCGATCATGAAGACGTATACGGCAAAGAATATTGCCGAACCCAGACCGAAGCAGACACCGATTAATGCGAATTTCGTGCCGGCAATTAACACTCCCGATGCCAGAACGGTTCCGATGACGAGCATGAGCACGGATACGGCGGTGTCCTTTGACGGCAGTGCCCTCTTTACTATGCACTGGATGATAACGCCCATCCAGATGAACTGGAAGAGCAGGAGAACCGCGAGCGAGACGGAGATTGTATTCAGTGCGAAGATATTACGGGAACTGCACAGGGCAATAGAGAGACCGCATGCAAAGAGGAGCAGAACACTCTTCACCCGACTTTGAAGGCTCTTTTCTTCATCCTCGGCGGTATTGCCCTTCTTATCGTCATTCTCCTTTGGATTTGCCTTTAAAATGTCCTTTAAATTGACCTTTGCAGTATCCTTTGCGGAATCACGCGTATTGCCGCGCCCGTTTTTTCCTATAAGCATTCTGCCGATGGTAAATATCAGGACAAGTATGAAGAGAGAGAACCAGCCGCCGCCGTACTGCGCAAAGATCATGGAGACGGATGAATATCCGTCCTCATAGGCAATCTTTACAATCGGCGAGAGCGGGCCGAAACTGCAGCCTCCGAGGAAGACCAGCAAAGGAAATAAAGCGCGGTTAATATTCATCTGCCCGCCTCACGAAAACGGAATAACGGGTTTCTTCCGACCCTTGACGAACATATAGCGATACGAGGTGCCGTAAAGCAGGATCACTATGCCGATCCACTGATACCACATAACGGTCTCATTGATTATCAGAACCGCACATATTATCGACGCCGGAAGCTCCGAGGAACTGAGGGTTGTGGCAAAGCCCAGCGGCAGCCTCTGCATCCCTATCGAGAATAGGGAGACGGGCAGGGCACAGCCGATTATTCCGAGCATCAGGGCATACGGAATCAGCGAGGGGCTCAGAAGCTCATTCAATCCGCCGCTTCCGATAAGCATTGGTCCGAATATGAAGCCCACGGCAACGCATGCAAAGAGAAGCGTGGTAAGGCTCTTGAAGAACGGATGCATCTCGGTCTTCGAATCGCCGAGAAGATACATGTTAATCGTGTAGAAGAACGCCGATCCCAGCCCGAATATGACGCCTATCGGGTTCATGCTGCCGATGCCGCCGAGGATTCCCGACGCCAGAACGGTTCCCGAAATCAGGATAATTACCGATATGCAGGCGTTTCGCGACGGAAAACGGCGCTTTATGACTGCTTCGAGGATGACGCCCATCCATGTGAACTGGAAGAGCAGAAGAACGGCAAGCGACGCCGAGATCATATTCAGGGAGACAATGTAGCATGTGCTGACAAGGGCAAGCGAGAGACCGCATGCGAACATGCGCAGCATACCGTCACCGCGTGGCTTCTCCGACGGCATTTCGGGCGCGGAGGCTTCGGAAGCCTGCCCGCCCGGTGCGGATGTTTTGTCCGCAGGCGTATAAGGCTTATAAATATTCCAGATATCTGTCCTGCCGTGCCTGAAGTAAGCATATGCAATCAGTGCCGCGGCAATGATCAGAAGCAGAAAAAGACCCGTGAAATACTCCGCAAAGAGAAATGTCAGGGGCGTGAAACCATCCGCGTATCCCAGTTTGATTACCGAAGATGACGGCCCGTAGCTACAGCCGCCGAGAAAAACGAGGATTGGAAATATAGCACGGTTGGGTTTCATATCGGTAATTGCTCACTATAGGTATAGGTCGCGGGCGATAAAAAATACAATCATTCATGGTCGGCGGCGCTTCAGAAGGCATACGCATGCTATCACTTTTAGCACTCGAAGAACCAACTAATTAAGGCAGACATGAAACTGATTCTGGAACTCTCGGGAGAACATCCGACCCTCCCCTTCGCCGAAGCGGAGTGTATCGGCAGAATTATCGAGAAAGGTATGCAGGTCGCCGTCGTCGAATGCGATGATGAGAACGCGGCGGGGCGCCTTGCAATGACGCACTGCGTGATCTCGTATCTGGGGCAGTGCCCGGCGGATGCGGGCAGATTCAAAGAGATGCTCGATTCGCTTGCAATCACCTCCGACCTTCCGTTCGCATGCCGGGTCAAAAAAATACAGGATACGACCATACCCGAATCCCAGCTCGATCTTGAGAGGTGCATGGGGGCGCATATCCGGGGGAAGGTCTCGCTTAAGAATCCGCAGCGTGAGTACCGCGCGATCTTCTCGGGAACGACCTGCTATTTCGGAGAAGTCCTCTATAAAATCGACCGCGGAAGCTACGAATACAGAAATCCGATGCGCAGAGCGTTTTTCCACCCGGGCGTCATGATGCCCGTCCTCGCACGCACTCTCGTGAACATTGCGCAGGGCAGGGAAAACGACCTCTTATTGGACCCGTTTTGCGGAACGGGCGGCATACTGCTCGAAGGGCTTATGCTCAACATGCGCACGGTGGGCACTGATATGGACATTGCGATGCTGAAAGGGTGCCTTTCCAACCTCCCGCAGACCGAGGTATTAAAGGTTGATTCAACCAAACTTCCTATAACAGACTGTTCTGTAGACACTATAGCCACGGATCTTCCGTACGGTCAGTCGGTCTGTATAAAAGCGGAATCAATGAACGCGCTTTATAATGATTCATTGAGTGAGATGCGACGGGTGCTCAAAAAAGGCAGGCGTGCCGTTGTTGTTACCCATATCGATATACGCGAGATTGCAAAAAGGCACTTTACGATAGTTCAGTATCATGAACAGAGAGTGCACAAGAGTCTGACACGCAGGATAATGGTCCTGGAATAACCGGCGAAATCCTGCGAAACATGCAATCCGTAATGTCTGCAATATCTGCACTGCATGCAACCCATGCAGTCTGCGATACCCGTAACCTGTAATAACCGCAATACTGTCGGAAAATACGATGATTGGCGATTGAAGGCGATTTAAGGCGTTGTCTGAGATTTTCAGTGATTGTCGGCGGTTGTCGGCGATTGTCGCGATTGTCCGAGATAAACGACCATAATCGACCGTGATCTTCGTATCATCGTTCCGAAAGTCCCCGTTGCCGCAGTCTCACTTTTTAAAACCGAAATCAATTCAACCCTAATCATTCGGATTATAATCGTCAAAACAGAGGATCTGCCTGAAAATCAGGCTCCTCCCGGAAATCCGCTCAAAGCAAACGGCGACAAACAGCCGTACAAAGATCCGCAAAGAGCGACAGCGGCGTAAAAAACGCAAAAAGGACAATTACATGGAAATGCTGAACTGGCTTAATGCCAACTTTTACAGGAAAAAGCCCGACAAGACCATTGCAAGGCGTGCAATACGGCATCTGAAGAAGCTTGAGAAGACGCAGCTCTTCTCGCCCGAGCTTTCGCAGATGAGAGCCGCGGAAGGCAGATGGTACGAGTCACTGATATACGAGATGCTCCTCGAACTCACCGAGACCACGGGCAAGGTCAAGTATGTCGTCAGAAAAGGTGCGGATGCCCCGTTCCCGCCGATTGAGATCAAACTCGGTCAGAACGGTATATTCTATTCAAACCGCGGCGACATCAATATCCGCGGCAACGGTCAGGATATCGCCGAATTCGATATAGTCTTCGTCGACTACATGGACAGAATCTGCTTCTGCGAGATTGTCACCTCCGCCTCCGACTTAAAGGACATGGAAGCCGAGGTCCACTACAAGAAAAAGCTCCTCAGTTACCTCTATGCGCAGGCGGTCGTCCCGTTCGTCCTCTTCTCCTCCGTCGACATATCGCGTTCGTCGATAATGAAGAGGCTGATGAGGGAGACCGAGAGCACCCTTATCGTAACGCCGACCTGCGAGGAACTCAAGAACGTTCTGCACAGGGAAAACACAAAGGGCGTTCCTCGAAAGCCCGTGGATAACAACCGCCTGATCGGAATAGAGAAGATACCGATAAAACGCCCGTTCGATTACAAAATGCTCCATGACATGAAGCGCGACCGCACTCTGGAGATTATGATGAAAGGCGGCGGAAAAGAGGAGATGGCAAGACCCGACGGGATACCGCCGGTCTCGAAGAAGGTGCTCTTCGGCGCACTCTACCCCGCCGCAATCAGGTCGCTCATGCACAACCGCACCTATACCATGAACTCGAAGAAGTATGTCTATGACGATATGAAAAACGAGTTCTCGAAGATGGTCCTCGCGGTCGATATCCCCGAGTATGAGCCGGTAATCTACCTGCGGTCGAAGAAGAAGAACGAATACTTGAAGATCGTCCGCAAGAAGTCCGGCGAGCTCAAGGTAGAGAGCAAGAGGACGCCGCAGATGACCGGATTTTACCTCTGGCTCGAGAGTCTGAGACCTACTCTCGGAAGCGACGTTGCACAGAGGTATGCGGAGATCTTCCTCGACTGCGCCGTCGAGACACATAAGAAGGGCAGAAACGAAGCCTCAAAAGACCTTAAAGAGAGGCAGTCCGGTATCTCCGAAGTGGCGGATGATGCGGCGGAGAATTTCCGTAACAATCCGAATCCGAGCGGCAGAGGTTGCAATACCGGAAGGGATTACCCCGAAAGCAGGGGCAAAACCGGCAGAAGCAAAGCCGTTAAAAACGGCATTCCCGGCAAGAACGGCAAAAAAGATAATGGCGGCAACAGCGGAAATAACGGAAATAACGGAAAATCCGGTAAATCCGGAAATATGCCGCGGTCAAAATCCCGCAGGAGAACCGGTAAACCCAAGCAGGAAAATCGGGGCAGTCATGAAAGGCAGGAAGGTGCTCCCGTGAGTGCACAGGCGGGCGCTGCCTCCGGCAGTTCGGGTGCGGGCACAGGTAATTCGCCTAAGGTGTGGGGCAAGGCCAAAAAGCACGTCGAAGGCGGGGTTAACTCCGATAACTCCGAAAGCATGCCCAGGCATCACGGTCATCATTCAAAACCGCGATCTTCCGGCAGGATGAATGCGTATGCCGCACGAAGTTAATTTTCGGCGGAATTACAATACAATTACACGCGATACTGGAGGACAATAATGAGGATTCATGCGCTTTTGCATATGGCAAGCGAAGATACGGGATGCATAAGGGGACTTGCGGAGGAAAAAGGCTGGAAATACTCCGAGAGTCATCTCTACCTCGACGATCCTAAGGTAAACGCCCTGCCCGCTCATGACTCCTACGATCTTCTTGCCATCCTCGGCGGGTCAATGAACGTCTATGAAGACGATAAATACCCGTTCCTGACACCCGAGAAGAAGTTCATCGGCGAAGCAATCGCCGCAGGCAAGGGCGTGCTCGGAATCTGCCTCGGCGGTCAGCTCATATCTGTCGTCCTCGGCGGAAAGGTCACGAGAAATGCCGATGAAGAGATCGGCTGGCACAGGGTCTGTAAGACGGCATCCGCCGCGGACAGCCCGTTCGACCGCCTCTTTAAGAAGGAATTCGTGACTTTCGAGTGGCACGGCGATACGTTTGAGATACCCCGCGGCGCCGTCCATCTGCTGACAAACGAGGCCTGCAAAAATCAGGGATTCTCATACGGCGACAGAGTCCTTGCCCTTCAGAATCACCCCGAGATGATAACGCCGACACTTGAGAGTCTTATAGAGGATGAGCCGATTACGAAAACGGGCAGGTATATTCAGACCCCTGAGGAAGTAACCGATACGAAATACATGGCGGAGTCAACAAAGCTCGTATCCGATATACTGGACTACTTTGAGGAAGTCCTGACCCGCGCCTGACCGCTTCCCTCTTCCATCTTTCCTGCGGCATCACGGATGCCGTCAAATCCGTAAAAATCTGTAAATACGCAAAAAATGTAAATACGCAAAAAAGTGTGATTATTATTTGTATTTTTTGTATTATTTGATCTTTTTGAGCATGGTTTTTGCGAGAGTCTTCTCCGTTTCGTCCGTGGAATTCTCGATAATGCTCTCCAGAGCCGCGGCTGCCTGATCGCCGCCGATGTTGGCTATCGAGTTCATGGCAGAGATCTTGACTTCTATGCTTGAATCCGCGATTGCCGACTGCAGTGCGGGAATTGCCGCCTCGCCGATCTCCTCAAGTTCGGCCCACTGCTTTCTTGCGATGAAGTAATACGAGATTGCCTCTTCGTTCTCGGGAACCCAGCCGAGTTCGTCGAGCGCATAGGTAATCTTCTCTCTTGCGCTTCCCTTTTCGGTCATAAGGGCGTGCTCAAGGGCTTTTGTCGCCTCGTAGCCGTACTGCGTTAGAGCGGCGGTGGCAATCGTGACAATCTCGGGATCGGCATTCTTTAGGGTCTCGATTAGCGTCGGAATTGCCTGCTCGTCGTTGATATATCCGAGCGACCTCAGAGCCGCCGATTTCAGAGCCTTGTCGTTCTCTTTCGAAGCCGCGATGAGCGGGTTTAACGCACGCTTGTCGCCCATGAATCCCAGCGATTCCGCGGCAACCGTCCTTACTAGCGAGTTGTTGTCCTTCTCGAGAACGCCGCAGAGAGCCGTTATCGTAACCTCGTCGGGTATCTTTCCGAGACTCTGCGCCGCGGTCATGCGGATTGAAGGCTCGGGGTTCTCGAGCGCCTTTACAAGCCCCTGAATCGCGGTATCGCCCAGACCGATGAGTATCTCGGCGATGAAAGTCCTGGTCTCGGGATTCTCGTCGTTGAGAGCCTCGATGAGCGGCGGAATAATGACGTCGCCCATCATAAAGACCTTCTCTGCGGCTTTCATCTGAACGGCGCTGTCCGTGCTCTTGAGATCTCTTGCCACGGCAGCGGCCTCTTCCTCAGGCGTTAACTCGGGCTCCTCTTCGGGCTTTGGAGCCGATACCGGCGCGGATACGGGCGCGGATACCTGAGCCGTGTCATCTGTATCCGCGCTTGCGGCCGTTGCCGCTGTTTCCGCTGCTGCCGCGGGCACCTCGCCTGTCGCGGCCGGCACCTCCTCCTTATCTGTCTGCTCCGCCTTATCCGCAGGCTTTGCCGTCTTTGTCCCGGAGGTCGCGGTCGGCTTTGCATCGCTGCGCTTGCGCATTGCCGCCTGTGCCTGCTCCTCGAGATTCTTCAGAAGTTCGGGCGTAACCTCTTCCTGCTGCTGACCCTGCAGGCATTTCTTGGCGTAATTGACGACCTTCTCCTCGGGGTCCTGCAGGAAGAACGCTATTGCCTGCTGTGCCCTGCTGTCCTTTATCTGCGCAAGCACGGCGATAAGACCTGTTTTCTCGAGAGTCTTGCCGCGCTTGGATATCTTGAACGCATAATCCACGAGCGGGTTGAACTGCGTATCGGCGAGTGCCAGAAGAGCCGCTTCCGCACACTGTCTCACATCGTACTCCGTATCGTTGAGCATTCTGATACAGAGCGCTATCGAATCGGGGTGACTGATCTTCGAGATTGCCCTTATTGCAATGATGCGGACTGCCATATCCTGAATCGAGAGGTGCTCCCTGATATGCGGCAGCGCCTCCGATCCGAACTTGGCGACGGTCTCGATGGTTTTGTTCCTCACGGCGGCATTCGGATCGAAGAGCCTTCCGACAATGCTTGGGAGAGTCTCGGGATCGTGCATCTGACCGAGAGAATGGACACATGCCATTCTGATATTCTCGTTCTTGTCCTTTATGAGTTTGACAAGGTATTTTGCGGCACGCTTTGCCCTCAGATCGCCGAGAGACTCGATAGCCGCTATTCTCACATTGTTCTTCGGGTCGGCAAGGAGAATGATCATACACTCGATACCGCAGTTGCCGGTTGCCTTCAGGTTCTCGACGGCGGCGGCACGCATGATCTCGTTCTCGTCCGAGAGGGCTTTGGAGAATCTTGCGATTCTGTCCTCGTCGAGACCGTTCTTGCGCATTATCTTGGCCCACTGTTCCTCGGTCTTGGAGTTGCCGTTGCGGGCTTTCATCTCCTCTTTGTGGCGCTTTAACTGCTCCTCGACCTCTTCGTCAGGTGTTTGGGCTTTCTTCTTGTCGGACTGCGCCTTGGCTGCGGCGGCATTCTTCTTCTTTATGACCGCAACCGCTTCCATGGCACCGGCTTTCAGCGCGGGATCCTCGCTCTTGAGTGCCTCGTTGATGGCAGCGTAGCCGACATTACCCATTGCGCGAAGAACTTCGGTAGATTTGAGCCTGATACCCGGATTTTTGTCCTTGAGTGAGGCGATGAGGATGGGGACTGCCGCATCGCGCATCTGGAGAAGTTCGGTCCACTTCTCCTTGATCATCAGGTATTTGGCTTTTTCATCGTTGTTGGACGGTTTCCAGCCCTTTCTGTCGAGAGACCATGCCGCCTCCATCCTGACGTAGGAGTCCTCGTCGTCGAGGGATTTTATGATGTAGGGGATGAGTCTTCTGTCGCTTGCCTCGCTCATTGCGGCAACGGTCTTCTGCCTTACCTGCGCATCCGGATCCTCGATGAGCTTTAAGAGGACATAGAGGGATTCTTCTGCCGCAATCTTTGGGAGAATCTCGGCAATCTTCTTCTTTGTCTCGGTCGAGCCGGAGAGGACTTCGGACTGTATCGCGGGCAGGGCATCCTTTCCGAGTTTCGCAAGCGAGTTGTAGTCGCCTTTTGCGAGGAAGAACTGCGCCCTCTGCGTCTTGGTCTTGGGTATCCAGTTTATGTTCTCAAGGGATTTTGCCGCCTGAATACGCACGTTCGAGTCGCTGTCGCGGAGGGCTTCGACGAGCAGTCCCTCGACCTCCTGACTCATGTAACCCATATAGCCCAGACAGAGCACGGCGCCGCTTCTGACCGAGGCACTCTCTTTGTTGCCCAGGGCTTCCTTGAGTTGCGGTATCGCAGCCGCGCCGTTCTGACCGACCGCTCTTGCAGCACCGTCGCGTGCACGTTCTTTTCCGAAGAAGACGACTTTTAAAAGAGTGGGGAGTGCCGCCTCTCCGAATGTTCCGAGGACCTCGGCGGCGCCTGTCTGTATGAGGGAATTTTCCGAATCCAGCGCTTTTAAGAGGTGCACTACTGCCGGTTGACCTATCTCCGAGAGGCGTATTGCGGCATTACCGCGTTCCTCCCAGTTCTTGGACGAGAGCAGTTTGATAAGTGAGCCTATCTCGCCGCCGTCGTCTGAGTCGGACTCTTTTGGTGCTTTTTTTCTCTCAAATAGTGCCATATGGCAGTCAAGTTCCCCGGGGTATTTTATGAATTCTTACGGCGCCGCACGCCGATATTCCGATCGGATATAATTCGGATTTAATCTGCTTATTATGGTATGACTTATTACGGTATGATCCTGTCGTTTTTTGGTATTGTGATTTTTGAATATTTCAACCGCGTTCGTATAATTATTATGCATTCTTACAAATAAATCGCTTTATTTACGCACGGATTTACGGTTGTGAATATCCTTTATTTCGGCGTTGCAGATAATTCACATATGTGAATAAACGGTGTAAGGTATAGGTATGTATTTTCCTTAAATGTTTGATAATAGCTTGATTATTATCTGATAATAGCCTGATAATAATTTGATATTATTCCGATAATAATTTGATAATACAGTTTGCAGGTGTAATATGAGTGGCATGAGCGGCATGAGTGGCAGTCGCGGCGGGAGAAATTCCCGTGAGAAAAAGGTTAAAAAATCCGTTAAGCCCGTATCTTCCGTATCCCCGAAAACGGCAAAGGGAGAGGCGAAGACCGGAGCCGAAGGTAAAGGCGAAAAGATACGTATCCCCGAGCTTCTTGCGCCGGCGGGAAGCCCCGAGGCTCTTCACGCGGCGGTCTGCGCAGGTGCCGATGCCGTATATCTCTCGGGTCGCAACTTCGGTGCAAGACGCTTTGCCGCAAACTTCAACGAGGACGAGCTCAAAGACGCCGTTGAATACTGCCACACCCGCGGTGTCCGCGTATATGTCACCCTGAACACCCTCATCTCCGATGAAGAGATGCCCCGCGCCCTCTCCGAGATGATGTATTACTGCTCAATCGGCGCCGATGCCGTGCTTGTCCAGGACCTCGGGCTTCTGAAAGCGGCAGGCGAGTGCTTCCCCGACCTTGTTCTCCATGCATCCACGCAGATGACGATAAACAGCACGGCGGGTGCGCTCAAAGCCGGCAGTATGAATATCAGGAGAATTGTGCTTGCCCGCGAGCTCTCGTATGACGAGATTGCCGGCATCAACGCCGCTCTCAAACGTGCAGCCGATCCCGATTCAGAGACGCCGCTTAAAAATCCGCCCGAACTCGAGGTCTTCGTGCACGGCGCTCTGTGCTACTGCTACTCGGGACAGTGCCTCTTCTCGTCGCTTCTCGGCGGCAGAAGCGGAAACCGCGGAATGTGCGCACAGCCGTGCAGGAAAGCCTATGAGTTGCGGGAGAGCACGACCGACAGATACGGAAAGACAGACTCCGCATCTTCGCTGAGCTGCCGCACGAAAGGCGCATATCTTCTCTCGCCGCGCGATCTCTGCTCCTACGACAACCTTGAGAAGATGGCGCGGCTCAATATCGCCTCACTTAAGATAGAAGGGCGCATGAAATCGCCGGAGTATGTCGCAATCGTCACCTCAATCTACAGGAGGGCGCTGGATGCGGTCGCGGGCGGCGCCGTTTCGGGAGACGGCAGGGAGGATATGGAGAACCTTCTTATCGCCTTCAACCGGCGTTTTACCTCGGGTTATATCGGCGGCGACAGAAATGCGGCGCTCATGTCCTATGACCGACCCGCAAATCGCGGAATATTCATTGGCACGGTAATCGATTACGACCCGCGGTATGAGAGCGGGGTCGTAAGGCTGACAGGCGATACAAAGCCGCGTCCCGGCGACGGTCTTACAATCCGCAGGAAACACGGCGCCGATGACGGTTTCTTCCTCAGAAAGCCGTATGAGATCCGAAACGGCGAACTCCGTTTCCGGTCAAAGTGCCGGCTCGGACGCGGAGATCAGGTCTTCATCACGAATCGCGGCAGTCTCGATGACCTTGCCGGAGAGATAAAAGCCCGCGACGGCGGGATATACCGAAAGATCCCCATCGATATCGCCTTTAAACTCGGCGGGGAGAACGGCAGGACACCCGTCGTCAGAGGCAGTTTCGCGATAAAAGGCGTAAAATACGAGGCCGTTTACACCTCCGGGACGGAGATGGCGGATGCGCAGAATAAGCCGGTCATGACCGCGGATCTGGAAAAGGTCTTTGCAAAATGCGGCGGCACACAGTATGAGATGCGCTCTTTTAAGGCGGAATATTCCGACAATCTCTTCCTCCCCATGAGCCTGCTCAACGAACTCCGGCGCAATTTCCTTAAGTCCGCTGACAGAGCGGTAATCGGGACGTATCTGCCCGACGATGCCTCGATGGATGCCGCCCGCGAAAATTACTCGCGGTTCATGAGCAATTTCAGAAGCTACGATGTGTCGGTGCGTAAACCCAAACTCGCATTCTATGCCGACAGTCCCGAATGCGTCAGAGCCGCCGCCGATTCGGGATGCGACAGGATATACTGCGAATGCGACATTGCGCCCGTTCTCAGAGACGGCTCGCTGAATCCCGCGTTTGAGGCGGGAATTCTTGAGACGCTCGCGTCGGCGGCGGAGATATGTAAGGATCGCGGATGCGAACTCATCTGGAAATGGTCGCGGATTGCGGATGACGCGTATATCTCCGCCGCGTTGCCGCTTGTGGAGAAAGTTCTCGGTCTGGGCGTCTGCGGAATAATGGTCGAGAGTTACGGCAGTGCGGCAGCGATACGCAGGATTGCGCCGTATGCCCGTATTTACGGCGGAAGCGGCATGAATATCTACAATTCGCTGAGCCTTGCCCGGATATCCGACCTGTTCTGCGGCGCCGTCATATCGCCGGAGGCGTCCGCCGGGAATATCCGCGACCTTATCAGGAGAATCCCGCCCGAACTTCGCGGGAAGGTTGAGACCGAGTATCTCGTTAACGGCGCCGTCGAACTCATGATAACCGAGAACAATCTGCCGGTATCGGCACTTTCGGACTACGGAACTTACGATCCGAAGAAGACATATTCACTGCTCGATGAGCGCGACCGCGATTTCCCGCTCTATGTTGACGCCTGCGGCAGAACTCATATCTTCAATGCGGTCGAGACCTGCCTCATAGATTCCCTCCCCGAACTCTGCGGGCTTGGTCTTGACACCGTCTCGGTTGACGGCAGGCACAAGACATACGATTACGCGTCTGCGGTCGTAAAAGCCTATAAGGAAGGTCTCCGTGCCGTTAATTATGAAAGCCGATCGGGCAGGGCTTTGGAGAGCGAACTTGATGACCTGAAGAAGAAGGTCGCAAAGATCTCGCAGGGCGGCATTACCGAAGGTCATTTCAGACGCGGCGTCTGAAAAGGCGCTAAAAAAGCTGTTTAATTTTGATTTTATTTTGATTTGTATTTTGATATTATTTTGATTTTTATTAGGATTTTGATATTATTTTGATATTATTTTGATTTTTATTTTTTCTGTAATCTGATATCCTATGTCTGTTTTACTGTTTTGCATTCTCTGCCGAGATTCCGCGAACTCTCTGCGGATTTGAATAGACGGTAAAGCGCTCCCCTCTGGCGAAGCAGATGAGGGTAATGCCCGATTTTTGTGCCAGTCTGATGCCGTCGGCCGTGGATGCGGCTTTTGATATGATAATCGGAATTCCCGCATTCATGCATTTTTTGACCATGCCGTAGGGCTGGCGTCCCGTGCATCCGAGGAAGCATCTGCTTAAGTCAATGCCGTTAAGAATCGCGCTGCCCACGACCTTGTCGACCGTGTTGTGCCTGCCGACATCGGTCATTACCGCGACAATCTCACCGCCTTCGCGGAAGAGAACCGAGCAGTGAACGCCGCCGGTCTTCGTCCAGAGATCCGAGATTATCTCCTTCGTTGCCCGATAAATATTCTCGATTTCGATATCCAGATCGGAGTCAATGACCCGCGGTACCCTGGCATCCGAGAGTGATTTTGATTTTTGAGAGCCTGCGGCGTCCGTGTATTCGATGCCGCCGGATGTGCCCGTCTGAGTCGCCGCCGTCTTATCCTTAATCTTTGTGAAGTTTTCAGTAACGGAATCGGAGGTGACATAAACGGTGTTCGTGCCGGTGTCCGTCTTCACCGATTTGATATCCTTACAGAGACCTTCGGTGATTACGTAGCCTGCGCCGAGTTCATCCAGATTTTCTGTGGTTGCTACCTGAGCGGTCACGACAACTCCGTTAAGGAGAATCGTGACCTGATTTTCCAGGGCACTCAGATCCTTAATACTCTCCGACTTACCGCCGGTGACTTTGACGGCATCCATCAGTTCAGCCGCCTTTGAATAATCTTTTTCTGTCATAAAATGTTCAAAAAAAGAATATTCTGAAAAATAATAAATTTTTCCGATATCGGAAATATCAGAACTTGACTAATTTGCTGTTCGCTCTTATGTAAGCGAAATCTTCGTCGGTGGCTTTGATCTTCATGAGATATATGCCGAAGCAGGGCTTGTGGAAGTAGAATACAATCTCCTTCTTCTTGATCTTAAGTCCGAGGTAAACCGGCGGCACTCCGAGGATTGCAATGCCTTTAAGCTGGAATCCTTCGGGGAGTTCGTATATCTCGGCAGTATTCTTCTTGAGATATTCCAGGGCATCCTCCTGTGTGGTCTTCTCCTTTAAAACTTCGGCACGCAGTTTATTGACGCATCTGTTCTGGATAAAATCGCCGTTCTTGTCTTTTAACAGGGGGCTGTCTTTATTCGGAATCTCTTTTTTCATAGTACTTAGAGATTGACACTTACATTTATGTATTTTTGTATACTTACATCCCGAAATCGATTCCTGCCGTCACATGAAGCGTTTTTATGAGATTTACATGGGAAATGCCACGTCGTAAATGGAAAAGTGTCATCACTGGTGACACAATTGACGGACGAACCGCATGAATCATCTGAATCATCTGCGCATTACGTCCGGCAACTATCTCCTGCAACAAAGGTGATTATGCTCTGTGCATATTTTCCGTGCAGGTTGCGGTGATGACGGAAGATTACTTCTACCTGAATATAATCCTTAAGATTATCTGATAGCAGATACAACATGTAGGTAACATGTATGCAAAGCGTCTTGACAATCTTCCGCCGTATCTCTTTGCTCAGATTGACAAACTGAAATCCGAGAAGAGAGCAGAGGGCGTTGATATCATAGATCTGGGCGTCGGCGATCCCGATCTGCCGACACCCCCGCACATAGTGGACTCACTCTGTGAAGCCGCACGTGACCCGTCAACCCACCACTATCCCGATTACACGGGTATGCTCGAATACCGCGAGGCAGTCTCGACATGGTATAAGAAGAGATTCAATGTCTCTCTCGACGCAAAGACCGAGGTCCTCGCGCTTATCGGATCGAAAGAGGGTATTGCCCATGTCCCCGAGGCATTTGTCAACCCCGGCGACGTCGTTCTTGCAACCGACCCGGGATATCCCGTATATAAGACATCGACGCTCTTTGCCGAGGGAAAACTTCACGAACTTCCGCTCACCGAAGAGAACAACTTCCTCCCGGACCTTGACGCAATTCCAAAGGACGTCTTAAAGAAAGCAAAACTTCTCTTCTTCGGATATCCGAACAACCCGACGGCCGCAACGGCACCCATGTCCTTCTTCGAGGAGGTCGTCGAGTTCGCAAAAGAGAACAATATAGTCGCGGTTCACGACAATGCCTACTCCGAGATTGCATTCGACGGCTACAAAGCCCCGTCCTTCCTTCAGGTCGACGGCGCAAAAGAGGTAGGAATGGAGATGCACTCCCTCTCAAAGACCTACAATATGACGGGCTGGAGACTCGGAATGGCGGTCGGCGGCGAGGAAGTCATCGCAGGACTGGGCAGAATCAAGACGAATATCGATTCGGGCGCTTTCAACGCAATTCAGAGGGCGGGAATAACCGCTCTCACATCCTCGCAGCAGTGTGTCGCCGATTCCTGCAAGATCTATCAGGAAAGGCGCGACGTGCTCGTAAGCGGTCTTAAGAGTCTCGGTTTCGATGTGCCGACTCCGAAAGCAACATTTTATGTATGGATGAGAGTAAATGACAGCATGAAGTTTGCCGAAAAGATGCTCAACGAAGCAGGCATTGTTGTGACACCCGGCGTCGGTTTCGGAAAGAACGGAGACGGCTACGTGAGATTCGCAATCACCCGCGACGTATCGAGGATCAGAGAGGCAATAGATCGCATGGGGAGGCTTAATTTCGAATGACACTTCCGGAACACCTTACAATTCATGAAGGGCACCTGTATATCGGAATGCATGACTGCAATGATCTTGCAAAGGAGTACGGGACGCCCGTATATGTGACAGACGAAGAAAAACTCAGGCAGAACTTTATCCGCTACAATGAGGCGCTGAAAGCCCATTATAACGACGTTCAGCTTCTCTACGCCGCAAAGGCGAACGGAAATCTCTCGATCCTGAAGATTTTCGCCTCACTCGGTGCGGGTGCGGACGTATTCTCGTCCGGCGAACTGCATCTGGCGCTTCTTGCGGGAATTCCGCCCGAAAAGCTTCTCTTCAACGGCAGTTCGAAGACGCAGGACGACTTAAGGGTTGCCGTCGAGAAGGGCGTGCGCATATCTCTGGATTCCTTCGATGAGTTAAAGCAGCTGGATAAGATTGCGGGCGAACTCGGAAGGATTGTCGAGGTCTCGTTCAGGGTCAATCCGGCAATCGATGTGCCGACACACCCCAAGATTGCGACGGGACTTGCCACAAGCAAGTTCGGTATCCCCGCGGACCAGATCGTCGATGCTTACAGAGCAGCGCTGGAGTGCGAGAACGTTGACCCCGTCGGCATGCACTGCCATATCGGTTCGCAGATCCTTGACGTTACTCCGTTTGTCAAGGAGATGGAGGTTCTCTTAAAGGTCGCGGGCGAGATTACAAAGATTGGCGTTCACTTAAAGTTCATAGACCTCGGCGGCGGTCTCGGTATTGCCTACGACCACGAGAAAGAGGTTGCGCCGACGCCTAAGGAGTATGCGGACGCGGTTATGCCGGTCTTTATCGCGGGTATACAGAAACTCGGAATAAAGCCGCAGTTATGGGTTGAGCCCGGCAGAAACCTCGTCGGCGACACGACGATTCTTCTGACAAGCGTTAACTCGGTCAAGACCTCGCACAAGAAGTTCGTCAATGTCGATGCGGGTTTCAACCTGCTCATAAGACCTGCGATGTACGGCTCGCACCACGATGTGATCGCGGTCGGCAAGGCGGATGAGGAGAAGACCGAGGAGTATACGGTTACGGGTCCGATCTGTGAGACGGGCGATATCCTCGCCGAGAACAGAATGCTTCCCGAGCTTGAGAGCGGAGATGTCCTTGCAATTCTCGATACGGGTGCATACGGTTATTCCATGGCTTCGCAGTATAACTGCCGCCCGCGCTGTCCCGAGGTTATGATCTACGAGGACCGCCACGGCATTATGAGAAGAGGCGAGAGCGTAGTCGATATCGTCAATACGATGAAGAGACTCCCGTGGCATGAGAAATAAGGCTTTATTGCCTGATATTTCTCATATTTTCCCGATTTCATATTTTCCAGATTTTATTTTCCCGATTTTTTCATATTTTGACCGATGTTTTAATCGATAATTATTATACGTGTTTTCCGTTCTGCCCCTGTTCTTCTGTCTCCCCCGCTCTTGATTAATCAAAGATATATCAAATCAGGTCTTACATGATTTGTATGCGGGCATACCATGCACTTGTCGACGATCTTCTGACGTGGGAGGAGTTTGAAGCTAAAGTCGGTGCCGTATGCACAAAAGAGAACGATGAGGATGCCGAAACAGAGGCGGCAAGGTCGGTTGCCGAGAGCCTCGGGCGTCTCCATGTTAAGATAGCGGATCTGAAGAAGGGTCCCACGCTCTGTTCTTTTTTCTGTAAGGTTATAGAGAAAGGCGATATCATACGTTTTGAGAGAGATTCCGAGACTGTTGCGCATTCGTATATTGACCCCGATGACGATCTCTTCGTCACGGAATCGCCGGATGCGGAGCCGCCGGGGCTTCTGAGGCGGGTGCTCGTCGGCGACGATACGGGGGAGGCCGTTCTGGTATTTCGGGACATGAAGGTTCACGGGACGCAGGATATCCGCGTCGGCGACGTGCTTGAGGTTGCGGCACGTTTCAGAGGTCTTTCAAATGTTATCGCCGTCGATCTTCAGGAGGCGGATAAGGGCCGGGATGTCTGCCTCAGAAAGTCGGGGATGAAGACGCTTAAGCCGCTGAGTCTGAGAGTGAAGATTCTCTCGCTTGAGGAGAGGGACTTGCCCTGTGCCGATAATGCGCCGCGGCGTCGTTTCACGGATGCGTATGTCTGGGTGATTGACGGGCATGTTTCTCCGTCGGCGAAAGGTGCCGGTTACGAAGCGTGGAAGGAGGCGGTCACGGGCAATGTGAATTGTTTTGCAAGGATTCGCGTCTTCGGTGACGCAGTCAGTGCGACCCTGAAGGAAGCCGGCGAGGGTGCGGTTATTGAGCTTGACGGCATCACGCAGAGACCGTCGCGGTTTGCGTATTACCGGGCCGGCGATGAATCCGCCGTAAGTGTCTGCATGCCTGACGATACTGTCTCTTCAAGAGATTTCGTGCCCGCGGAGGTCCCGTTTGAGAGGCTCGCGGATTTGCCCGGGGATTCGGGAGAGATCTCGGTAAGCGTGAGGGTAGAGGATGCGGGACATATCGGTTCATATCTGCGCCTGCCGCGGAAGCAGAGACGTTTAAGAGGCTTTGGTGACGCGGGTTACGGTTCGGATGCCGCGAATGAGGAATCCGGAGCTGCGGGCGGCGCGGCTGATGAGGGGATTTACAGACCGGAGAATATCTTCAGAATCCGCAGGTGCATTGTCTCCGATGCATCCGACGGATCGGGGCTTTATGCGCGTCTGGTCCTGTGGGGCAGGCAGGCGGAGATACCTCTTTCAAACGGCGATACCGTGCGTGTTTACAACTGCAGTATCAGGAATGCGGACATGGCGGATACCCGCGGCGATTTCAAGGACACGGCGGGCGATGCGGGATTTGAGATTCATGCCGGCAGTAATTCCTGCGTGAAGATCCTGCACGGCGACGGCGGATACGGGGATGAATACGGGGAGATTTCCGGCGTTATCATGGAATTTCCGGAAGGGCTCTGCATTATTGAGTCGGGCAGCGGTGATAGGTATACCGTCGTTGCGCAGGATAAGGCGCAGGTGGCTTTACTCTCGCAATCTGCCGGATGCGGCGAGGTGCGGATATTGGGAAGAATCGCGGGGCATGTCATATGCGCAGGGTCGGTAAATCCCGTATTGCGCGGGGTATCGGATGTCATAAAGCGGCTTGAAAATCTTGAGAATAAGTTCGGATTCGATGGGGATATCCCGTCGTGACGGATCATAATCTGTGAGTAACGGTCTGTTATTTCGTAATTTTACGGCATATTCCGCGGTATTGCTTTCATGACCGTTCACCTAAAAATCACTTTCGCACCGCACGGTGTATTCCTTTATACCACGGGATGCAACTAAGATGTAAGAATGTTCGTTAGAGGTTAAAGAAATGTCAGAACATGAGATAGAAGATTTACCCGGAGTCGGTCCGACAACTGCCGATAAACTCAGAGACAGCGGTTACTGCACGATTGAGAGCATCGCAACCGCATCGTATGTCGATCTTGCGGAAGATGCCGAGATAGGCGAGGCTACCGCAAAGAAGATGATCAAGGAAGCCAGAAAGATGGCTGATATCGGCGGTTTCCGTACCGGCATTGCCGTACTGGAAGAGAGAAAAGAAGTCCGAAAGTTAAGTACGCTCGTCCCCGAGTTAGACGAGTTGATGGGCGGCGGACTTGAGACAATGAGTATCATTGAGTTCTACGGCGAATTCGGTTCGGGAAAAAGTCAGATATCTCATCAGATGGCTGTAAACGCACAGTTGCCCTACGAAGTCGGCGGACTTCAGGGCTCGGTCATTTACGTCGATACCGAAAACACATTCAGACCCGAGAGAATCAGACAGATGGTCGAAGGTCTTGAAGTAGACTGCGAGGTGCCGCCGGTGGAAGACTTCCTCGAGCACATCCATGTCGCCGAAGCATTCACATCCGATCACCAGATGCTTCTTATCGACAATATAAGGGAGCTTGCCGCCGAACTCAAGGACACGGACAGACCCGTGAAGTTGATAATCGTCGATTCTCTTATGGCGCATTTCCGTGCCGAGTATGCGGGACGCGGAACACTCTCCGCACGCCAGCAGAAGCTCAACAAATACATGTACGACCTGGCAAAGGTCGCCAAGGAGTTCAATTCGGTCATAATCGTCACAAACCAGGTACAGTCCAACCCCGCTGTATTCTTCGGCGATCCGACCAAGCCTACCGGAGGTAATATCGTAGGACACGCATCCAAGTTCAGGGTTTACCTGCGGAAGAGCAAAGGCGGAAAGAGAGTGGCGAAACTTGTCGACAGTCCCGATCAGCCGGAAGGCGAGGCGGCTTTCTCCGTTGAAATGGCAGGTCTTAAGTCTGTCTGAGTTGAAACCATAAATACAGATGATAATATCAAAACCCCCATCCTCTTTTTCACCGCGTGCGCTTATCTGCGACATTGACGGCACTCTTACCGATATCTCGCGCCGTATTGATCTGGAAGCCGTAGCTGCAATAAGAACTCTTGTGGACAACGGCATACCTGTGGTTCTGGCAAGCGGCAACACGGTCTGCGGAATGACTTTTCTGTGCAAGATGATAGGCACGGACGGCACCATAATCTCGGAGAACGGCGGCGTATACCGTGTGGGATACATGGGCGAACTTCAGGTCTGCGGCAATCACGAGGCCTGTAAAGCGGCACTTTCGCGGGTGAAGGACTACTTTGAGGCCAACAATATCCGCCTTAATCTTTACAGTCCCGAGTATCGTTTTGCCGACATATCGTTTGAAAAGGTGGTCGATGCTTCCGTAGTCTCCGATCTGGTAAAAGACCTTCCCGTTCACATCCTCGATTCCGATTACGCCCTGCACATCCAGTCCGGAGATCTGAATAAAGGAACGGCATTCATGGAGGTCGCCCGCGAGATGTCAATACCTGTAAGCGATTTTCTCGCAATTGGCGACTCCTCAAACGACATCGAGATGATAAAGTGCGCAGGTCTGGGCGTATCCGTCGGTCCCGACAATGCTCCGCTTGCCCGATATGCCGGATATGTAAGCAAAGAGAAATACGGGCGCGGTTTTTGCGAGAGTGTGAAGAAGTTTTTCCCGACGCTGTTTGAGTAATTTTTGAAAATGTAAATGGATTGAAAACAACAATCGGAATATCAATCGGAATATCTGATAAAGTAAATTAATCAGAATCTTTCAAAATATAACAAAATTCGATAAAATAAGACAGCTTTCAAAAAAATGCGGGTTTTGATTGGATTTTAACTTTCTTTACTGCTTGGAAAGATAGCGGTCAACCACAATATAATCTCTTATATCTCTGACTGCCTCGAAAGGAATCATGAGTCTGTCGCCGTCAACCGTGTAACCTGTTGCGTCGAATCCGGCATCGGGTCTTACAACAAGGCTGTCGACCTGACCGGAATCAAGATCAACCATGATGTTTCTTATTGTGCCGATAACCATTCCGTCTGTGCTCATGACCTTTTTCTTTGAGAGACTTCGGGAGAATGTACTTTTCATATTTTATGATTGTGTAAATTATAGTATATAAGGACTTGTAAAAAATCTCCGCATTTTCTCACGCGTCAGACAGTTCATGGACGATTCGGGGCATCATATCGCGTATTTCCGGCATATGCGCAGATGTAAAAATATGTATATGTGCGGCGGACTTACAGCGCCGGAAACACCTTGATTATATCCGATTGCGTCAGAATGCCCGCGGGCTTCCCGTCTTCCATTATTATTACGCGTCCGATCTGCTGCTCTTTAAACTGCTTTATGACCTCATAGAGATGAATCTCGGGCGATACAATGATGACATTATTCGTCATATAGCGCTCGACCTTCGCATCTATCGCCTGTTCGCGATCGATTCCCCGTATCAGATCGCTCAGGGTGATAATTCCCACCATCTTCTCGTTATCGACATCCATGACCGGAGCGCCGTGAATCTTCTTCTCGTTGAAGAGTTTTATCGCGGTACGCAGGGTATCGTTGCGCTTCAGCGTTATCACCGGCGAACTCATGTAGTAGCGAATCTGCTTCTTCGGAAGCGAAATTATCTCGGCAATCGTTATCAGAAGCTGCTGGGAGACCTCGTCTTTGCCGTAGATCTCGCCTTTGACGAGGAGACGGTTGACGGGTGACGGACCTACCGTTACCTCATCGCCTATCTCGAAGGACTTCACGCTGCCGATGAGCTTTATCACCGCATGGCAGAGGTCGGGGTGACAAAGGGTCGTAAAATCGATCTCCGCGACATTGACGCCCTCGCAGCGCTCGCAGTTTCTCTGAATGGGGACGCTGTATTCTCTCTCGTAGTCGGTAAGGTTCAGTTCTTTGTAAGCCGCGGATGTCGGAGTATAGCCGCCTTTCGGTCCCGGAACGCCGTCAACGAGTCCCAGCACCTTGAGTGCCTGCATCTGATTTCTGACCGTTCCCGGATTGCGTTTAAGGACCTCGGCAATCCCCTCCCCTTTTATTGCCGCGGATTTCTGATGATAAAGGGTAATCAGGGTGATTAAGATATCTTTCTGAATCAGGGATAATTCCATATGGATATTTGAGTATGTAAAACGTAATAATATATGGGTTTTCCATGGAATTTGAAAAGATACCGACAATACCTACCGCCGATGAGATCCTCGACAGATCGCTCAGGCGCGCGGCAAAAAACAAGAAACTGAAAACAAACCGGGACCTCGCCAACGAAGACTTCATCCGCTCCGTCTACAGTTCGGTCTATGACAAACTCATGGACAGCGTCCAGAAATTCCCCAATTTCGATGAACTCTCCCCGTTTTATACCGATCTCGTAAACCTGCTCTTCAGCATCGATAAGATAAAGCACTCCCTCGGAGCAATCCAGTGGGCAGGCGAGAAGGTAAGGGAGGTCGGCGGCATGTATGCGAGGCAGATGAGGGGGGCGCCGGATACGAACGCGCTCAGAAAGCAGGCAACCGCAAGAATCGCCTCGATAGTTCAGCAGGTCGATAACGACCTTAAATATCTCAACGAAGCCCGAAATGTCCTTAGAAAACTCCCCGATATCCGACCCGACGAGTTTACCGTCGTGGTTGCCGGTTATCCGAACGTCGGTAAATCATCTTTCATCAACCTCGTTTCCTCGGCGACATCCGAGGTTGCGGGCTACGCATTCACGACAAAGCGCATTATTGTCGGTCATCACGAGGTCGGGCGCGACAGGATTCAGATTGTAGATACCCCCGGAATCCTCGACAGACCCCTCGAGGAGAGAAACGATATCGAGCAGCAGGCACTCGCGGCAATCACGAATGTCGCGGATATGATCCTTTTCATCGCGGATGCGAGCGAATGCTGCGGATACTCGCTCGAAGACCAGTTAAAGCTCATGGAAGACATAAAAGAGATAACGAAGGGCGTGCCTCTCGAACTCGTAATCAATAAATCCGATATGAAAGGACTTGAGGGATACCGCAATATGTCAACGGCGACAAGAGAGGGCATAAATGATGTCGTTGCCCTTCTCAGAGAATACCTTGCATCCAGTCCCAAGAACCTGACAGCGCGCAACCAACCAGAAAACCAATTATGACGCCGCCGTTAAGGGTGGGGAGACCCGCCTGGGCGTTCCCTTTTGCGACAAAATACAGCAGGACCGCAAGTCCGCAGAGCGAGCCGATGATTGCGGTCAGCACCGGCATGCCGACTCCGAAGGCAATCGCGGGTGCGTCGACGAAGATATATGCCGAGACCACGAGAATCGACGGCATAATCAGGTCGCCCATACCCATCATGAAAGCGCCGCGCTCCGTCCTGTCCTTCTTAATTTCAAGACCTTCTTTGATATAGGAATAGTTCATTTTTTTCGGCACCACTACGAGAATCGGCGCTTTTGTGCTGATTATGCTCTCCGCGAGCGTCAGCATGTGTTTTGTTTTGTAGACCGAGATTGCGTCGTAGACCGCAAGGAGAACGAGGAGCAGGATAACCGGCATTATCTCAAAGGATATTCCGAATATTGCCGCGGTTCCCGCGCAGATGACGGTTCCTAGTATGTCTATGACATACCATTCGGGATATTTGTAGAGCAGGACTACGGCAAGCACTGCAATGAGTATTGCCGCGATATCTGTCAGAAGCTTAGCGTCACATACGAGGGCGAAGATTGCCGCAAAGATGTATACAAGCACCAGAAAGATGGATGCGGCAATAATCCACGAGAGTATCTTTTTGCCTTTGTATTTTATGAGCAGGAGCATTGCGGCGGTGAACAGCAGCAGAATTGCGAGGAAATAAATCGTGTTCTCGAAGGCATCGGGATCCTCGAATGCGGTGTATCCCGCGCTGTTCATTATCGGCGCCATGGTTAACGCAAGTGCCTGAACCGCGATCATCATTACCCACATTGCAAAGAAGGGAATGTAATCCTTGAAGGTCTTCTTCGGTGCATACGCCGCCGTATCCGCGGTCATGACCTCTCCCCCCGCTGCACCGTCCGCGGCGCAGTTATTTGTATCCGGCGTTGATTCACTCGACATTAATTCCCCGCTTGCTGCTGTATCTGCTATTGTACCGTATCTGCTATTGTATATTTTCCCGTAATTACCGTGTTATTACTTTGTTGATTGCGCAATAATTGTTTATTTCGGCTTATATAAATATTGGATACAACCCGATAAGTTCCGCTTATTTTCCGATAATTTCGGATTGGTGTTTATTTTATCCCGCTGTCGCCGCGGTTGCCGCGGGCGGATACCCGCGAAAGATAATAGTTAGATTAATATGCGTATCTCTGTATTTTTAATCATGGATGATTATGACAACCGCAAGGACATAGTATTCGCAATTATCCTTGTCATCTCTACTCTTGCCATGGTCGTAAGGCTCTGGCAGGACTGGATAGTTGCGGTTTCCACAGGATTTATGATGCTCTCGTTAGCCTGCCTCATTCTCTCGTTATGCAAAAAGATCGAGAGTCTTGAGAAGAGCATCGCCGCACGCGAGAGAACCATGAGGATAAATCTTGATGCCGTAACTCAGAGCGTGAACAAGAGATGCGACGATATGGCAAACGACGTAGAGGTAGTTATAGACACGCTTTCGCGCCGCGTCTATCGCTGATATCGCCATGCAGCCGATACAGCCGAAAGTTACGGATTTTTGCAAATACATATTGACCAATATCTTATTTTGGGGATAAAATGGGCGTTTCTTTACGTGAAATACTGACGGACTACAAAAAACCGGCATCACCCGCCGACCTTGCAAAGACATGTGCGGTTGACGGCAACAATGCGCTGTATCAGTTTGTGACCACCATACGCCAGCCCGACGGGACGCCGCTCATGGACAATCAGGGCAGAATTACCTCGCATCTCTCGGGTCTCTTCTTCCGCGTCACCAATTTCCTTGAGTCGGGGATGCGCCCGATATTCATCTTCGACGGCAAACCGCCGGAGATGAAACAGGTCACGATAGAGGCACGCCGCGAGCTGAGGGATGAGGCGGCGGCGTCCTACAAAGAGGCAATCGCGGCGGGGGATCTTCAGGCGGCGTCAAAATACGCACGTTCGGCATCGCGGCTTGACGCCGAGACCTTTTCGAGTTCGCAGAAACTTCTGACCCTAATGGGCATCCCGTGGTTTGTTGCGCCGAGCGAGGGAGAAGCACAGGCGGCGGTAATGGCGCAGAAGGGCGACGTCGCCTTCTCGATATCGCAGGACTACGATTCTCTGCTCTTCGGCACTCCGAGGCTCGTGCGCAATATGACGGTGAGCCGCAAGAGGAAGGTTCACGGGCGCACAATCTCGGTAAATCCCGAGATTATCACACTCTCGGAGCTCCTCGGCGGTCTTAAGATAACGCGTGAGAACTTAATCGAGATGGGTATCCTGATAGGCACGGACTTTAACGACGGCATCAAGGGAATCGGTCCCAAGAAGGCGCTCAAGATCGTCCGCGACGGCGCTTTCGAAAAGACCGTCAAAGAGAACTGCCCGAATCTCAACTTTGAAGAGATAATGAACTTCTTCTTAAATCCGCCGTACAGCGGGGATTATAAGCTGAACTGGAAAGATCCCGATACCGAGGGAATTCTCTCGTATCTCTGCGAGGACTATGAGTTCTCGCGCACGAGGATTGAGGCAATACTCGAGAAACTGAACAAGGGAAAAGGTCAGAAGACCCTTGACCAGTGGTTCGGGTAAGTCCGGGCATGTTCGGTATTTGGATAAGTTAGGATAAGTTTTGAAATATTTGGATAAGGTCGGGGTATATTTTGGATACGATAACCTATTCGCGCAATGTTTTTCTGCCGCTTACGCATGTATGCCGCAACCACTGCGGATACTGCATATTCCGCGAGCCCGTGCACGAAGGCTGCGTGATGGAGAAGTCCGCGGTCATTGACACGCTGAAACTCGGCGTCGCATCCGGGTGCACGGAAGCGCTCTTTACATTCGGCGAAAGACCCGAGGAGGAGAAGGGTTTTGCGGAGCATATCCGAAAGGTCGGGTATGGGACAATCCTCGATTACTGCCATGATATGTGCAGGAAAGCCCTGGAGATGGGGATTCTGCCGCATACGAACGCGGGCATTCTGGACTATAACGAACTTCAGCGTTTCCGCGAGGTAAATCCGAGCATGGGGCTTATGCTCGAGACGACCGCTGATATTCCCGCGCACAGAAACTGCGCCGGCAAAAAACCCGAGGTCCGCATAGAGATGCTCGAGAATGCCGGCAAACTGCGTATCCCCTTTACCACGGGGCTTCTTCTGGGAATCGGAGAGACCCACGCCGACAGGGAAGAATCCCTTGAGGTGATACGGGATGTTCACAGGCGATATGACCATATTCAGGAGGTAATCATTCAGAACTTCTGTCCAAAGCCCTCGACGCCGATGGAGAAGTGGACCGTCCCGGGTCCCGACGAGGTGCGCGACCTTATTCTGCTTGCAAGGGAGATTCTCCCCGCGGATATCAGCATTCAGATACCGCCGAATCTGATAAACGCAAGAGAACTGATAGACTGCGGCGTCACGGATCTCGGGGGTGTGTCGCCGGTGACAATAGACTATGTCAATCCCGAGCATCCGTGGCCGGAGATAGAGGAACTTGCAGGCATTGTCGGAAAAGACCGCAGGCTCTGCGAGCGGCTCTGCATCTATCAGAAATATATCGATAAGGGCTGGTACGATCCCGGACTTGCGGGTATCATTGATAAACTCAACCGCGATATTTCGAAGAGAAACGGCAGGCAGTGACGTATCTGCCCGTCAGGCTGCCCGTTACGGTTATGCGGTTGCCTGCGATATCCGCCCGTACATGCAGATACATGTCATGCATATACATGCAGATAGATGCCGATACATGCAGATACATGACGATACCTGTCGGGACCTGCCGTGCGGATAGCGGTTATCGTAATGGTTATCTGTATTAACCATGGTCACCAAAGTTTACACACAAATTACTATCAATCAGCGTGCGAAATAAATATAGCAAAGATTCACGGGATGAACACATATGGAACTCGGAGAACCAATCTACGTCGGAAAGGCAAAATCAATCTACAAAACGGATAAAGAGGACGAATTAATCTCTTTATTCAGAAACGACATGACCGCATTCAACGGTGTGAAGAAAGACAGTTTCGCCGGAAAAGGTGCATACAATGCGGCCGTATCGGCATTCTTCTTCGATTATCTCGAGAAGAACGGGGTAAAGACCCACTTCATAAAGATGCTGGACGATCACACCATGCTCGTAAAGAAGCTGGAGATGATCCCGCTCGAAGTCATTGCGCGCAATGTCGCCGCCGGTTCTATCGTAAAGAAACTCCCGTTCAAAGAGGGACAGATCTTAAATCCGCCCGTAATCGTAACGGACTACAAGGATGACGAGAGAGGCGACCCGTCGGTCAACGATGATCTCATAGTCGCTCTCGGGCTTGTCACAAGAGAGGAGCTTGCCGAGATTAAAGAGATTACCCATAAGATAAACAAACTTCTCTACGACTTCTTTGACGAACTGGGACTCATCTTCGTCGACTTCAAGATTGAGTTCGGCAAGTGCGGCGGCGAGATCATCCTCGGCGACGAGATCAGCATGGACTCGATGCGCCTGTGGGACAAGGTCACAAAGGAGTCCTTCGATAAGGATGTCTACCGCTTTGACAAGGGCGATGTGATGACGGCATACGCCAAGGTCGTCGAGAAGATAATGAACTGGAAGAAGGAGAACGTGAAATAATGTTATTCGATGTTAATGTTGTAATCAAGCTGAAAGGCGGGATGCTCAGCCCCGAAGCAAAGGCAATTTCGCATGCGCTTTCAAGTCTCGGTATGAAGAGCGAATACTTAAACACCGCCAAATTCTTTGAGATCGGTATCGATGCCGAGAATGCGGATGCGGCGAAGGCAAAGGCTGCCGAGATGTGCGAGAGACTTCTGGCAAACCCTGTTATCCACAGTTATACGATTGAGGTCAAAAAAGCATGAGATTTGCTGTTCTTCAGTTTGGAGGAAGCAACTGCGACCGCGATGCATTACATGTCGCATCCGATGTCTGCGGCGTCGATACCGATCTGGTCTGGTACAAAGACGGTCTTAAGAAGAAGTACGATGCCGTTATTCTACCCGGCGGTTTCTCATACGGCGATTATCTGCGTGCGGGTGCGATTGCGGCACGAACGCCGATTATGGATGATGTCGTGAAGCATGCCGCCGCCGGGGGTCTCGTTCTGGGTATCTGCAACGGCGCTCAGATAGGTGCCGAGGCAAAACTCGTTCCGGGCGTTTTCACCATGAACGAGTATCCCAAGTTCATCTGCAGCGGCGTGCACCTGAAGGTTCTCAACAATACGTCGCCGTTTACCAACCGCTTCAGGCTCGGCGAGGTCATAAAGATCCCGATTGCGCACAAAGAGGGACGCTATATCGCAACCCCCGCGGATATCGCAAAACTTGAGGCGGAGAATAAGATTGCCTTCAAGTTCTGCGACGAAAAGGGCAATGTCGATGCGGCTTCAAACCCCAACGGCTGCACGGATAATATCACCGGCGTCCTCGGCGGATGTAAGGACAATGTCCTTCTGATGATGCCGCATCCCGAGAGGGCATCCGAGGATCATCTGATTTCCACGGACGGAAAGAAGGTCTTTGACTCCATGATTCACTATCTTGAATCGAAGGGGGAGTAAGAATTTATTTTACATTTTTCAGGTGACGGAGCGTAAAAATGACGGAAAATGCGGAAAATGCCGAATTGAATGCACTTGTTGAAGATATCAGAAAGCGCTGCACGGAATATGCCGAAAAGAAGGGCTATAAACTCAATCCCGACGCCAAACACCTTGAGACGATCCTTAAGGGACTTGCACGCTTAAAGACCAAATACGGCGAGGAATACTGCCCGTGCAGAGTCAGAAGCGGCGACAAAGAGAAGGATAAGGTAAATATCTGCCCGTGCGCATTCCACGAGGAAGAGATTGCGGCGGACGGATGCTGCCACTGCCAGTTATTCTTCAGAAAATAAATAAAAAATTCAATTTTTATGGTTTAATAAGCAAGGAATATCATTCTTTCAATTATTAAACCGTTCAAAAGTTATTTCAGACCTGCTTTGGTCATAATGTCCACGTATTCGAGGACGGAGTCCATCTTATCCGCGATTGAGTAAAGGTCAGCCTCCTCGATTGCCGAATACTGATGAGCGAAATGATTGCGGTAGAAGACAAGCGAAGTCATCTCGTCCCGCAGGTCTTCCGATATGATGCCTGCGTTGTGAAGGATTTTGAAAATATCGCGGTGCGACTTCGGATGCTGAAGTTTTCGAAGCAGAATCACCTCTTCGCCGATGCTGAAGGACATGTTTATGATTGCAAACATTATCATGGATACCGAGTGATACCGCATGAAATCCTCGCGCTTCGGGATACCTTCGGCGGTTATCGCCGAATACTCCGTGTAATACTGCTTTATCTTTGCAATCGCCGATACGAGTCTCTCTTTCTTATCGGGGACATAGCGGACGAAACCGCCCGCGACCTTTTTCTGCTCGGCGACATAGGGTCTGCCCACCGAGTATTCCCTTACGGTCTCTCTGATTATCTCGGAGAGGTATTCTTCGTCGCGGCAGTAGAGGAGGATACCCTCGGATACGATGGCATTCCTTATCTCAATTGGCATGCGGTTGAAGATCTCGACATCTATGAGTTCCGACGCAAACTGACCCGCCTTCTCGTACTGCCACTGGCTTGCGGGCTCGTGCAGAATGACACCTATATCGATATCGGAATACGGCGTATGGGTATTCTTCGCATACGAACCGAAGAGGTATACCGCCGCGACATAGCTAAGGTCCTTCAAAGAATCCGTGACGGAACTTACTATCTCTTTCTGCCTCTCGGAGAGTGCCGATTCGGAGAGATGTTCATACGGGCTCATGATCTCGGTTTTGTCGTTGTGTTCGTCCCCGTCGGGTTTGTTCCCGCTATATTCGGTTTTTCAGTTCAGCCTCGTTATCCTGATGTCCGCCGCTACCGACTCCCTCTCTATGAGCACGTCGTTGTCCGTGTTTCTGGCGTCGATAAAGAGGCAGTATTTGCCTATACGCGGGATGGTAACCTCGAATGTCTTCTGAAGGGTATTGTCAAACTGCTTCGTCATCTTGCCGTTATATTTCCATTCGCCCTTGAGCGAGTCCCACTTCGGCGGCGTATAGACATTTGCGTCATACTCGGTCATCTGCATGAAGAGAATGTTCACGGGTTTGGTGCACTGAACTTCGAAGAGGTATTTCTCGCCTTTCTGCAGGAACGGTATATCCAGATTCTCGTCGAATTTGATTGCAAGTGCATTTCCTATCGGGACACCTTTTCTCTCATCATAGATGACCCTGCCGGCGTTTGACGCGGACACAGTCGTTGCAGTCGCGGAAGGCGCAGGTGTCGTGCTCTGCACTGCCGGTGCGGTTGTCGGGGTCGGTGTTGATATTGCCTCGGTCGCGGTCGGTTTCTCTGTCGGCACTTCAACGGTCGCGGTTGCGGTCGGCTGAATTACCGACGGTGCCTGCGTATCCGCGGTTACCTGTGACGCAGGCGCATTCTGCGTGCATCCCGCGGATATGGCGGCGGCAAAGATCACCAGAATCGCCAGTGCCGTTATCAGAGAGACTGATTTCATACCATAAGGTACGAGTGAGAGATGATAATATTATGCGCAGATTAAGCGCAGGATTAGACGATGGATTGGGCGCAGGATTTGGCGAGGATTAGGTCCGTCCGTGCACGGTCTCTGCGCGGAAATCGGATAATACGTGTGAACTTTTAGCGAATCTTTTACAATCCTTTTTATCGGTCGGTTACCAATCTCATACAAATGACAGTAAAGGCGACAGTAAAGGCAGTCATACCGTTCCGACCCGTAAATCCGAAGACACGTCTCTCCAATCTTCTCTCCGAATCCGAAAGAGAGGAGTTTACCGCCGCAATGCTGAGCGACGTTGTCAATGCGCTCAGGGAGGGGGGATGCAGTCCCGTTCTTCTCTCGACGCGTCCTTACAGCGTCGCGGGTGCGGAGACGGTCGTTCTGGATCTGGGTCTTAACGAAGCGCTGAACGAGTATTTTTCGACACTTCACGAGCCCGTTCTGCTCATGATGACGGATATCGCACTGCTCAACGCCGATGCCGTCCGAAAAATGCTCTCCACAGACGCCGATATCGCCATAGCGCCCGGACGCGGCGGGGGAACCAACTCTATATTCATAAAAGACCCGCAGAAGTTCCGTGCCGATTTCTACGGCGCAAGCTTCCTCGACCATCTGGCTGTCGCCGAAAGTTTCGGTAAGAGCGTCGAGGTAATCGATTCTTTCAGGCTTTCAACCGATATCGACGAGGAAGAAGACCTTACCGAAGTTCTCATTCACGGCGGTGTCAAAAGCCGCTCGAAAAAATATCTTGAGGAATTGGGTTACTCACTTTCTATTGAAAAGGGAAGAGTCGGCGTTCATCGCCGTTCCCATAAATAAGCACTCCGACGGCTCAATCGATTCTATGCCGCGGTTATCGGAGATGAACTGCGAGAGACCGCGGACCACTGCCACGGGTGTGCATTCGTCCGACTCCCCCAGAACGAGTTCGGCGGCGGAGGCGATATCGTCGCCTATTGCACGGCGCGTGACCTCAAGTTCGTGACCGTAAAGGTCGCGTTTGCCGCGTTCGTCGGTTATTGCATCCATTCCGCTGCACCCTATCGCAATGCCGCTGCACCCCAGCCGCATGGCATGGGTGCGGGAGTCGATGACGAGCACGCCGGTCTTTTTGCCCGTAAGCTGTTGAATCTCTTTTCTGACCCTTTCCGCGCTGGCATCCGGGTCTTTCGGAAGTTTGACGACCTTTCCGGCAGGCGCATTCGAGGCGTCTATGCCGGCATTGGGGAGGAGAGTGCCGTTCTTGAGGCAGAGGAGGAAACCCGGGATGCCGCCCACGACCTCGTCGCTCTCAGAGATGACAACCTCGGCAAGGCGGGCGTCGATACGGTATTTTTCGCCGTATTCGAGAGCTTTCTTCGAGGGGGTAATCTCCGAGAGAGTCACTGTGCCGCCTTCCGTGGTTGCAAGAGCGCTCTCGGCAAGGACCACGATGTCGCCGTCGGCGATGCCCCCTCCCAGACCTTCGATCGCCTTTGCATTATCGACGATTATTCGCGAGATGTCGTCGCCCGGGACGAGAATCTTTGTCTTTATTCCAAAAACCTGAAACGAACTGCCCATTATACTCAATCTATCAATCTGATTTACTCATGAAAAAAGATTCTGATACAGCCCGATAAAACTCAAATAAACCGTAGATATTGAAAAAAAGTGATTGTTATAAAAGTGGTTGTTATAGAAGTGATTGTTATAAAATCGGTTGTTATCTGTTGATTGTTATCATTTATCCGCGCTGCTCAACCTTCTCGAATACGTCTATGAGGTCGCGTGTAGCCGCAACATCGTGTGCACGGACAATGGATGCCCCTTTCTTCAGAATGTCGTATGTGACCGCAAGTGTTCCGAAGAGTCTGTCTTCGGGGTTTTTGTCGAGAAGTCTGCCGATGAAGGTCTTTCTCGAGACTGCGGCAAGAAGCGGTCTCTCGAATTCCTTAAATTCGTCAAAGCGTCTGCACAGTTCCCAGTCGTCCTCGACAGTGCGCTCCGGTGTCCATTTTCCGATGGCGGGGTCGAGGATAAGATTGTCGATGCCGAAGAGCTCCGCTCTCTCGAGGACTATCTCGAGTGCGCCCATGACCGAGTCAAAGCCCGCGGGGTCGCCGGGGATGCTGTAAGTCGCCATCAGTATTGCCGGCAGTCCGCTGTCGGCGGCAATCTTTGCGTAATCGGTATTGCAGAGTCCGTGAATGTCGTTAATGCAGTCGATATCGTGCTTTATGCATTCGGCAAGGACCTGCGGATACATGGTATCCACGGATACGGGGATGCCGCTTCCCGAAAGTTCGTTTAATGCGGCATTCAGGCGCTCAATCTCTTCCGCTTCGGTAATGATTCTCGAGTTCGGCGCCGTGCTCCTCGCACCCAGATCTATCATGTCGGCGCCCGCATCCATGAATCTGCATGCCTCTTCGTAGATATTGCCGACAGGCACATAAGACCCCGAGAAGAAGGATTCGGGGCTGCAGTTTATGATACCCATGAGCCTTACCGGCGCATCTCCGCCGACTTCGAAATTACCGATTCTGCATATCCGCATGGCTTAGTGGTATGTTGCCCCGCATTTTATAAGCTATCGGAATGCCCCGATGGGTTGAGGGATTGCGAATATGGCTGTAAAAAAAGAATTATTGTGCGGTTGTTTTCCGTGGTTGATATTTCAGTTTTCGGAGAGGATGCGTGCCGCTTTCAGAGTATTCTGCATGAGGGTGGCAATCGTCATGGGTCCGACGCCGCCCGGCACGGGTGTGATTGCACTTACTTTATCCTTTACGGCTTCGAAATCGGCATCGCCGCAGAGTTTGCCGTTCTCGTCCTGATTGATGCCCACATCGATGAGAACCGCGCCCTCCTTAACCATGTCGGGCTTTACAAACTTCGCCCTGCCGATTGCGCTTATGAGAATATCCGCCTTTCTCATCTCATCGGCAAGATTCTCTGTCTTGGAGTGGCAGACCGTTACGGTCGCGTCCGCGTTTATCATCAGAGCCGCCATCGGTCTTCCGACATCCACGGAGCGCCCGACGACAACGGCTTTCTTTCCTTTGGTATCTATTTTGTATTCCGCAAGGAGCGTCATGATGCCCCCCGGCGTGCAGGGGACAAACTTCGGTCTGCCGCTGAAGAGCTGACCGATATTGTAGGGGTGGAAACCGTCGACATCCTTCTCGGGTGAGACGGATTCGATGACCGCCTCGGTGTCTATGCCGTTTGGAAGCGGCAGCTGGACGAGGATTCCGTGAACCGAGTCATCGGCGTTGAGCTTTGCAACCGCGTTCACGACTTCCTGTGTCGTCGAAGTGCCGGGCAGGACAACGCCAACGGACTTGATTCCGACTCTCTCGCATGCCTTGTGCTTCATTCTCACATACATCTGGGATGCGGGGTCGTCGCCCACGATGACGGTTGCCAGACAGGGGGTCAGACCCGAGTCCGCAACCTCTTTGGATACTGCCGCCAGAATCTTTTCGGAGACTGCTTTTCCGTCGATTATCATGATATCGTATCTGTTTTCAGTTAACTTCAGTTGACTTCTGGATACAACGGGAATTTTGCCGCGAATTCCGTAACTTCCTTCTTAACCGCGTTGATCTCGGTCTTTGAACTTCTGTCCTTTGCGACGTCCTTGAGGACGCGTGAGATCCAAAGCGCTATCTTTTCCATGTCGTCCTCTTTCATTCCGCGTGAGGTAACTGCGGGAGTTCCTATTCTGAGACCCGAGGTTACGAACGGACTGAGTTTTTCGGACGGAATCGTGTTCTTGTTGACGGTGATTCCCGCCTGTCCGAGGAAGGTCTCGGCTTCAAGTCCCGTGATGTGCTTTCCTGTCGCGTCTTTCATGGTTGATAGGTTCATGAGCAGGAGATGGTTGTCGGTGCCGCCGGAGACAAGGGTGAAACCTTCGTCCATGAGGACTTTCGCCATCTTCTTTGAGTTTTTGACAATCTGTTTTGCATATGCCTTGAAGTCCGGCGTGAGTGCCTCCCTGAAGCAGACCGCCTTTCCTGCGATTACGTGCATGAGCGGACCGCCCTGAGTTCCGGGGAAGACCGACCTGTCGATCCTGACTCCGAGTTCGTCGTCCGTGGTCATGATGGCACCTCCGCGTGGACCGCGGAGTGTCTTGTGAGTCGTTGTCGTGGTGAAATCAACGATGCCTACGGGTGTGGGGTGTTCGCCCGCGGCAACGAGACCTGCGATATGTGCGATATCCGCCGTGCAGTATGCGCCGACATCCTCGGCAATCTCCTTGAATGCCTTGAAGTCGATGGTTCTCGGGTATGCGCTGGCGCCGCAGACGATCATCTTCGGCTTTATTTGGCGTGCCTGTTCGGCAATCTGGGCGTAGTCCAGAGTTTCCGTCTCTTTGTCGACGCCGTAGTGGGTGACCTCGTAGAGTTTACCCGTGATGTTTACGGGCGATCCGTGCGAGAGGTGTCCTCCCTGTGACAGATCCTGACTCATCATCCTGTCTTTCGGCTGCATTACCGCAAAATAGACTTCCTGATTTGCCTGACTTCCCGAGACTGCCTGAACGTTTGCATGCGTTGCATTGAAGAGTTTGCAGAGGCGGTCGCGTGCAAGGTTTTCGATGACGTCGTGGAACTCACATCCGCCGTAGTAACGCTTTCCGGGGTATCCTTCGGCGTATTTGTTCGTGAGAATGGATCCGACCGCTTCAAGGACGGATTTGCTGACTACGTTCTCGGATGCGATAAGCTCCAGACCGTTTACCTGACGTCCGTATTCTTTCTCGATAAGTGCAAAGATTTCGGGATCATGTTGTGCAAGATCTGACATATCAGATTACTTGGTCTTTAAAGAAGTTATACTATTTTATTGTACTGCGTTATTGTGCCGTGTTACTCACTCGCACCCCCCGCAGCCCCCGCACCCCCGCTGCGAGAGTCCGCCGGCAGTCCGCAGGCGCGGTATTTTTGCGTGAAAAAAAGCGGGTCGGCAGAAAAAGACTGAAAACAATTAAAAACACGTTTAACCATATGATTATTATTAAAGATCATAATTGCTTATCTTTAAAACGGGGAGTAAAGATGGATACCGTAAACAGCGATGCAAAACTCAGAGATCTTGAACATCTTGTTCAGGAGAAGGAAAGGGAGATTCAGATGCTCAGAGAAAATATACACAACTACAATGTCAGCAATCCTGTCAGCGAAGAGAGGATGGTTAAGCTGGAACGCGAGGTTAAAGAGATTGAAGGGCTTGTCCGCGGACTTACCGCCGAGATGTTCGATCTGAAGGCATGGGTCCAGAAACTTGCGAAAGCCGTTGAGGAAGAGCCTGCAGAGAAGAGAGCCGTCTCATCCGAGAAGGCGGAAAAGGGTCGCGAGTATCCTGTTGTCGAGTCGCCCAAGGTTGCGGCGGAGCGCAGGTCGGCGGAGAAAGCGGCACGCAGTGCGCCGGCGCCCGCGGTTCAGGAAGTCGAGGAAATACCTGCCGAAGATAAGGAGGAAGAGGTCCTTATCATCCAGCCCGACGGCACAATGAAGCGCGAGGCAAAGTTCGGCGAAGACATGATTGTGGCCGATCACCGCGCCGCCGCCAGACAGCCGCGTGTAAGCGGAGGTCGCGAGGCCGACAGAAGACCGCTAATCTACGCCGACGACGATGACGCCGTCGAGGTCAAGAGAAGGCGCAACTGAGTTCAATCGCAAAATAACAAGTGCACTGTTGCAACGGTGCAACGGCGTATCACGATACGGGTGCCGTGCGGCGTCGTATCCTGCGGGGCTGCAACCCGCGGCTTTAACGTCGCATGACATGTCGATATCTGATGCCCGATATTGATGTGTATTTCTGACGGATTACACAACTGATACGGGGAAGACGGTCAAGTGTATATTACCGAACTGGAAATCGATAATTTCAAGTCTTTTGGTAAAAAAACCAAAATTCCTTTCTGTGAAGGATTTACCGTAGTTTCGGGACCCAACGGTTCCGGAAAGAGTAATATAATCGACAGTATCCTTTTTTGCCTGACGCTCTCGGGCGCACGCGGTCTCAGAGCCGAGAAACTCACCGACCTCATTAACCTCAACACAAACCGCAACTCCGCGGAAGTATCCATCACATTCTCGGACAATACCAAGATTCGCCGCAGAATAAAGAGAACGGCAAACGGCTATTACAGTTATAATTACATCAATGACCGCCCGTGCAAGCAGAGCGATGTCGTCGAGTATCTCGCCAAATTCGGAATAAAATCCGAGGGTTACAATGTGGTGATGCAGGGCGACATTACCCGAATCATAGAGATGAGCGACGGCGAACGCCGCAAGATTATCGACGAGATTGCGGGCGTCTCCGAGTTCGACAAGAAAAAGGAGCAGTCTTTATCCGAGCTCGACATTGTCCGCGACAGAATCGAGAGGGAGGAACTTCTCCTCGCCGAACTTGAGAAACGTCTCTCCGAGCTTGAGACCGAGAAGGCGCAGGCTGAAAAATACAGGGAACTCTCCGCAAAACTCGAGTATTACAACAGCTGTCTCTCCGCCGCGAAACTCCGCGACTGTGAGGCGGAGCTGCTCGGAATCGCCACTCTCGAGGCGGATCAGGAGGCAAAACTCTTCAAGCTCAACGATGACAGAGCAGCCGCGGAAGAGAACATCGAGAATCTCCGCAATGAAATCTCGTCCCTCGATGCCGAGATTAATTCCAAGAGCGGTGACGAATACCGCGCACTTCTTGCCGCGATTGAGGAGTCAAAGGGTAAGATAAGCCTTGCAAAGCAGAATATCGCAAGGCTCGAAGAACTCAAAGTGACCAAAAAGAGCCAGATTGACAAGTTATTCGGCGATCTGAAGAGGACTGAGACGAAGATCGGCGAACTGACGGACAATCTCAGAAATCTCTCGATAGATCGTTCCAATCTCAGTATGGAGCTTGCTTCGCTTACCGCGGATATGACGAATGTCAAGAAGACGCTGGACGAGAAGAGCAGCAGTATCGAGGGTGCCCGCGAGAAACTCTTTGAGCTCATGTCCGCTCTCGACGAAAAAAAAGACGCCAAATCCGATATTCTCAAAGAGCAGGGTCTTCTGATTGAGAAGAGCCGTCTGCGCACGGAAGAGAAGAGCAGGCTTGAGGAGACCCTGGAAAAGATTGATGCCGAGATTAGTGAGAAGTCGGGTCCCCTCGAGGAGGGGCGCAAGCTTGTCGATTCTCTGAATGCGGAGAAGAGCCTTATCGACAGCGAGATCTCAAAGACCGAATCCAAACTCTTCGAGAATAAGAACGCGCTTGAGAAGATCCAGTCCGAGTATCGCAGGTATGAACGCGACCTGATGAATCTGGAAGCTCAGCAGAGGGCTTCGGGCGGTCCCGGAGGGCGCGGACTTGAGGCTATTCTCGGAATGGACGGCGTTTACGGCACGGTAAGACAGCTCGGAAAAGCGCCGCAGGAGTATGCCGTCGCTTTATCGACGGCGGCTGGCGGAAGGATGCAGAATGTGGTCTGCGAGAGCGATCAGGTCGCCGCCGACGGCATCAGATACCTCAAGGACAACTCTCTGGGAAGGGCAACCTTCCTGCCGCTGAACAAGCTGCGCGCACCCGAGCTGCCGCCGCTTAAGAACCGCGACATTATCGATTATGCCGTGAATCTGCTCGATTACGACCCGCTTTACGATGTGGTCTTCAGGTACATCTTCGGAACTACCGTTGTCGTAAAGGACCTGAATACCGCCAGAAAGATGATCGGTCAGTACAGAATGGTCACGCTTGCCGGCGATATCGTGGAGAAGGCGGGTGCGATGACGGGCGGTTCTCAGAACCGCAATCTTGCGATGTTCGGCGTTTCCGCCGATAACGAGGTCGAGAAGATTCGCGCCGAGATGGCAAGGCTGTCGCAGGAGCAGAGCACGCTTGAGAATGCGGTCTCGAGGCTTACCGTTGAGGGCGACGAGAAGAGAAAGAGACGCACCGAGATTACGGATACCCTTTATCAGACCGAGTTCCTCATAAAAGAGAATACGCGCCGCATCGAGGAGCTTAACGAAGATAAAGTCACCATCTCGAAGAGACGCGAGGAGATGGCCGAGGAGGTTAAGTCGGGCAGTAAGAGGCTTGCCGAGATTGAGGATGAGCTCGAGGCTGTCGGGAAGGATATCGAAAAGGTGACCTCCGAGAGCGACAAACTCAAGCACGAGCTTGCGAATACGGGAATTCCCGAGTTGACCGAGCAGTATGACAGCATAAAGAGGCAGGTCGAAGATTCGCAGGGCAGGCTCAACAAGAAGGATTTCGCGATTCAGGATGCGCAGAGGGAGAAGAAGCACTACGTAAACCGCCTTGAAGAGCTGAAGGAAGAGAGGGCCGGCGTCGATGCCGAGATCAAGTCGGCGGGCGATGAGATTGTCTCGCTGCGCGGCGAAATTACGGCGGCCGAGGCCGAGGTAAAGAAGTTCCAGAGCGAGATCGACAGTTCTTCGGAGGAACTGAAGGCGCTTCAGAAGAAGCAGTCGGAGGCACGCGACAAGCTCTATGCCGAGGAGAAGCGCGTTATTGAGATCGACGGCGAGAGCGAGAGGCTTAAGCTTGCGACAACCGCGCTTGCCGAGAGGAAGACGACTCTTACGGGCATGATTGAGGAGCTTCGCGGGCAGGCGGGCGATATCGAGACCGATATGACGCTTGCGGAGATAACCGCGGGCATAGAGAAGTCCGAGAAGGAGATTAAGAAGATCGGCGCCGTCAATATGCTCGCTATCGAGGAATACGAGAGGACGAGCGAGCGCGTTGTCGAGAAGAAGGAGAAGAAGGAGGTTCTCTCGAAGGAGCGCGCCAATATTCTCGAGCGTATCGAGCATTACGAGAAGATGAAGTTCGATACGTTTACCGAGGCTTTCAATGCGATAGACAAGAATTTCAGGAAGATCTTCGCCAGACTGACCGAGGGTCAGGGCAGTCTCGTCCTTGAGAATCCGTCCGATCCGTTCAGCGGCGGCATGACCTTTGCTGTTCAGCCCCGCGACAAGAAGGTCCATCTTCTCTCGGCTCTCTCGGGAGGAGAGAAGTCGCTGACCACGCTTGCGTTTATCTTCTCGATTCAGCAGTATATTCCCGCGCCTTTCTACGCTCTCGATGAGATCGATATGATGCTGGACGGCTCCAATGTCGAGCGCGTTTCGACGATGATTGCGGAGTTGTCCGCGAATGCGCAGACCATCTGCGTCTCTCTGAGGCGTCCGACCATCGATCGTTCCGACAGGATGATAGGCGTTACCATCAGACCCGACAAGTCCACTTATGTTACCGGTGTAAAGAGCAATGGATGAGGAACCGGTTGAGATTCTGTTGAAGATGGCGGAGTCGGGCGCTATCGATCCCTGGAATATTGATATTATCGAGGTTACCGACCGCTTTTTGTCCGAGCTCGACAGGATGAAGAAGCTGGATCTTAAGATCTCGGGCAGGACTCTCTTTTTTGCGTCGAGTCTTCTGAGGATGAAGTCCGATTTCATGGAGGAGCCCGAGGAGCCCCCCGAGTCCGAAGAGGATGATTTCGGCGGATTCGGCGACGGTTTTGACGATTTTTCGGACGACGAGGCTTCGGCAAACCCCATTGATCGTTTCGAGCGCGAGATTCAGAGGCGCATTAAGAGGAAGGATCACAGGAAGCGCCCCGTTACTCTTTACGAGCTTATCAAGCAGCTGAAGACCGCCGAGAAGATGTTTCGCCGCCGCCAGAGGAGGTCGAATCTCGGGGATGCGGTCTTCTTCGAGGCCGAGGATGTTGTCTCGATTGCGCATGAAGAGGATTTCGCGGATGATGCCGCCCGCGTTTTCTCTTCCTACGGCAAACTTGCGCCCAACGGAGAGAAGGTCGGGTTGCGGGCGCTCTGCGAGGATATGAATACGGATCTGCGCTCGGTCTATCTGCCGCTTCTCTTTCTCATGCTCGACGGCAGGCTGGTTTTGTATCAGGAGGAGTTCTACGGCGATATCTTCGTTACTCTGCCGAGTGACGAGTTCTTCGACGATGCCGATGAGGAAGAGCCGGAAAAGAAGTCTGCGAAGGGAAAGCCGCGTAAGCGTTCAAAGTCCAAAGCAAAATCGGGTGAGGATTCCGGTGAGAAGCCGGATGAGCAGACCGTTCCCGCGGACGGTGATTCTGAGAATTCCGAAGAGGATGCCGATGATGATGCCGACGAAGGCATGGGAGAGCTTATCGGCAATTTCTGTTAGACGTCAATAAGACGTATCCCGTTCTCCCGTATCTCCGTGCCTTCGTCACAAATCGTATTTTTCCAATCGTATTTTTTGTCCTGCGTTTACACCGACGTTTACGAAACATCGGTCATTCCATCGTATATGCCCTTTTGTCCGCTATGAAGTATTTCACGAATATAAGCGTGATTGCTGCCGTGATGATGACTCCCGCAACAAGCGACGTTACGTAATCAAGCCCGAGTCCGAGACGGGAGTGAAGGATGAAGCTCGATACCACCATGGTCATGAATACGGCGGGCAGTGCCGTGATGAGCGCATATTTGACCTTCTTTCTGTAGGATATTATGAAGACCGTGGCTGTCCAGAGGACGAGGCATGCCAGGGTCTGATTGAGCCATGAGAAGTAATTCCAGAGGACTGAGAAGTCTATCGAGCAGAGGAAGATGATGGGCATCATCAGAACGGCGGTGATCATGAGGCCGTTTCTGATCTTCGAGGAATCGTAGTTCCTGTCATCCTGTATCATGAGTCTGGAGCTTCTGAGTGCGGTGTCTCCCGAAGTTATCGGGCAGATTATGACGCCGATGACCGCAAGCAGTCCGCCGACGGGACCTGCGACACCGACGGCGATCTCGTATACAACGCCCGAGGCGCCTCCGGCACTCAGTGCATCCGCCAGAGCGGCTGTGCCGGCATAGAATGCCAGTGCTGCGGTTGCCCAGAAGAGTGCGATGACCGATTCGACGATCATTGCGCCGTAGAACACCTTTCTTCCGTCCCTCTCGTCCTGAATGCATCTGGCAGTCATGGGTGCCTGAGTCGCGTGGAATCCCGAGATTGCGCCGCAGGCGACCGTGATGAGCATGTCGGGGAAGAACTCCTGACCCGCGGGGTTGAGGTTTTCAAGTGTGAATGTCGGGAAGGCGTAATTTCCCAGCGCCAGACCGCCTATGACGATTACCGCCATAAGGATGAGGATCACGCCGAAAACGGGGTAGATTCTCCCGATAACCTTGTGGATGGGGAGGACTGTCGATATGAGGAAATATAACAGTATGAAGATAATCCAGATCATCGAGGGGATTCCGGTTATGTCGGAGAGAAGATCGCTTGCGCTTCTTGCGAAGGTCGCCGTTACCATGATCATGACGAAGATAATCAGGATGAGTATGGGGTATCTCGCTTTCTCACCGATGTAATGACGTATGAGGTAGGATGTCGATTTGCCGTCATTGCGGGCGGACATCATGCCGCTCATATAATCGTGGACGGCGCCGCCGAGGATACAGCCGGCGACAATCCAGATGAAAACTATCGGTCCCCATTTGGCACCCATCAGTGCACCGAATATGGGACCTGTTCCCGCAATATTGAGCAGTTCGATGAGATGGTTCTTCATTCCCGACATGGGGACGTAGTCCATGCCGTCGGGGTGCGCGATTGCGGGAGTCGATTTTTTTAACGGCAGGATCATGCTCTCGGTAAATTTTCCGTAGATCAGATAGCCCAGCAGAAGGCATATCAGACATACCATAAGCAGAATCATGTGTATAAGTATCAAGTTTCCTTATCGATATATTTGATGATTTGAGCAGATTGCATACTCCGATTCTCCGCCCGCAGTGTCCCGCGCGATTTTGCGGTTATGCGCGGGTGCGTATCATCTCATGGGATGTCTTGGGTGTCCCTGTGCCGTAATTGACAAACATTATATACGCCACACTCCAACATAATAAGGCTGAAATGATTACGCCCCAAGCCACGGAATAACTTCTGTGAAAAACGAGCGTAACAAGGCAGAAATTCAAAATATCGTGGATTGCTCAAAGATTCGGCAGAATGCCGAGAGCAGAAAAAGTCCGCTGTATAAGTAGGAAACAACGTACTTTATTACCGATAAAGTCCAATATTGTTTCCTCGAATTTCTTCTGATGGAGAGCCGAAATCACTCGGATGGGAGTGTCGGTTCCGACGTTGGTACTGATAATGCGGAAATTTATTTATTAACCGCTAATTCCTTTAGATTTAAACAAAGTCGATAGAATCAGTGTGCCGAAGTGAAACGTATCTTCAAAACCGGTGAGAAACATCGGATCTGAAAGGATGAAAAA
>JAFPWZ010000086.1 GCA_017412625.1 Methanomicrobium sp.
ACCTCATCTCCGAACTCCAGATGCTCGGCGTCATCAACACCCGTGTAGTCTCCAGAGGCAGATACGGCAGAACAAAGGAGATGTCATTCGGTCCCGGAACCGGCGGAATCAAAAGCACAATCCTCGAGGACGAAAATTTCGACGAAGAGCGCTTAAGCCGCATAAATATGTCACGTTTCAGAACGCCGTTCTGATAACCGCGATATATAACCTCGATATATAACCTCATATGTAACCGCGATATATTAAGGCATATGAGATAAAATATAGTTACAATATGGACGACAAGGACAGACTAATTCTGACTCTTCTCGAGGAAGACTGCAAAGTGCCCGTGGAATCACTTGCGGATATGGTCGATTTAACCAAAGAAGAGCTTCTGAGTCGCATTGAAGTTCTTGAAAAAGACAGAATAATTCAAAAATACACGGCATGTGTCGACTGGGAGAAGGCAGGCGAAGGCGTAGTCGCCGCAATCGTCGAGCTGAAAGTCTCTCCCGAGAGGGATTTCGGATACGACAAGATAGCCGAGAGACTCGCAAGGCACAGGCAGGTTAAGTCGCTCCGTCTGATCAGCGGAGCATACGACCTTGAACTCCTCGTCGTCGGCAAAAACATCCATGAGATAACCCGCTTTGTTGCCGAGCAGATAGCCCCGCTCGAACATGTGCGCGAGACGGGAACAATCCTCATCATGAAGACCTACAAGGACAACGGTATAGAATACTTTGAGCGCAAGAGCGGCGAGAGGTTGCCGTATTCGCTGTAAGGAGGTAAAATATGAGGAATTTTTGTTCGGAAAGAGTTCGCTCCATACCTCCGTCGGGCATACGCAAGTTCTTTGACATCGCTCAGGAGATGGACGACGTCATCTCGCTCGGAGTCGGCGAACCGGATTTCGATACGCCGTGGAGCATAAGAGAAGCGGCGATTCGCTCAATCGAGCAGGGACAGACGGCATACACCTCGAACACCGGTCTTCTGGAACTTCGTCAGGAGATACAGAGATATCTCGAGGAGTCCTTCGGCGTCTCTTACGATTACCGCAACGAGATGATAGTCACCAGCGGCGCCTCGGAAGCGCTGGATATCGTAATCCGCGGCGTTGTCGACCCCGGCGACGATGTCCTTGTCGCCGACCCCTCATATATCGCATACTGCTCCAATGTCATGCTCGCCGGCGGCAGACCCGTTCAGGTCCCCTGCCTTGAGAAAGACAAGTTCAGGCTGACGCCGGAGGCAATCCAGGAGAAGATAACGCCGAAGACAAAGGTCCTGCTCTGCAACTTCCCGAACAATCCTTCGGGAGCGGTCATGTCTAAGGAGGACTATAAGGCAATCGCCGATGTCGTCGTCGACAATGATCTCCTCCTCGTAAGCGATGAGATTTACACCGAACTCACCTATGACGGTCTGAAGACGGCGGCGGCGTCCGTCGACGAACTTTGGGAGAGAACAATCACAATCAACGGATTCTCGAAGGCGTTTTCCATGACGGGCTGGCGTCTGGGTTACCTCTGCGCACCCAAAGATATCGCATCCGAAATCCTCAAGATTCACCAGTATGTCATGCTTTCCGCGCCCACCGGCGCCCAGTATGCGGGTATCGAGGCACTGAAGAACGGCATGGACGCCTGTAAGGAGATGGTTCAGGAGTTCAGAGTAAGGAGGAATCTCTTCGTAAACGGACTTAACAGGGCGGGATTAAAGACGCATATGCCCAGCGGCGCTTTCTATGCCTTCCCCAATATCAGCGAGTTCGGACTCTCGGACGAGGTCTTTGCCGAGAGGCTCTTAAAGGAGCACCATGTCGCCGTGGTTCCGGGTTCAGTCTTCGGAGACGCCGGTAAAGACCATCTCCGCTGCAGTTATGCGACATCACGCGACGACCTCATGAAAGCGGTTGAGAGAATCGAGGAGTTCATAGCCGATATCTCGAAGAACTGAGCTGTCGGATTTGTTGAAGTTGTCGAATATCTCAGAGATGTCGGATATCCCGGAGAGGTGGGAGCTGTCGGAATTGTCCGGGTGAACCGGTCATTTTGTACATGCCCTGCCGGGACCTGCGGCACGGGGCATCGATGACAAACCGAAGTATTAATTAATGGCCCGAAAAAACAACCAAATCCATTTTTAAGGTATTTAAATAATTTTGCAATTGTTTTTCACGAAATCCCAAACCCCATCATTTCCACTGGAAAATCGTGTTTTTACATAAGTCTGTCCGAATTGTCATGACCAAAATGTTAATCATAAAATTTTAAGTAAGTCTCAAATGCATTTTCACATCAAATCGTGGTACCGGAACAGGTAACGGTGTGAAGAAATAACCCGATTTCAAGACCGTAGGATGAGAATGGAAAAACCGTATCCGAAAAGGCGGACAAACCCCGTCATTTCCATTGGAAATCAAGATAATTATGGCTTAATCATCAAAATATTCACAAATTGAGTCTAAAAATAAGTCGCATTAACCTTATTAACCCGTCTCAGCCGCGGCATCTTACCTGCCCTTAAGTAAAAATTTTTTTACAATTCGGATTAACGTTGGTTTACCGTTCGTTTTGCCGGTAAACAGCCGCAGGCATATTCCCCTCCCTGCCCTTTTCCCGCGCAATGCCCGTTCCCCATGCCTCTCTCAACCCATGCCCTGACCAGAAAAAGCACTATATATATTTTTGGGGAAATGCGCGTCTATGATCTCAAAAACGGTCAAATCGGGCTTAAAAGAATAAAACCCTCAAACGGAGCGATTTCAAACTCGATTCATCGGGCTTAATTTCGTGTAACACATGATACATTTATTTAATATAAACTCACCAACTTTAATGAAATCCAATGAGTTGTACCATAATCGTAGGTGGCTTTTTTGGCGACGAAGGTAAAGGAAAGATCGTCGCTCACGTTGCGCACAAAGACAAACCCTCAATAATTTCACGCGGGGGTGTCGGCACAAACGCCGGACACACGGTTCAGGTCGGGGACAAATCCTACGGCGTCAGGATGATTCCGTCGGGCTTCGTCTACCCTGGCGCAAAACTCCTTATCGGCAGCGGCGTCCTTGTTGACCCGACCGTCCTTAAAAACGAGATCAAGAACGTCGGCGTCGAAGGCCGCGTATTCATAGACAAGAGATGCGGAATCATCGAGCCCGAGCACATTGCGCAGGACAAGGCAAGCGAGCACCTTTCAAAGAAGATAGGAACGACGGGAACCGGATGCGGACCCGCAAACGTCGCCCGTGTCAACAGGACGGCAAGACAGGCGAAGGACGTTCCCGAACTTCAGGAGTATATCGTCGATGCCGCTCAGATGCTCAACGACGCCATCGACAGAGGCGAGACCGTCCTCCTCGAAGGCACGCAGGGATTCGGAATCTCGCTTTACTTCGGAACATACCCCTATGTGACGAGCAAGGATACATCCGCGTCGCAGATTGCGGCTGACAACGGAATCGGACCCACCAAGGTCGACGACGTCATAGTGGTCTTCAAGGCATTCCCGACCCGTGTCGGCGGCGGTCCTTTCGAGACCGAGATGTCCTCGGAGGAGTCACACAGGCTCGGCATTCAGGAATTCGGAACGGTAACGCACCGCGAGAGAAGAATCGGCGTCTGGGACAGCGAACTAGCAAGATACTCAGCCATGATAAACGGCTGCACGATAGGGGCAATCACCGGCATCGACCATATAGACCCGGCATGTTACGGCGCAACCGAATACAGCCAGCTTACACCCAAGGCACTTGAGTTCCTCAAGAAAGCCGAAGAGGATATCGGCGCTCCCATCAAGCTCATCTCGACGGGACCCGACGTCACACAGATCATCGATATCAGATAATCATCACCCCAATTTTACCACCCCAATTTTTCCACCCCAATTTTTCCGCTGCCGATTTTCATCATCTGTCGATTTTAATCATTTTTCATCAATTACTTATATGTCATAGCCGAAGCAAACATGAATATACAAAATGGATATACAAATCCGACAGGGGTAAACAATATGAAGATGTCAACCTATGAACTGCTCTGCTGTCCCGTATGCAAGGGCGACTTAAAACTCACGGTAACCGAGAAAAGACAGCTTGAAAACGGCGAAGACGATGTGTTGGAAGGCTCGCTCTTCTGCGAAAAATGCAATGCCGATTACAAAATCTCCGAAGGAATCCCCGACCTTCTGCCCAAAAATCTGGAATAACTGCTTAAATATACGGATCTCCGAACCGAAAGGTATCCGACAGAGAGATATCCGACCGGGATATATCGTAACCCGGAGATATCGGAACTCGGAGATATCCGAACAGAGATATCCAAACTAAAAGAGATGCAATAACGATATAGGCAATAACGACAGATAAGAAGATAATAATATGAACGCCGCCTTCACTCTCCGTGAGGCGGAAAAGGGGGATAAAATGCCGGAATACATAATCAATATCAACAAAAGGAAGATAAATTCAGTCGAAGTTCCGAAATCGGCCCAGGTTGAGGTCGGTGATGTCCTTGTTCTCAGGCTCGTAAATCACGGAGCGCCGCTTCATGTCTCGGTCTCCGCGGTAAACGCCCGCAGATATACCATCTATCTGCACGAAAACATATATCTCAAGGAGGAAATGGAGTTCAAGGTGCCCATTCTTTCCACGGCACCGACGGGGACATTTCAGATAGACATCATAACCGGTTACGGCATCGTAAAAGAGACATTCAAAGTCACGGTAACCGACAGATCGCTGGAGCTTCCCGAAGTTCTGGAGGATATACCTCCCACTGACGAAGAGTCCGAGAATAAGAATTACGGTTACGGGCTGACACTGGCTCTCCTCGTAATCGCAGGCTGGGCGGCGTACATACTTGCAATAGGTTACTACGGAACGGTCGCCGGTTTCTCATCGGTGATTCTGCTCACAATCGCAGTTTTACTTGCATGGCGCCGGCAGCCCTGATATTATTACTGTCCCTTGTCATCGACAGGCTCACGGGGGATCCCCAGTCAAGGTTTCACCCCGTAGCCCTGCTCGGCAGTCTTATAGCGGTCTGGGGAAGACCCGAAATCTACCCCGTCCGCATTCAGAGATTGGCTGGCGCGGTTTTTGCGCTTGCCACAGCCTGCATTTTTACGCTTCCGTTTCTGCTTGTCGAGCGCTGTCTGCCGCTTCTGACGTCCGCAGATCTTACTCCTGCGCTTCCGTCGCTTCCGGCAATTCTCTCGACCGTCATTATCGTCATAATCTCGGCGTTTCTTCTCAAGGTCTGTTTTGCGTGGCGCTGCCTTGAGGAACATGTCGAAAATGTCGAGAGCGCCCTTAAAAGCGGCGGCGAAGGCAGCGGTCGCGAAGCCGTTCAGCGCCTCGTCTCCCGCGATGCCGCAACGCTCAAAGACGAGGAGATTCTCTCCGGCGCCTTTGAATCCATGGCGGAAAATCTCGTGGACTCCATAATATCGCCGCTCTTCTTCTTCACTCTCTTCGGTCTTGCTGGTGCGGCGTTTTACCGTGCGGCAAACACAATGGATGCCATGCTCGGATATAAGGACGAGAGGATTCGGCTCGGCTGGTTTGCGGCGAGGATGGATGACGTCTTGAACTACATCCCCGCACGTTTCAGCGGTCTTGTCCTGATTCTTTACTTCGCGGCAAGAGGTAAGTTCAGACCCGCGTGGAAGACCTTCATCGCGGACAGAAAAAAGCGCGAAGGGTTCAACGGCGGCATCCCGATGTCGCTCATCGCCGGCGGCTGCGAGACGGCGTTTGTCAAGCCGGGAGTATACGTTATCGGCGGCGAAGGAAAGAAGCGCAGTCTGAGCGAGGCAAAAAAAGATATATTTGCGGCTGTCAGATGGGCATCCGTGATATCGGCGCTCATATTCTGTGCGGCGATGACGGCTGCGGGCGGAGTTCTTATCGGACTGCTCGGTATTTAACCGAAGTATTTGACAAAATACTTAGCCGTAATATTTAACCGAAATATTTAACCCAATATTTAACCGAAATATTCAGCCTACTCAGTTTTCTCCGATTTGAGAGCGGAGTTCAGTGTCGAGACAATCGCCGTTTTTGTCTCTTTCAATCCGTAGTAGTAATACTTCAGGGAATCGATGTAGAACTTCTTCAGGTCGGGTATGATAAGCATCAGACCGCCGCCCGTTACCGCGATGGCGATTGCGGAGAATAAAATCCTCGCCATGACATTGTGCGCCCAGTAAAAGCTCTCAAAGCCTGCAAAACCGCCGGAAACAACCTCCGCGAAGAAAGGAAACCACTGGTCCGAGTAGGCAATCACGACAAAGACCAGTCTGAGCAGGTTGATGACGATAAGGGAGACTATGGCGTAGACAGCGCCGGCAAACTTCTGTAACGGCGTTCCCGCGGGACCGATTGCAAGACCCAGCATCACGGCTGCGCCCACCACGGGCGTGCAGGAGACGGTAATCTGGACGAAGTAGCCGCCGCTCATCATCGTATCCCACGCATATATCGATGTGGTGTGCCCGATTGCGTTGAGAGCCGCGGCAGTGGACTTTACCTGAGCCGCGATCATGAAGTTCGCCGCGGGCTCGACGAAGACGAGGAGCGCATAAATCGTAAACGCAATCGCCGCAACCGCCGAGAGCTGAAAGACAATCGGATTGGACTCAAGCGCGCCCTTTACGGTCAGCGCTACGAAAGGAAGCGCAATCAGCGCAAGAATCGGGTAAACGAACTCATTCTCTGGTATATGGGAGAAGGAGACAGAGAGGAAAACAAGAGTCAGAAATATCCAGCCGCCCGCCGAAAAATACTTTTTAAGCCCCGTAGGTGCCAGAAAAAGGATAAAACAAAGTAATGATGCGATGAGCGGGAGGAAAACTTCGGACATTCGGTAAAAAATATCTGTAATTAACAGTCAATAAAGCAGACTGATCGTTTATAAATACCGCATCGACCCGTGCACCCGTATGTCATACCGGTCTCAACCGCCGCGTCCCCGCCGCCACCCACGTCCCATGGCAAGCGACAGTCCCATGCAATCACGCCACACCCAATCTCACCCTCTGCCCCGCGACTTCGCATCGAAGCCCCAAGCCCCGCTCCCAATCCCGAACGGACCTAAACTTACGCAGGTATACAAAGTTATTTTTAGAATCACCTCGAAATTTGAATCATTAATGAATTAATAGCGATAAGAAATCACAGCGGACAGAAAATCAGACAGGAAGTCAAACATGAAAAATCACAGGAGAACAAAATGAAAACAATACTCAAAATATCCGGAATACTGCTCATATTACTCATTCTCTGCGCAATCCAACCCGCAGGGGCAACCGACACCTACGCCAAAGGCGACAGCATCAAGATAACCGGAACGGCGACGGGCAACCCTCAGCAGGGGCTTGCTTTCTGGGTTTTCGGTCCGAACTACTGGACACGCGAGACAAAACAGGTGCAGGGAACAGACTACACCTACGAACTGACCCCCTCCAAGACCTCGGACCTCTCGCCAGGTCAGTATTACTGCATAGTCCAGCACCCGATGTACAACGGCAAATTTGACGTCTACGTCAGCGGCGACAAGGTCGTATCTTCGGACGGCGAATCCTTCACCATATCGGGAAGCAGCAAACTTCAGGGGAGCGCCGCGGCATACGCCCTCATGAGACTCCTCGACTCCCCGAATATCGACGACACGTACACGACAAGCACGTTTATCATCGCCGAACCGTGGATCTCGTTCAGCAACCGCGCCGAATACACTGCCGGCAACAGAATCTACATCTCGGGAACGACCAACCTCGCCCCCGGCGACAAGCTGATCTATAACGTCCTGTCATCCTCGTTTGTGCCGACTCAGAAGACACAGTCCTCGGAGTTCTCTGGAGAGAGCGGAACGATAACGGTCGGCTACGGAAGCCCCGACAATGTCTGGGGATTCTACCTTGACACGACCTCTCTGAAACCCGACGAATACACGGTCAATGTCGAGAAGAACGACGGCTCGGTCTCGTTCACCGGCAAGTTCACCCTCGTTGCTCCCTCGGCGACAACACCCGACACCCCCGCGGTAACGGCGGTGCCGACGCAAAACCCATCACCTTCGCAGACGCAACCTGTACCGACACCGATTCCCACGCAGTCGCCTTTATCGGCATATACTGCTCTGTTTGCCCTCGCCGCCGCATTCGGTGTCGTCGGTCTTGCCGGCGCAGTCTCATGCGGCAGAAAGAGAGATAACTGAAGAATCCCGAGAAATCCAGAAAATCCAGAAAATCCTAAAAAACCTAAAAATCCTAAAATTTTTAAACATCCTTTTCAACACCCCTCACCGTTTTTTATCCGTCGCGGATTTAAATGACGCATAAATATTAACGCATTCACTAATTTTATTATAAATCATAACCAACTTTTCTCTACTATGGGTGCAAGGCTCAAACGATACAGTCAGATAGCTGACGTCATGATGAAGTACGGATTCGGCATCATCGCCGATGAACTCGACCCTGACGGCAGAAGAAGGCGAAAACTCTTCAAAAACACCACGCCGGACAGTCGTTCCGTATATGAACGAATGAGACTTGCTCTTGAAGAACTCGGACCGACCGCCGTCAAATTCGGTCAGATGGCGGTATCCGACAACGATAGGATACCCCCCGAACTCGCCGTGGAGTTCCGCAAACTTCACGACAACGTAATGCCCGTGCCCTTCGAAGACCTGCGCCCCACAATGGAGGAGTACTGCGGCAACATCGACGACGTCTTCGAATACGTTGAAGAAACCCCGATAGCCGCCGCATCAATAGGTCAGGTTCACCGCGGTATCCTCAAAGACGGCACCATAGTCGCAATCAAGATACAGCGTCCCAATATCACCGAAAAGATAGAGACCGACACCGTAATCATCGAGAATATGGCGTCGAGGTTCGAGAAGATAAACCCCGCACTCCGTGCATATAACCTGACGGGGCTCATCGCCGACTTCACGGCAATGATGAAGAGGGAACTCGACTACGTTGCCGAAGGAAAGAATGCCGACATATTCCGCAAGAACTTTGCCGACGACCCCGACATCTGTTTCCCGAAGATTTACTGGGAATACTCGGGTTCAAGGATGCTTGTGATGGAGTATGTCGAAGGTGTCCGCGTCGACGACGTCGAGAGCATCAAGATACTCGGATATGACCCCAAGAGGTATGCGGCGCTCGGATTCCGCGCTTACCTGAAGATGATCTTCGAGGACGGATTCTTCCATATCGACCCGCATCCGGGCAATATCTTCGTCAACACCGACGGCAAGATGACCTTCATCGACCTCGGCGCGATTGCGGTTATACGACCCGAGAGGCGTCACACCTTCATAAAACTGCTCCTTGCAATCGTCAACTCCGATGTCGATGCGATAATCGAGAACTTCCAGAAACTCGGCGTCAGAATCGACCCCGACGACATGGACGAGATCAAGGACGGTCTCTACTATGCACTCTTCGGCGCCGAGAGCGCAAATGTCGCGGCGGTTGACAGCGGCGCCTCCCTTGCCGCCGTGCCCGACCTGCTTAACCAGTACGGCATCCAGATACCGCGTACGCTGATGGCGCTCCTAAAGGTTATCGTTATGATCCTCGGAATCGGTCAGAAACTCGATCCGAATTTCAACTTCTACGATAATGCAAGACCTTATCTGACGCAGATCGTAAAACAGCAGTATTTCTCTCCGAAGAACCTTAAGAGAACGACCCATGTCATGATGGAGAGCATTGACAGCATAATGAAGCTGCCCAAGATCTTCAACAATACCCTCAATAAATGGGCAAGCGGCAAATTCCAGCTCGAGATCGTCGCAAAAGATGTCGACAGGCTCTCGACGACCGTGGAGAAGGCGACGGACAGAATCATCATGGGTCTTCTTGCCGCTTCTCTGGTTATCGGTACCTCGATTGTGATGTATTCGATTGATATACCCTATACGGCGAATGTTATCATACTCATGGTTCTGGCATACTTCGGAGCGTTCACCTTCGCCATTGTAACCCTGGTAAGATTGCTCTTCCCGAGTAAAAAGAAGAGATACTACGACGATTGAGCAATGCACCAAGAGCAATGCCTCAATCATCTCTGTAAAAATTTAATTCTCAATAATAAAATCTCAATAATTTTAAATTCAAAAAAAATCCTTAAAATCTCAAAATTTTTTAAAATCTCATAATTCCTTATTTTCTTTGAACAGTATCGAGGGCAGACCGTTTACTTTTTTTGTCTCTTCAAAACGAATCGCGGGTGCGAATATTTTCAGATCAAACGAGACCGTTCCCGCGACTTTGACGGTAATGTCGCCAGTCAGGAATTCGGCAGCGGCGGATAAAAGCGCGGAATTCTTAAGCAGGACATCTATACCGATAACCGTCTCCGATGACGGCGCAAGCCTCACATCCTCGCGCATGCCCTCGCCGAGATACCTGTCTTTGCGGACTCCGTCTTCGCCTTCCGCAACCCTGTTCAGAGTAAATTCAATTTTTTTGAGCGAAACGGGAACAGGCATGGGGTTTTTGACGGCGACGTTCACGGTGACCTCCATCTCCGAGATCGTCATGTCCTTAAAGAGTATGTCCCGTATCTCTACGGCAGGTGCGTTTTCCTGTTTTTCGGTCGGTGTCGGGGTATTATCGGGCATTTCGTTCATAACTTCGGTGTATAGTGCTCCACACTGCCGAGAGTCTCCGGTTTTCCTTCCGAATTAAGCGTGGATATTGTTCCGTGACCGCCGCAGATAAGGCATTTCCTGCCGGTTTTTGCCTCGTGCTCAAGTGCGAGGGCAACGGCGCTTTTCCTCTCCTTCCTCGCAAGCTCGCTGTCGACATTGACCGAAGTTACCAGGAAATCGGCTATGGAGTTGTAATTGCGCCTCGAGGCATCGAAACTCGTGAAATTCATCAGAGTATCGGCGGTAAAGAGCAGGTTCGCATCCTCGGAATAGAGGATGAGCTGGCCGAACTGGTGACCGCCGTCGCTTAAGAGGACATTGATCTTGATGTCGCCGACGGGCAGCGTTCCCAGATTTTCGAAGTTGCCGATTTTTTCTATCGAATTTTCGGGGAAGAGGCGTATATTCTTCTCTTTCGACGGGTTCCAGTGCGAGAAGTAGGCGATCATCGTCGTATAGACCTTCTCGAGGGTCGACGATTCGTGAATCGAGCCCCATGCACGATTGCCGCAGCGGATGATCTCCAGAGTTCCCGGGTGCATGTAGGCGGGGACGTCGTATGCGCCTCCCGCGCCGCAGTGGTCGGAATCGGCGTGCGTGACGATGATGAACTTCAGGCGCGAGATGTCCAGACCGTAGTATTTGAACATGCGTTTCGCATCGTCGGCATAGATTCCGTAACCCGTATCGACCATCACTATGCCGCCTGAGGTATCGAAGAGGTATATGCTGCCGCCGCCCGGCGTCTGGAAGCAGTAGAGGGTAATTGAGTCGTTAATCTTCTGAATCTGGACATCGGCGTAAAATCCGCTGCCGCTTGTATTCAGCAGGAACTCTCCGCAGTCCGTGTAGTTCCTGAGAATCACCTCTTTGGATTCCCCTTTTTCCGTGAGAATCTCAACGGTCTTTGCTATGCCGTCAAGGAACTCGGTCAGTTTTTCATCGACGCTCTTTCCGTCTTTGAAATAGATATTCTCTTCAACGTCGTTATTGTCGTTATTGCCGGTGTTACCGCCGCGATTGCCGCCCGACTCCTCGAATTTCGTCAGGAACAGTCTTATCTTCTCTGTAAAATCGTCCGAAAACGGATATTTATCTGTCATTTAATTGCACCGTTTATTTTTCATGCTCTGCCGATTGCCGTAAATTATAACTGCGGAGTGATAAGGTACATCGCCCATCCGATATTTTCTCTGCCGTATGCGATGTATTCATCCTGAATTCTGTGGAAATATTCGAGAACATCGCGGTAATCGTCGCTTTCCTTATCTTCCTGAGCCGCGAGCCAGTCCTGGCAGTTTCTCCAGATTCCCGACTCGTAGATGTCCCAGTCGTCGTCGGAGGCGCGGATTAGCGAGCGGAGTTCGTATCCGTTGTCCTTGATTATCTGCAAAATCTCGTATTCGGTGAGAATCTCGGACCACTGACGGCAGAACTCCGGCGGTGCCGAGTCTTTCTTCCAGTATCTGTCGCCGATTATGATGCTTCCGCCGTCGCTTAAGTATCCCGAGAGCGCCCCGAGTGTCTCTTCGATACCGCCCCAGATCTGCGAAGCGCCGAGCGCGACCGCGAAATCGTAGGTCTCGGATTCATCTTTTTCGTATTCGGCGGCGTTCGCAAAGAATACGGAAACCTTATCGGAAACTCCCAGTTCTTCGAGTGTCATGGACGCGGTGCGGCAGGCATCTTCGCGGATATCGATTCCGACGCCGCCGATTCCGAAGTTTTGTGCCCACAGCCCCAGAACCGTGCCGTTGCCGCATCCGAAATCAATGACGCTCTTTCCCTCCGCCATTCCCGCGATCTCGCCGATGTATAAGACCTTTTCAATGCTCAACGGGTTCATGATGCTTAGCGGACCCTGTGAAATCGACACTATCTGCTGAAAATCCATATTTTTCCACCGCCATTATACATCGCTGTTAAAGGACGTTTCTCTATATTCATTGTCGCTGTCTTCAGATTAGTCTATTGCTTGCGGAGTCTGCCGGTTAAACACAGATAATTATCGTCGTTTTGCCTATTGCCTCTCTTTTACGCAATCTTTAAGGAAACTGCCGACCTTATAGAGAAATATAAAAGCGACCGATAAGGAATCGGGAGGACTTGAGACATGTCAAAGCATATCGAGGAATGCAGGCGTGAACTTGCCAGGGTGGTTGATCTGCTCAAAGGGCAGCCCGGAGGACTCAGTATCACGGATATATCGAGATCTCTCGATATGAACCGCAACTCCGTCTCGAAATACCTCAATATGCTCGTAATCTCCGGCCGCGTCGATATGCGCAGCATCGGGGTTTCAAAGGTCTATACGCTCTCCGACCGCGTCCCCATCTCATCGCTTCTGGACTTTTCTTCGGATGCCATCCTCGTTTTAAACGGCAGGCAGGAGATAGTTCTGGCAAACGCCAACTTTCTGGCTTTCGCGGGGCATAAGCGGGATGACGTAATCGGCAGGAGACTGCCGGAATCCGCGCTGCCGATAGTCTCGGGTGCGGGAGTATTAAGACAGGTCGGCGAACTTATTCGCGAGCCCAAAGGCGGTAAGGAGATCGAATGGACGGATGATTCGGGCAGCGTTTTCTTCCTCATTAAGCTGATTCCGACGGTCTTCGACGACGGCAGTCCGGGAATCGCCGTCGTTCTCGAGGACGTTACCGCTCTTAAAAGGGCACTTAGCGGGATGAAAGAGCCTGCGGAGTGATGCATCATGCGATCATGCCGTCATGCGTGACTTCCGGCGCCGACTTTCTGCGCGATCATGCCGCGCGAAAAATTTTGCGGGCGCGGAGGCGTTCTTTTCCGCTGTGGCAGGTTATGTCAATCGGCAGAAAATCTCTTTTTGTGATAATCATTATATACGCCCCCCGCTAACATTGTAAGGCTGAAAGAATTACGCCCCTGCTAAAAGGTCAACAGCCTTGACAGCAGAAAAACGAGCGTAACCAGGCAGAAATTCCAAATATCGTGGATTGCTCAAAGATTCGGCAGATTGCCGAGAGCAAAAAAGTCCGCTGTATGAGAAGGAAACAACGTACTTTATTACCGATAAAGTCCAATATTGTTTCCTCGAATTTCTTCTGATGGAGAGCCGAAATCACTCGGATGGGAGTGTCGGTTCTGACGTTGGTACTGATAATGCGGAAATTTATTTATTAACCGCTAATTCCTTTAGATTTAAACAAAGTCGATAGAATCAGTGTGCCGAAGTGAAACGTATCTTCAAAACCGGTGAGAAACATCGGATCTGAAAGGATGAAAAA
>JAFPWZ010000009.1 GCA_017412625.1 Methanomicrobium sp.
AGAGACTTCGACAATGATGCCTTCTACTGCCAGCTGAAATGCCACGATGCAAACGGCGAGATATACTATGTGACCTTCTCACGCACAAAGGTCAGAATCTCTTCGTTCGAGAGCGACGCCATCCTCGAAAAGGTCGAGAACTGGGCGGATACCGTCCCCGCTCTTGCCTGATTGCGGGCTTATGCGTATACTTATGCGGAAAGACTTTTTCCGCATTTTTGCGGTCGTTATCACCTTAATTTAAGTAAGGGCATTTCGTATGCGGAAAATGAACGGGCGTGAATGAGCGTGAAAGAACCATGGATGAAGCATGAATGATGCATAATGCCTGCGAGATTTTGTCGGTCGGCGACGGGTAAGTGGGGTAAGCGGGAAGGGCATTTGCGGCATTATTCGTGCGATTCATGAATTCGTAACATTAGCGTCATTCTTGAAATTCATTCTATGCGTGCGGATGCCTGAAAACGGGTTATAAAGAGCAGGTTCCTCTGCGGGCATGATGACGGGGGTTTTCGGGTTATGCACGGAATTTCGACACGGGAGATGCTGATTGAGACAAACCGCGACGTAAAGTGGATACGGGCGGCGCTTTCGGAGATAAAAGAGCGTGAGAATGAACTGGACAGGCGGCTTCGGGCTTTGGAGAAATCCCGAAAGAGCACCCTCTTCTCGCTTTTCAGCGTGGAAAACAGTCTCAGTCTCGGTATCGGCGCGGGTGCCGGGGGAGTCACGGCAATCCTCATACGATTGTTCGGCGGCTGACACCCGCTGTTTTTTTGGTTTTTATTTTCTGTTTTTCACTCAGTTTTTGCCGTCTTTCTCAATGCATGCCCTGTATTCCCTCAGGAGAGCATCGGCATACGCATCGCGTTTCTTTGTCGGGATGTAATTCTTCTTCGAGACGGCGGCAAGGAGTTCGTCCTTTATTTCTGCGTCGGAATAGGGATTCAGGGATTTTACATGGGCAATAATCTCGTCAAGACTGTAATTGCCTATCATCCTGCCGTCTATCTCAATCTGCTTCACGTCCGAGTTTGAGGGCACCATGCCGCCGCAGACTATGCAGTATTTACCTTCGTCTCCGTTCATTGCTCTCCCCTTATCATGATAAGCATCATCTTGAACGGCGTTATCGCCGAGAGTGCATGCGGGGCATTCGCCGGGAAGATAATCGTCTCCCCCTCTTTCATGACATGGGTCTCCCCCGAAAGCCAGACCTCGCATTCGCCGTCGAGAATCGTCACAACGGCGTCATACGGCGCCGTATGCTCGCTGAGTCCCTCGTCCGCGTCGAAGGAGAAGAGCGTGATGCTCCCCGCACTCCGGTTTACAATCATTCTGCTCGATACGGTGCCGTCCTGATAATTAACAAGCTCTTTAAGGGAGATTACCCTCCCTTTCAATTCGTCACGACTGACATCGGTCATAATCTCAAATGGGAAAGCATTCTATAAGGCTTTTCCCCCGCATCGGGTGACCCGCTCTCCGACTGCCCGCTGCCCCGCTGACCTGTTGTCCTGCCGCAACCGCACCTTCGGTCGCGACATATAAGAAACATTAAAACCGATGATAGCTTTCTATTCTGTAAAGCATAGATGGATGAATGCCGTGACAAAACAGAATAAGTCCGGGAAAATGCCCGATACGGAAAACGATAAAAAAACCGATACAAACAGCGATACCGGCGGCGAAAACCCGCTCATGAAATTTCTGAAGACAACCGACCCGACAGTGAGTTTCATACGCGATATCCTCTGCGTTGTCTGTATAGTCGGCTTAATCGTGCTCGGATTGTATGCGGTATGCGGCACGTGGCCCGCGGTGGTCGCCATCGAATCCGAGAGCATGGTGCCGAACATGAACGTCGGCGACCTCGTAATCGTGGTGGCGCCCGACAGGTTCGGCAATATCGTGACAAGCGAAGAGGGAGCGGCCATAGGATACGGCAAATACAACGAAAATCCCGACAGACAGGGAAATAAGGTCTACGGCGACGTCATCGTCTACAAACCCAACGGACGCGGCAACCTGCACCCGATAATTCACAGGGCAATCTCATGGCACGAAGCCGACGCATCCAAGCCGTCCGACATCAGCGGCTACATCACCAAGGGCGACAACAACAATGTATACGACCAGATGGCGGGTCTGACGAATGTCGGCATGATTCAGCCCGTAAAGAAGGAATGGGTCGTGGGAAAAGCCTTCTTCTCGATACCGTATGTCGGTTATGCGCCGCTGCATATCGTGGAATTCGCGATAATACTGATTGTAATCATGGTCATCCATGAGTTGTATATCCGCAACCGCGACGAAAACCGCAGGAAAAATTTAAGTAATGATACGAAAAATAATCAAAAAAGTAACAAAGGCAAAAAAGGCTCAAAGAAAGACTGAGCCGGATTTACGTGCCTGATTTACGTATGACCTGAAGCCGAATGTATCGGGGGATACGGAATTCACTGCAAAACGGCGATTGGGGGAAAAATGAACGGGGTACCTGATAAAACTCAACTGAAAAAACTGCTGAGCGACACTCTCGAAGGTCACAGGATGACGGTCGACGAGGCAACATCGCTTCTCAAGCTGACCGACCGCAGAATCTTCGACGTTTGCAGTGCGGCGGACGAACTTCGCGAACGAAAAGCGGGGGATACCGTCACATATGTCCGAAACCAGAACGTCCACGTGACGAATATCTGCAAAAATCTCTGCGGGTTCTGTGCGTTCGGAAAACCGAAGTCAAGCCCCGACGCATATCTCAGGAGCGAGGCGCAGATCCGCGAGGGGATTCGGCTGGCAAAAGAGCGCAACGTCACCGAGATCTGCCTTCTCTCGGGTGTCAATCCCGATTTTGACGCGGAACGCTATGCCCGTATAATCGGCTGGGTGCACGAAGAGTTCCCTGGCGTCGACATACACACAATGAGTCCCGATGAGATATCGCATTCCGCGACCAAAAGCGGAATTTCGACAAAAGAGGTCATTGAGATGATGATCGACGCGGGTCTGGGAACACTTCAGGGGACGGGCGCCGAGATCCTCGTCGACAGCGTCAGGGACGTTATGTGCCCGACCAAGGTGAAAACCGGGGAATGGTCGCGTATTATCCGCGAAGCCCACTCTCTCGGGCTGAAATCGACCTCGACGATAATGTACGGCTCAATCGAATCCGAGCGCGACCGCGCCGAACACCTCAATGTGCTCCGCGGCATTCAGGACGAGACGCACGGATTTACCGAGCTTGTTCCGCTGCCCTACCTCCACGTAAATACAAAGCTCTACGAAAAAGGGCTTGCACCGGCGGGTGCAACGGGACGCGCCGATCTCCTATTCTGCGCGGTTTCAAGGCTTTTCCTCGATAACTTCGACAATATCCAGGTCTCATGGGGCAAACTCGGCAAGAAATTCACGCAGATGCTGCTCCTTTCGGGCGCAAACGACCTCGGGGGCACCATGTTTACCGACGAAGTCACACAGGATGCGGGCGGAAACGAGGCTGATTATCTCAGCCCCGCCGAGATGGAACGCCTCTCCGTCGATATCGGACGAAAATTCAGGCAGAGAACGACGGACTATCGGATACTGAAGTAGACCGCAGCCTGTCCTCAATCTTTTTTTACGTTTTTTGCAGTTTCAGCGGTTTCAGCGTCTCAGTGCTGTTGCTTTTTGGCGGCTTTGTGGGCTATGACGAACCGAATCTCGTCGTAGGGAATTTTGCCGTCCGTGAGAATGCGAATGTCCTTAATCGATATCGAATCGCCGTAACTCTCAAGGACAGCGAGAACGGCGTCGCGGTTTTCGGCGCTCACGAGATCGTCGATGTTGATATCGGCGCCCTCGCGAATCTTCTCCTCGATATGCACGGCAACCGTTCCCTCGGCGAGATCCCTCTCCTTCGCAATCTGAGCGAGGGTCATGCCGCGGCAGTACATCTCATAGGTGATATCGCTGCTCTTCTTCGGCGGCGGATTCGTCGCGGCGGGGACGGCTGAAGCGGCATCCGCGGCATCGGTATCCGCGCCGCCGCTCAGATACGCGTATATCTCGTCCGTAAAGAGCTTTCCGAACTCGTCCGCCTTGTGCTCGCCGATACCCTTGATCTTAAGGAGTTCCTCCCTGCTCAGCGGGCATTTCGAGGATAACTCCGCAAGGGTGGCGATTGAGAAGATCATGTAGGGCGGCAGCCCTTTCCTGTCCGCAATATCCTTGCGAAGTCTCTTAAGCCTGTCAAAGAGCGCGGTGTCGGGAATGCCGCCGTTATCCGTCTTTGCAATGCCTGCGCCGTGCACCGGCAGTCTGTCTTTTGCCGAGCCGCGCCTGCGGCCCGACGCTTTGACTGCGTCGCGGTAGAGGCTTACCCTGACCTTTCCCGAAAGCACGTCATTGCTCCGCCTGTTAAGCTCGATTACGGGATACTTTGTGCCCTTCCGCGAGAGATAACCCGCATTGATAATCTCTTTCAGGTAATTCTCCCAGTTTTCCTTCGGGATGTGTGCGCCGGCGGCAAAATACGGTGATCTGTCGTGCCCCTTCTCCTTAATCTTCCTGCTCTTTGAGCCCCGCAGGACATCGACTATATACCCCGCTCCGAAAGGAATCTCCAGCGACTCTACACAGCGGATTGCGAGAACGGCGATATCGGTGCCGTCGAACTCCTCGGACGGATGCAGGCAGTTGTCGCAGGTGCCGCAGGCGAACCCGTCGGTCTTCTCCCCGAAATAATCGAGGAGCATCTTAACGCGGCATTCTTTGCTCTCGCAGAAATCCGTCATCGCATCGAGCTTTTTGACGGCGGTCTTCTTTTGGACGCCGCCCGACATCTCCGAGATGAAATACTCGATTTTTGCGCGGTCGCCGCGGCTGTAAAAGAGGATGCAGTCCGAATCGAGACCGTCGCGACCGCCGCGTCCCGTCTCCTGATAATAGTTCTCGAGGCTGTCGGGGAGGTCGTAGTGAATCACGTAGCGCACGTCGGGCTTATTGATTCCCATGCCGAAAGCCACGGTGGCGACGATAACGTGGACATTGTCGCGGATGAACCTGTCCTGCGTCTTCTCGCGTGCCTGCTTAGAGAGACCCGCATGATAGGGAAGTGCGTATATGCCCGCTTTTGCGAGTTTTCCCGCAATCTCCTCGGCATTTTTGCGGCTGTGACAGTAGATGATCCCCGAATCGTCGGCATCTCTCTTTCTGATATACGCGATAATCTGCCCGAGAGCGTCCTTCTTGGGAATTACGGAATAGTGCAGGTTTTTCCTGTAAAAACTGCCGACATACACCTTCGGATTCTTCAGTCCGAGCTGTTTTATGATATCGTCGCGGACAATCGGGGTTGCGGTCGCGGTCAGGGCAATCACGGGAACGTCGGGAAACTCCTTCTTGAGAAGGCTTAAGCGGCGGTATTCGGGTCTGAACTCGTGACCCCACTGCGAGATGCAGTGCGCCTCGTCGACCGCGAAAAGAGATATCTTCGTCCGTTTCAGCGTCGATATGAAAGCCGCGGTCACGGCACGCTCGGGCGAGACGTAGACAATCGGGATTGTCGAGTCCTGCATCCGGCGGGTAACCTCGGTATGCGAGGTATAGTCCTGCGTCGAGTTCAAAAGCCCCGCATTGACCCCCGATGCCGTCAGGGAATCGACCTGATCCTTCATGAGCGATATCAGCGGCGATATGACGACGCAGACGCCTTCCGACATGAGCGCGGGGAGCTGGTAGCAGATGGATTTGCCGCCGCCTGTCGCGATAACCGCGGCAACGTCCCGACCCTGAAGCACGGCTGCGATAATCTCGCGCTGATAGGGATAGAGTTTCGAGTATCCGAAGTATTTCTGCAGAATCTCTTCCGCCCTGCCGATATCCGGACTCCCCTCATTCTCAGCAAAATCGTCGTTCATGCCGCTTTATCCCGTCTTAACGTATCTGATTATAGTATCTTATTTGTCGTATCCGATTTATCGTATCTTATTTGCCGTATATTCCCGTATATTTTCGGATCGGCTCCCGAAAGTCTCTCCGGAATTGTCTGATAAATTGTCTGATAAATTGTCTAATATTATGCCTGTCCCGATTCTGATTAATCTGCCGATATGCGGGACGAAAAGGTTTCAAAAAGTGGAAATGGGTGTTTGTCGGGAACATGCCCGAATCAGATCTTGAAGTTGTTCATGTTCTCGGTAAGCGAGTTCACCATCGAATTTACCTCGTGGATGGCGCTGCCTATCTCCTCGACCGAAGCGCTCGTCTCCTCCGCAAGAGCCGCAAGCTCCTCGACCTCCTTTAAGCTCTCGCCTGTCTGTTTTGCGCCGTCATCGGTGGCGCCGACGACGATATTGGCGATATTCGCCTGATTTTCAATCGCACGTGCAATCTCGCCCATATCCGTCGTCACCTGCTGCGACTCGCCGACTATCTCGTAAAGTGCTTTTATCGTCGCATTTACGCTCTCGACCGCGCTCTGAACACTGCTGTTCGCTTCCTGGATGGCGGATGCGGTCTCGCGGCTGTTCTTCTGAATCGAGGTAATCACCTTCTCGATATGGTCGGTCGCCGTTCTCGCATCGGCGGCAAGGTTCTTTACCTCGCCCGCGACCACGGCGAAACCGCGGCCGTGCTCACCCGCACGTGCGGCTTCAATCGCGGCATTGAGCGAAAGGAGGTTGATCTGACCCGTAATCTCATTGATCATCTTGACGATGTTGTTGATCTCCTTGATCTGCTCGTTGAGATCCTTAATCTCCTGAACGCTCTTGGACGTAATGTCCTGAACGGACTCCATCTTCTGATTCGCGTCGTTTCCGAGGACCTGAGCCTCACTGCCCATTGTCGCCATGTTCTCGGCATTCTTAAGAACGTCCTGCGAAGTCGCGGCAATCTCCTCGTTGGAGGCGGATAACTCCGCAATCTGCCTCTGGATATTCTCCATCTTCTTGAGGACGTCGCGGTTGATATCGGCGCACTTCTGACTGGTCATCGCGACCTGCTCGGTTGCCTTCGCCACCTCGTCCGATCCGCGTGTAATCTCCACGGTTCCGTGGTTAACGTTGTCGACCGCGTTTCTGACCTCGGAGATGACGGATGAAAACTTGTCGCCGAGCTCGTTGATGGAGTTCTTGAACTCGTCAAAGTCGCCCGCGACGGGGACATCGTCGGAGAAACGCACCCTGTAGTCGTTCTCCGCATAGAACTTGACGACCTTCATCGCCTCTCTGAGCGGACCCTCAATCATGTCGAGGGTCTGGTTGAAACCGTCGATAACGCCCTTGAAATGCCCCTCATAGCCTGAGGAATCGGCACGCTTTGAGAGATCTCCGGTAATCGCCGAGTCCGAAAGGAACTCGACATCCGTAATGAGATTCTCTATGGCAGTCTTTGCGTCGCCGATGCTGTTGGCGATCTTGTGGATCATCTCCGCGGCATTGTGCGTGTATTCGTCGCTCTCGCCGACCGAGAGGTCGATATCCAGGTTGCCCTTAGAGATCTTCTCTATATTGTCCGAGATCTTGTCTATCTCTGTGCTCAGGTATTTGTTGAGCGCGACCTCGGCGGTAAGGTCCTGATAGATGTAGTAGTTGATATCTATCTCGCCGTTTTCGTCAAGAATCGGCGTCTGGAACAGCCTCAGATTCCTCTTTACGCCGTCAGCCCACGAGACCTCCATCTCGGTGCAGGCATTCTTCTTCGTCTCGAAGGACGCATAGAAGTCGTCGCCGCCGGTAATCGTCACGTCGAAGTCGTAGAGCTTCTTTGCCATCAGTTCGTCGTAACTGCCGCGCCAGACACGCTCGTATTCCTTGTTTAAGTCGATTCTGCTCTTGTCCTTTACAAGAACGGCGATTGCCTGCGGATTCTGAGTTATGAACGCAATCAGCCTTTTCTTGTAAAGCTCCGCCTCTTTGGCTTTTTCGAGCATCTTAACGGCGGCATTGACCGTGTTTGCCAGCTCGCGATACTCGTCTTCCATTGAGTCCGCGTCCAGACTTGCGGACGTATCGCCTTCCAATGCCCTGATAAGAACCCGATTTATCTCATCAACACCCATATTATTCTCCGTTATATTGCGTGCATCGGGCATGTGGGTCATTCGTCTGCAATTGCGTAATTGCAAAAATTTGTAATTGCAGATAATCCGACCCGCAGATGCCCTGATACGGATTCGGCAGTTTACGTATGCCGTAATCTTCCGTACCGTAGTTTACCGATGATGTAATTAGAAATACTTTATAATGATGATATATAAGACCTCTTTTCTAAACAGTCATTCAGTTAATGCGGTTAATGCGGTTAATGCAGTTAATGCAGTTAATGCAGTTAATCCAGTCAGTTCGGTTAATGCACTTAATGGCGGCATGAGAGTTTATGACGGTTCATGCCGTTCATTGCATGTCTTCGCGGCATAACCGCGATTGCATCTCAAAAAGTCGGAAACTTTGAGTATTGACAGAAATTCTTTGATATTCTCTGAAAAATGCGGCGTATGATAACAAATAAATTTATCATATGAAGTCGATATTATATATTAATCAGTCTGATTTCCGCCGTAAACGTTTTGAGCCGGAAGCGGGTGCGGTTCCGGTTACCGGCGACGGTTTGCGGCGGCAACATGGTGGCATCTTTTGGGTGATACATGGATGAAAGTCAGTGTCGGCTATTGGTACAACAAAGGAGTCAGTCTGGCGGATGCGGCGCTTCACGAGAAAGCGCTCTACTGCTTTGACAAAGCTATCGCTCTTGACGAAAATGACGCACGGGTCTGGTTCAAACGCGGCATTTCTCAGTTTCATGTCAAACTTTTAAGCGCGGCGGCAATCAGTTTCGGCAAAGTTCTTTCCTTTGAGCCGAACAATGCCGCAGCCCTCAACAATCTCGGGGTTACGTATGCGCAGATGCAGGAATTCGAAAAAGCGGACGCATGTTTCAAAAGAGCCGCCGAACTTGCAAAAGGAAACCCGAAGATTGCCGTGAATCAGAAGATAAGTACGAATATGAAGACAACTACCGGAAATGATCAATGACAGGTGAAAAAATGAGAATTATCTTTACAGTAGAAGACAGTTTGGGACAGAAAATCGATGAGGCCGCGGAGAAAGTAAATGCAAAAAAATCCGACTGGATTCGCGACGCATGTATCAGATACCTCGAGACCTGCGGGTCGGAGGCGGCGGGCTGCAACGAGGAAGGTAGCCTTTCCACGATAGAAACACTTAAGAACGAGATTGCCGCGCTTAAAGATAACATCAATGTGCAGATCGAGCTCCGCGAGACCTTTACGAAGCTTATAGCCGAAAAGGATCAGCGCATCGAGGACTTAAAGGAGAGCATCTCGAGAATCGAGGCAATGAGCATAACGACAACCGACCAGATTGCGGCTTCAAAGGACGAGAGAATCTCCGACCTCACCCAGATGATCGACCACCTTGAGGCACAGGCGGCAGCCCACAGTGCCGCAATTCAGGAGGCCGTCAAGCAGTCGGTTCCGTCAATAGAGAGCAAATCCTCGGCACCCGAGATTAAGAGGGACGAAGACGGAAGAGAGTATATCCCCAAACCCTCGTGGATGTTCTGGGTAAAATAAACTGTTTTTAAAAGAGAATTTATTTTTATATTTCAATAATTTTTAATAATTCAACAATTTTCAGCAATTCAACAATCTTCAACGTTTTTCAACGCTGTTCGCGTTTTAGGCTTGTTTTCTCTTGACTTATTCTCTCTAAGACTTATTTTCTCTTAAGAGCCATCAGTCTGCCCTTTATCGCGCCTTCGTGACCCGGCGAGAGATAGAGGACGGTATCGAAGCATTCCAGTGCCTTCTTGTAATCCTGAAGTTTGCCGTAGACGACGCCGAGCGAGAAATGATACGACGGATTCTCGCTGTCGAGCTCAACCGCCCTCTCGAAGCACTTGAGCGCCGCCGGGTAATAGCCCGCCTTCGTAAGTGCCACGCCCTTCTCGTAGAGATATGCGGGATTCTTCAGATCCGCCGCCGTCGGCTTCTTCACCGGCCCGGGTTTCTCTGCAACGGGTGCGGGTGCCTGTTCGGGTTCGGCAGTCGCATACGCATCGGCATCTTCGGCTTTCGGTGCGGCTTCGGGCTTAACCCTGCGGCGCGGCTCCTCGCGGGCGACTTCACGACCGCCGTCGTCCACGGCATCATCCTCATAGGTGTCATCATCCGCTATCTCTTCGGGTTCGGCAACAGCCTTTGCCTTTTTACGGGGTTTGGCGGCAGGCGCCGGTCTTTCGGATGACTCCTCTGCCGACGGACCCTTCAGAAGATCCTGATCCATGAAGGTTGTCGCATAGACACCCATCTTGAGCCAGTTGTTGCCGTAGGACGGATCGAGCTCGAGAGATTTGAGGTAACATCTCATCGCATCGTCCATGCGTTTGAGCCTGAGCAGAACCATGCCTTTCCTGAATACCGGAAGCGGATCCTGCGGCTTTGCGGCGATGACCTCGTCGAAGGTCTCAATCGCCTGCGTGTACAATCCCGCGTTGACCTGCGCAATTCCCTTCGAGAGAAGAAGGTCTGTCTCCTCCGGCGCAAGTCTGATGAGCATGTCGTAATAGTTGATACTCTCGGCATACCTGTTGAGGTCGGTAAGAAGGTCGATAAGGTCGAGAATAGTCACCCTGCTCGCGGAGTTAAGCGCAATCGAGTCCTCGTATGCAAGAACGGCCTCGTCGAATCTTTCGGCGGAGGCAAGGAGTGCGCCCTTCTCCGCATAGAGTTCGGCACGCGGATTGAGCGCGATAAGGTCATCGTAGACCTTTACGGCGTCGGCGGTCCTGTTCAGACCCTTCAGGCACCGCATCTTTGCCGTGAGGGCTTCCTCGGACTTCGGGGATATCGCGAGTATCTTCTCGCAGACATTCAGCCCTTCGTCGAATCTGCCCAGACTCTCGTAGATGGAGGCAAGACTCGAGAGAATCTCGCCGTTATCGGGCTCGGCATTAAGGAGATGCCTGTAGTCCGTCGCCGCCTGACTGAACATCTCGAGTTTGGCATAGCAGTCGCCCCTGCCGCGAAGACCTTCGGGGTCATTGGGGGCAACCGTGAGATAATGCGAGTAGCTCTTTATTGCCTCGTCGTATAATCCCATCTTCTTCTGAACGCCGGCAATCTCCAGATAGACTGCGTCCGTGACGTTTCCGTCGCGGATGAGCTTGCCGTAAAGTTCGAGAGCGCCGTCATAGTTGTGAAGTTCGGTCATCACGCGTGCCTTTGCGTGTATGGCATCGGCATCGGAGGGCGAGAGCGCAAGCGCGACATCGAGCGAGTGGTAGGCGCCCTCGTAATCCTTAATGGACATCTGGACGAGTCCTTTGGAATACCAGAGTCCCGCATTATCGGGCTTACAGCTGACAAGGTGGTCGTAGCAGGCAAGCGCCTCGTCAAGGCGCTCGAGTTTCACGAGAAGGACGGCTTTCTTGACCCAGATCTCGATCTGACTCTCGTCAATTTCGAGGATGGCGTTGTAGTCCTCGAGAATGCCCTCGTTATCGCCGAGAATCTCGTGTATGCCCGCGGTCTCATAGATGAGGTTGGTATTGGTCGGGTCGCCCTGCCGCATCTGGGAGAGAAGGAAAATAGCCTCTTCGTAGCGCTTGAATTCCTTCAGAATCAGGAATCTGTGGATAAATACCTCCTGATTGCCTGGCATAAGCGCCGAGAGTTTCTCATAGACCATGAGTGCCTTGTCGGCATCCTTGCAGCCCTTGTAGGCATCGGCGAGTCTTACGAGGTTCTTAGGGGACAGGGCGTCTATACCGCCGGCGCTCTCGAAATCGGCGACTGCCTGCTGCCATTTGCCGCTGTTTGAATAGGTGATTGCGCGGCTGATGAGCGTATCCGTGTTGCCCGGGTTGAGTTCGAGAGCCTGCGTGTATTTGACTGCCGCACGTGTGTATTCTCCGTTTGCGCAGAACTGAGCCGCGGCGGCAAGCAGACCTTCCTCGGAGTCGGGATCGGGCTGAGGCACTTCGGGCTCGGGCGGGGCGGGAGGTGCAGGAGGTGCTGGCGGCTCTTCAGTTTCGGGTTCGGCAATCTCGGGTGCGCTCCCGGCAGCAGTCTCTGTAACGTCTTCGCCTGCCGCTGCGGCAGTGTCGCCGATCAAATCTTCCGCCTTTATTGTGGGTGCGGCCGAACCGGCGACCGAGGGGTCCGTTTCGCCTGCGAGGATGCTTGCGAGAAGTGCGTTGTCCTCACTGCTGAATTCGTCGCCGAAGTCGGGAACGCTTCCCGATTCGGATGCGGGCGCAGGCTCTGGTTCGGGTATGAGATCCGCCGCGTCGCCGGAGGCATCGGCAGCGTCCGAATCGGGCACGCCAGTGTCGGCACCGTCTTCGCCCAAGTCCTCCGGCATCTCATCAAAGATTTCGGTCTCGGCATCGCAGGACGTAAGCGAGCCGATATCGTCAAGGCTGTTGAAGTCGATATCCGCGGAACCGTCATCGACAGGTCCTTCTTCTTTCGCATCCGACGCGGTTTCGGCGGATATCTCTTCGTTTTCGGGATTAATTTCTTCATCGGCGTCAATGTCGATGTCAAGAGACAGCTCTTCGGCGGTATCGGCTGCCAATACCTCATTTGTATCAAGAGTATCGAGGTCTATTACCTCACCGGCGTCCAGGGATCCCGTGCCGGTATCCCCGTCAGCCGCATCACCCGCATCTGCCGTAACAATCGACTCGGGGCCCATTCCGGTGAAATCGAAATCAATCTCGCCTTCGGCTGCGGGTATATCTCCCGAATCCGAGAGCGGGAGTTCGTCGGAACCCCGGCTCTCTTCAGCCGCGATCTCGCCGTCGACAGTAATTTCTTCTGATTCGCCGTCCGTAAACTCCTCGTCAATCGAAAGAGTAAGCGGTTCTTCTTCGGCAAAGGCTTCGTCCACGGAGAAATCCTCCGGCAGACCCGCGCTTGAAACCTCGTTGCCCGCGGCTTCCGCTTCGGCAGTCGGGACTTCGGGATTCGTAATCTCCGCGGGTATTTCCGTTTCCTCTTCGTCCTCGAGTGAGAGGAAGTCGCCCTCCAGTTCGGCCTCTGCCTCAGCCGCATCCGTCTCATTATCCGCGATATCGGTGCTGTTAAGGTCGGCGATGAGATCGTCGCCCAAGTCGTCAAGGTCGCCCAGACCCGTATCGGGCAGGTGACCCGTGTCAGCGTCGGAATCGGCGGCAGCGGCCGGCTCGGATTCAACTTCGGCAATCGCCTCTTCTTCGTTCTCATCGGCAAGTGAGAGCAGGTCCTCATCCGCTACCTCGACAACCGGTATATCCTCGGCATTATCTTCGCCCGCGATATCGGAATCCGCTTCGGCTTCTTCGGCAACCGTCTCCGTCTCTTTATTCTCACCCGAATCCGTTATGATGACACTCTCGGTAACGTCTATGACGCCGTCTTCATCCGCGAGATCGGGTATATCCGCGGCAGGAGCCTCTTCAGTTTCCTCCGATGCTTCGACACTTTCCGATGCCGCCGGCGTTTCTGTCTCTTTCGGAGTGTCCGTGACTCCCGGAATCGTAATATCGGGCACGGAATCGAAAAATCCCGAATCTTTGCTGCCGCATCCTGCAAAGACCACGCTGCCGTCGATACCGTATGCCCACTCCATCATCTCGCAGATTTCCATATATATTGAGTGGACAAGTGCCGGATCCTCGGGAACGCGGACGTTAACCGTCTTATCCTCGGCTTCCGCATAAAGAGCGCGGTAACTTGAAAAAACGCCGTTTAAGTCCGCATCCGTTGCCGAATCGAAAGATATTGTATATTCGGCAGGCAGTAAATATCCGCCCTCGCTCTCAAAATAACGCAAAACCGTAATCTCTGCCATATTTTATTCAGACCCCTTTCGTTCGCCTATCTGCCGCCGCAAAAATTTTGCTTGAACATAATAATTATTGTCCATACTATTTAGATTATCTATCGTGTCCATTCGGCAAAAATCCGAAGACTGCACTGAAATGACCCATCTTTCGATCCGCATGCGGCCGCATCATTCGGGCAGTCACGGCGACGGTATTTTTATGATGATTATCTGAAAATAAGATCGATTCACATATAAAACTAACTGCAAAAACATTTCCTCACGCATTCTTTTTCGGTTAACCAAAGGATATACGCGGATAAAATCGTAAAATAAGGATGTTCCTTGATGTACTGTCAGGGATACATACCGGTAAAGCTGTCCAACGAATTTCGGATATGCCTGTTTCCGTTCCCGTAAACAACCCTGCCGTGACCCGGGAATATATCACCTACATCAATCCCGGAGAGGCGCTTTAAGGAGCTCCGCATTGACGATTCGTCGCTGCCGGCGAAATCAACCCTTCCGAAACCGCCGTCGGCAAAGACCGTATCCCCCGATATGAGCGGATGGCTCTCATCCTCGCGGTCATAGAGGCAGATACTTCCGCGGCTGTGACCCGGCGTATGAATCACCTCGAAGTTTCCCACCCTGTCGCCGTCTTTAAGGAGACGGTCGGCGGCAATCCCCGGTGACCTCTTCGAGAATGCGCCCGCAAGCGAGACGGAATCGTCGGTCAGCCCCGCGGCATCGAGCTCGTGTATGCAGATCTCCGCATCGCAGAGTTCGGCAATCTCCTTTACGTGCTCAATGTGGTCGAAGTGAGCGTGCGTAATCACGATTGTCCCGATATCCGCTTTGTATTCCTCGAAAAATTCCGCAGGCATACCCGCGTCGACGAGGATACTGCCGCAGATATACGAATTTGAATAATACCCCTTTCCTTCAATGAATTCGATATGCATAGTAGTTATTTTTAGACTCACGGTACTAAACTATTATCATGCAGACTCTCATCGGGGAATGTAAGCGAGGCATTCCCGAAACGGTAAAAAATGCGGCAGTATCGGAAGGAATCGATGCGGAGAAGTTGCGGCGTGCAATCGCCTCGGGGCGTGCGGTCATACCCTCCCTGAAGATTCGGGAGCACAAAAACTGCGCCATAGGTGAAGGCTGCCGCGTCAAGGTCAATGTCAATATAGGCACTTCGGGAACACGCTGCGACAGCGACCTCGAGATAAAAAAGGCAAAATGCGCCATAGACGAGGGAGCGGACGCCATCATGGACCTCTCCACCGGCGGCGACCTCGTAAAAATCCGCTCGGAGATACTCAAATTCGATACGACGATTGGCACGGTCCCGATATATGAGGCGGTAAGGCGTGCGGGCAATGCCGCGGACGTCACCGCCGACATCCTCTTCAACACAATCCGCGACCACTGCAAACAGGGCGTGGATTTCCTCACGCTCCACTGCGGCGTCAATCGCGAGACGCTCAAGGCACTCCGTCAGGATAAACGCACCATGGGCGTCGTCTCAAGGGGAGGGTCTTTTCACACCGCCATGATGATAGAGAGCGGCGAAGAAAACCCGCTCTACAAAGAGTATGACTACCTTCTGGAGATTCTCGCGGAGTATGACGTCATCATCTCGCTCGGCGACGGCATGCGCCCCGGTGCGGTCATTGACGCGGCTAAACGCGCCAAATCCGTGGAATACCTCAATCTCGGCGAACTCGCACAGCGTGCGCAGGATGCGGGCGTAATGCGCATGATAGAAGGTCCCGGGCATATCCCCGTCGATCAGATTGCCTACAATGTGCGGATGATAAAAGAAGTCACGAATTACGCCCCGCTCTACCTTCTGGGACCGCTGGTCACTGACATATATCCGGGATACGACCATGTCTCGGGCGCAATCGGCGGCACAATCGCGGCAATGAACGGCGCGGACTTCCTCTGCATGGTCTCGCCCTCGGAGCATCTCGCCCTCCCCGACGTTGAGGACATACGCGAGGGAACGCGGGTTGCCAAACTTGCGGCGCATGTCGGCGACAGGGTGAGATTCGGCGATGAGTGGTTCAACTCCGGCGAGACCGCCATGGCTGAGGCAAGGCATGCTCTGGACTGGGACCGGCAGTTCGAAATTGCCGCATACGGAGAGCATGCAAAGAAGATTCACGACCGCGACGGCAAAATAGAAACCTGCTCCATGTGCGGAGACCTCTGCGCAATCAGGATACTTGATAAAAAGTTATAATTCTCTTTTTTTCAGCTCAAAAAGAAATATGTTAAATCGGTAATTATCCGAGATTCAGGATTCTTAGGGCGAGGTGCGCCGCATTTGCCGCATTGTCGATACCGACGCAGGCAACGGGAACGCCTTTTGGCATCTGGACAATGGATAACAGTGCATCAAGACCGCCGAGGGCGCTCGAAACGGGGACGCCTATTACGGGTTTATCGGTCTTTGAGGCGACAACGCCCGGAAGCGCCGCGGAAAGTCCCGCAATGCAGATGAAGACCTTTACCTGCGCAGTCTTCACGTATTCGTCAAGCTCATCGGGGTTGCGGTGCGCCGATATTATTTTGTACTCGTAGGGGACGCCCTTTTCGTCAAGAACAGCCGTTGCCTTATCGACTATCTTCTGATCCGATGCCGAACCGGAAATTATTGCAATATCTGCCATATTAATAGTTATATCCGCGGTATCCTTTAACTTTACAGTATATGCGGGGGTGCGGGTGAGATGGGGAGAAGGTGCGGCGGGCATGGTGGTGAGGCAGTCGCGTATTGCCGCAGGGTGTCCGCGGACATTAACATAAAATCAGATAGCGACAAATATAATACACTGATTTTTATGCAGGACGAAAAACTTCTAATGATGCCGGGACCTGTACCTATGCCCCAGCGTGTAAGGCTCGCAATGTCAAGACAGGCAATCAACCACCGCGGTAAGGAATTCGGCGAATGCCTCGAAGACCTCGAGAGAATGCTCAAACCCATATTCAAGACAAAGAACGACATAATCATCCTCTCCGGTTCGGGAACCGCGGGTATGGAAGCGGCGGTCGCAAACTTCTGTGCAAAGAAGAAGACCGCATCCCTCGTCAACGGAAAGTTCGGCGAGAGACTCGGCAAGATCTCCAAACTCTACTCGGACAAGGCGGTAATGGTCGAGTCCGAATGGGGTCAGCCGCTCAACCTCGAGCAGTTAAAGATTGAGCTCGAGAACGGCGCCGAAGCCGTCACCCTCGTCCACAACGAGACATCCGCGGCAATAAAGAACCCCGCGGAAGAGGTCGGCAAACTCTGTAAGAAGTACGATGCGCTCTTTATCATGGACGGCATCACCTCAATAGGCGGCGACGTCGTCGAGACGGACGCATGGGGAGCTGATGTGGCAATCCTCGGCTCGCAGAAGTGTCTTGCGGCACCCGCGGGTCTTTCTGTCCTTGCTGTCTCCGATAAGGCATGGGAGAGAATCGCGGCATGGAAGCCGATGTATCTCGACCTTGAGGCCTACAAGAAGAGCGCCGCCAAGAAAGAGACCCCGTATACCCCAGCAGTGCCGCTCTTCTTCGCACTCCGCGAGGCATGCAGAATTGTGGAGGAAGAAGGTCTCGAGAACAGAATCGCACGCCACAGGAATATGTCGGCGGCGGTCCGTGCCGCAGGTAAGGCATGGGGACTTGAACTCTTCCCGACGCTTGACAAATACCACGAATACTCCAACACGGTCACGGCATTCAGGTATCCCGCGGGCGTCGACGACGCAAAACTCCGCGACGACGTCAAGAAAGCCGGCATGGAGATCTCGGGCGGTCAGGACAGACTTAAGGGCAAGATCTTCAGAATCGGAACCATGGGCGCAACAGGTCCGGCCGAGGTCATGGCAGTCCTCGGCGCAGTAGGCAAATCCTTAAAGGATCAGGGCATGAAATTCGAGTCCTGCGGTCTTGCGGCGGCAAACGACGTCCTGAAATACTGATTCCTTCGTGAGATGCTCTGCGGACGGCCGCAAAAGAATAATGAAGTAGCGAAAATAAGGATATAATATGAAGATAGGTGTCTGCGATACAACATTCGCCCGCGTCAATATGGGGGCCGTGGCAATCGATGAACTCAAACGTCATGCCGCGGGTCTTTCGATTGTAAGGCGCACGGTGCCCGGGGTAAAGGACCTGCCGGTCGCCTGCAAGAAGCTCATCGAGGAGGAGGGCTGCGAGATTGTGATGGCGCTCGGAATGCCCGGCGCCGTCGACAAGGACAAGATGTGTGCCCATGAGGCGTCACAGGGTCTCATAAGGGCGCAGCTCATGACAAATACCCATATTATAGAAGTTTTCGTCCACGAAGACGAGGCAAAAGACAATAACGAGCTGGCATGGCTTGCGGAGCAGAGAACACGCGAGCATGCCCTCAATGCCATACGTCTGGTAATGTATCCCAACGAACTCATTAAGATGGCAGGTACCGGTCAGCGTCAGGGATTCGAGGACGCGGGACCTGCAAGAAACTGAGAATTCTTTCTCTGAAAATTCTCAAAAACACTTTAAATACTCTTTTATCAGTCTTTAAACACCCGTTTAGCACTTTCTCGGCCCTTTTCCGGTATATTTCGAAATGCTTCGGGATCTCTTTTAGGATATCGCGGATGCCTGCCGCATTAAAAAGTGTTAAGCATATCAACAATGAATAAAGATTAAAACCTATCAGAGATAATTAGAGTACATACATATAAGGTGAGACCATATGGCAGTTAAATTAGGATTTGTCGTTGCGGAGTTCAACCGCGACCTTACATATATGATGGAGCTTGAAGGCGAAGAGCACGCGAAATTCCTCGGTGCTCAGGTTGTCGACAGAATCTACGTCCCCGGCGCATACGATATGCCGCTTGCAATCAGAAAGCTGCTTAAGAGAAAGGATATTGACGCGGTCGTCACAATCGGCTGTGTCATCGAGGGCGCAACCCAGCACGACGAGGTCGTCGTCGGTCATGCGGCAAGGAAGATCATCGACCTTTCGCTCGAATTCGACAAACCCGTGACGCTCGGCATCTCCGGACCCGGAATGACACGCCTCGAGGCATGCGACAGAATCGACTACGCAAAGCGTGCGGTCGAAGCCGCGGTCAAGCTCGTTCAGAGATTAAAGTAATACGGCTAAGTATCGGGCATAAAGTAAGTATCCGCACTTACCTGTTTAAAACACAAAATAATCTTTTTTCACTCGGTTTTCCGCGGAATACCCTTTTCATCATCCGACCCGTTTTGATGATACAATCAATTTATTAAGATTTCAAGCGCTTATCTATTTACCAAAAAAGAAACTGCGTGCATGAATATGAAGAAACTCTCAGAGAAGATATCACGGATTCCGCCGTCTGCGACAATGGAGATAACGGACAAAGCCAGAAGGATGAAGGCGCAAGGAAAGGACGTCATCTCGCTTTCAATCGGCGAACCCGACTTTGACACTCCCGCACATATTACCGAGGCGTGTATTAACGCGCTGAAATCCGGCAAGACACACTATGAGGCAAGTCAGGGTCTTCTTGAACTTCGCGAGGCAATCTGCGACAAACTCGCAAAGGATAACGGAATAACGGCGACGCCCAACGAAGTCGTTGTTGCCTGCGGCGCCAAGAACAATCTCTCGGAAGCGATGGAGGCCTGTCTGAATCCGCAGGATGAAGCAATTATCCTCGATCCCTCGTGGGTGAGTTATGAGCCGATGATAATGCTCGCCGGCGCAAAGCCCGTTCATCACTCGCTCAACTTAAAGACCTTCCAGCTCGACGACACGATTCTCGAGAAGGTCAACAAAAATACAAAGATGCTTATTTTTACAACGCCGTCGAATCCGACGGGTTCGGTCTTAAACAGGGATTCGCTTGCGCTTATCAAAGATATCTGTGAGGACAACGACATAATCGCATGTGCCGACGAGATCTATGAAAAGCTCGTCTACGGCGGCAGAAAACACCTCTCAATCGCCGCCATGGGAGATATGCACGAGAGAACAATCACGGTCAACGGCTTTTCGAAGGCATACGCGATGACGGGCTGGAGGCTCGGATATTCGCATGCGCCGCTTGAGATAACAAAGACAATGACCAAGGTTCAGCAGCACACGACGAGTCAGGCGACGACCTTCGCGATGTGGGGCGGCGTTGCGGCGCTTCGCGGCGACCAGACCTGCGTCGAGGACATGAGAAAGCAGTTTGAGCTCCGCCGCAACTACCTTATCGGCGCTCTCAACGATATCGGCTATCAGACCGCGCCAGCCGAAGGTGCCTTCTATGCGTTTATCAAGGTCGACGGCGATGACCTCGCAATCGCAAACCGCTGGCTCGAAGAGGGTCTTGTCGCCTCGACACCCGGAACCGCATTCAACGCCCCGGGATGGATAAGAATCTCTTATGCCGCGGGTATGGATACGCTCAAAGAGGCAGTGAGAAGAATCTCGGAGATAAAGTAACGGTATTGAGCAGTGGGTTTAGGGGGGGATTGCGATGACCAAACTGTCCGTACGTTTCTATAACAATCATGAAGTTCGTGCCGTCTGGGACGAAAAAAATACAAAATGGTGGTTCTCCGCTAACGATATCGTCAGTGCCGTCAACAATGAATTTGATTATAAGAAAGCCGCAAACTATTGGCGATGGCTGAAAAAACGCTATGATGAGAAGAATATTCAACTCGTGAGTATTTCTCACGACTTCAAATTCGAGTCCCCCGACGGCAAGAAGCGTGCGGCGGACGCTCTTGATTATGACGCGGTCCAGACGCTTGCCAAATATTACCCGGGCGGCAGAGCCGCTGATTTCATAGACTGGTTTACCTACAGCGACAACAGCATAGACGGGCAGAGCAGAAAGAAAGCCTATGCTTTCTTCGACAGCAACATCATCGATGACCGCGATATCGGCAAAACAAAATCCCTTCAGCAGATACACGCCTACATATTCGGCGGGCTTTATGATTTTGCCGGCAGAATCCGCGACAAAACAATCAGCAAAGGCGGATTCACGTTCGCCGTTGCAATGTATCTTCCCGAAACCCTCAAAAGAATCGACAATATGCCGGAAGAAGACTATGACGAAATCATTGACAAATATATCGAGATGAATCTGGCTCATCCGTTCATGGAGGGAAACGGCAGGAGCACAAGGATATGGCTTGATCTGATACTGAAGAAGCGTCTCGGCAGATGCGTGGATTGGAGCAAAGTCGGAAAAACCGAGTATCTTGATGCAATGATAATAAGCCATAAAGACGGCTCGAAGATTAAGGCGCTGTTAAAAGAAGCCCTGACCGACAGAATTAATGATCGCGAGATGTTCATGAAGGGCATAGACTATTCTTATCACTACGAAGAGGAATAGAAGAATCGTAATAGTTAATTCAACCCGTGAGAATTTCTCACGACTTCAAATACAAAGCCTGACGAAAACCCAGCCGCCACATCACTTCCTACTATCCCGTAATGATACTATAATTATCATAAAAAAACAATTAGTAATGACATGCAGGATACAAAAGGAAAGCCGCTCCCGTTTATTCATGAGATGAGCGGTACGGCGAGGATTCTTTTCCGTCTCTTTATTCCTTTTGTTCTCGGCGCCGTTTTCATTCTCGTGCTCTTTCTGTTCCTGGACAGGGATGTCTTCATACTGCTAACGGGACTGATGGCGGTTTATTTCATACCCCCCGCGGGCAAGGAATCGGTAATCCCGATAGCGATTGCGACCGGCGTAATCCCGTGGTGGCTCATAGCGCCGGTCCTCGCCGTCATCGATATTCTCTGCGCCCTGTTCATGGTCCTTAACTTTGAACTGGCACTTAAGATACCGTTCTTCGGAACGAAACTGATGAAGACCATAGTCGACAACGGCAGCAGTTTCTTCGAGAAACACCCGTGGATTAAGGGATTTTCCTCGGTCGGCCTAACCATATTCGTCATAATTCCGCTTCAGGGCACCGGCGGTCTCACAACCCCGATTATAGGCAAGATGATCGGAATGCCGGGTAAGAACATCATGCTTGCCGTCATCGTCGGCAGTCTCATCAGCTGTTACTCGATAGCGCTCGGATCGGAGTATGTGTATCGGCTCTTTATCTACAACATGTGGTTAGGAGTCCTTGCGATTATCCTTATTGCCGCAGCCATCATCGGATGCTGGTTTCTCTGGCAGCACAACAAGGAAAAGGTGGGTAAGCGCTATTATCCCGAACTGATGAAGGACAATGTCTCTTCGGACAATGTTTCTTCGGATAATGCCGCGGAGAAGGAAGCCGCAGCGCAGCCGAATGAGGCACATCCTAATGAAGTACATCAGAATGAAACACATCCGAATGAGAATGGAGGAGAACGCTGAAAGACGAAAGGTTTTGCCGCATACATATCAGATATATCGGAGCGGCAACCCATTAAAAAACATACAATAATATCCATACAATAATATCTTAAACGAAAGGGTGTGAAAAATGACCGAAAAAAAGAAGATTCTGTTCGTATGCAACCACAATGCGGGTCGCTCAAAGATGGCGGCGGCAATTCTCAATGCACGCTACGGCGACAGATATGAGGGATTCAGCGCCGGCGTCGACCCCGCCGCAAGCGTGAACGAGACAACGATTGCCGTCTTAAAAGAGATTGGAATCGATATCTCGGATGAAAAAACAAGGAATGTCAGGGATTACAAAGACGAATTCTTTGATGTCGCGGTTATCACATGCAGCTGCAACGACGACGTCAAAAAGTCAATCAACGCCAAGTTCGTGATAGATCAGCGGTTTGCCGACCCGTATCTCTTCTCCGGTCCTAAAGAAGAGGTAACGGCGGGCTTTCGGAAGGTCAGGGACGCCATCTCGGACTGGGTCGACGGCCAGTTCGGCATAATGAAATTCTGATGTATTCACGGTATATGAGGATAGGGATGAGGCATGAAAGACGTTAAGATTGTTCTTTTGAAAAGCGGCGACCCGACGGTATTTCCGCCGGTCTGCTCGGACACAATGAAGAGCCTTAAGGACGCGGTTGCCGAGATTTCGGCAATATACCGCGACAGTGCCTCTTTCACATACGAGGAGATTGAGGGTGCATCGGATGAAGGGCGCCATATCGTAACGATAAACGGCAGAAGACTAGAAGAGCTCGTACCCATCCCCGACCCCTCGAAATACTGCGGCATGGCATGCGCAGGTTGCGGAGGCGGAGGCAGCGGAACCGAAGGCGATGTCGTCGAAGGACCGCACTGCGCAGGCATATACCGAAATATTCCCGAATCCGTCCTCAGACTTGCCGTGAAGAAAGAGATATTCGGATAATCTGATATTCGGCGTTAAACAGACAGTCATCAGCCTATTTTTTGTAAAAAACGACAATGCGGTTTGTGTTCGTTCCGCGTTTTTTGTTAGATATTCCCCAGATTTGGGATGTTTTGGTGAAATTCTGCTCGTTAATCAGAACGC
>JAFPWZ010000087.1 GCA_017412625.1 Methanomicrobium sp.
CCGCCGGCGGACACATAATCCGAACCGTCAAAGACCTCAGAAAAGACCTTGAAATCCGCATCGAGATCGCCGACGGTACCGCCGATGCAAAAGTAACAAAAATCACGGAGAAAAAATGACACGCAAATACGAAGAACAGATAAACGAACTCAAAGAGATCATCGAAAAAATCGAGAACGGCGACGCCGACCTCGAAGAAAGCATGGCACTCTACGAAAAAGGCATCGCCCTCATGAAGAACTGTGAAAAAATTCTCGAAGAGGCGGAACTGAAAGTGACCGAACTTCAGGATTGAACACCGCCGTCATCGTAACCGTCATAACGCCCCCCTCGCGCAGCAAACCCACAATATCCCGCGGAATCATCGCCGCCGTCGTATCCGAGAAAATCCCAACCGTCCTCGGGCAGACAAAACCGCTCCTGCGCCAGACAAGATCCGTCGCATCCGTAAACGTCATCTCCGACGACCCGAAAGAATGAATCGTATGCGTAAGACCTCCGATTGACAAAACCGTCGTCAGCTCCGCACCGTCGTTGCCAAGCACCCTCTTAAACTCCGGCGAGAGATCCGCCGCTCCCTTATCGCTGCAGACCGCAATAATACAGTCCCCCGCCTTCGTAAGATGCCCCTCCTTCGTAACCTCAAACGTACTCTTATGCCTCGAAAGCACATTCTCATTACCGCGGCAGACAAGCCTCTCGCACGCACTCATCACACCCTCATCGGACACGCTCATAACCATCACCGACACCGCACACGCAGTGCAAACATAGGTAGATTATATCTTTTCTAATTACTTATTATTAAGGAATAAATACGGAAAGGGAAGAACATGGAAGAAGCGGAATTCTTCTGTCCCTCATGCAACGAGGACACGGAACACGAAATACTCAAAGAATCAGGCAACCTGCTCGTAAAATGCCTTAACTGCGGTCACGTCCACAACGTCGAGAAAGAACCCGAACCCAAAGAAATTCGCGTCAGGGCAATCATCAGCATAGAAAGAGACTCGATGAAAGGCACGATAGAACTCCTTGAAGACGAAAGAATCTCCGTAGGCGACCTCCTCGCCGCCGAGACCGAAGACGGCGAATCGCTCGGCGTGGAAGTCTCCTCAATCGAAATAGACGACAAAAGAGTAGGCAACGCACAGGCATCCGACATCGGCACAATCTGGGCAAGAGTCGTCGACCGCGTCATACTCAAGGTCTCATACCACGACGGCAGGGAAACCATACCTCTCTACGTCGAATACGGCGGCGAAGACGACATAGTAATCGGCGAAACCTACAGGAGCGGACAGTACAGATACAAAGTCACCCACATCAAACTCAGAAACGGCGCCATGATGCGCAAAGAAGGCTGGAAAGCCTACGCCAGAAAGATTAAACGCGTCTACGGCACAAAAGCCGTATACTGATACTTTTTTCGGAAATCCTTTACAAATCACCGTTCGCAAAAACGCATTCCAACCGCGTCTTACAGACCGATTTACAAACGCTGCAAACGCTTTTACAACGCTTTTCACAAAACCGCATCTCGCCGCTTATAATCAATCACCGATAACAACCCGTGCACCCCGAAAAAATAAGGAAAGAAATGGAAATGGGGAGGGGATATTGATATTGGTTCGGGCGTAATTTGTGAATATAAAAATAAATTTAGGTATTTATTCTTCGTTGTCAGTGAAGATATTGAATATCTGGTCGCTGCCGGTATCAGCAAGACGCTTTCTCTCGGCGGCTTCCTCAACATAAGCGAGGACAGGTAACTGCATGTCATATCCGGGGACATATCCGAAGAGATTCTGCATCTCAACCTGAAGCGAATGCATGACCAGTGCATTCGGGATATCCATCGGACATAACTCCTGACACTGACCGCAGTTGACACAGGAGTCCGATACGTGTGAGAAACGGATTAAGTGGAACATAAAGTCCGGAGGAATAAGACCCGGGCGGACAAGGTGAGGCTTCTTTGTCGAACACTCGTTACAGTAACAGATCGGACACTGCTCGATACAGTTGTAACACTTAATGCACCTTGACGCTTCGCCCTTGATAAAACCGAGGCGCTTTGCACCGCTGCCGAGTGAAGCAAACTGCTTCTCCTGGTGCTTCTTGCCGAGGTTAATCATAACGTTCTCAATCTTGCTTCTGATTGCAAGACCCTTCGCATCCGGAGCGCAGGTATCGATTGCGCCTGCACTGACAGCGCCGTCAAAGAGCTTTGCACCCTTGGACGAGCAGATCTCGACAAAGGTTGCCTTACCTGCCTTATCGCCGACAACACCCCAGTTACCGCAGACGATATCCGCCTGACGCGGGATCTTTGTCTCGCAGCGCTGGCAGTTCGGACGGCGTCCGAGACCGACCTCTTCGAGCTCGTCGATTGAGATACCCTTGTGCTGTCCGTCCTTTGTAATGACAATGAACTGACCCTTGTCAATCTCTTCCTTGACAACATCGTCGGGGTCGATGCCGTATTTCTCGGCAATCATCTTGCGTGCAATCTGCGGAGAAACGCTACCGCCGCAGTTCAGACCGATCATGAAGATGTTGTCCATGTTGATCTGGTTACGCTTGCCCAGCTCATACATTGCCTTGGCATCGCAACCCTTGACCGTAACCGCGATCTTCATGTTTCTTGCGCCGTCGAGGTACTTCTTGATGAGTTTCGGGAGAAGCAGGGTACCGCAGTGCAGTGAACCCGCACAGGATGCAAGCTCTGCAGGGTCGGTAATGAACGCCGGTAAGGGATCGTAGATATCCACACCCTTGCGGACCGTAAGAACCATATCGACGATCTTGTTCTCAAGAGCATACTTGAGGATGGAGATTACGGCACCGCCGCACTCTCCCTTTATATCGCTGGACTTTGTCCATGCATAAAACGTGTCACCTTTTGCCGACATGCTCAGGCCTCCAATTTCTTAATGTTGACTGCACAGACCTTGAACTCGGGTGTCCTCGATACGGGGTCGTATGCCGTGTTAGTAACTAAGTTTGCACGTGCCTCAATGAAGTGGAACGGCATGAACAGAACTCCTTCCTTGATGTTGGGAGTAATGCGCAGGTTAACGTTAACCTCGCCGCGGCGGCTGTAGAGCGTAACCTTCTCTTCATCGACGAATCCGTATTTTGCCGCATCCGCCGGTGAAATCTCAAGCCATGCGGTCGGGCAGTCCTTGTCGAGCTGTTTGCATCTGCGTGTCATCGAACCGCTGGGCCAGTGCCAGATTGTTGCACCGGTAGTAAGCCAGAGCGGGTAGTCGCCGTCAACGACCTCAGCAGGAGCACGGTGCTCGATTGCCGCAAGCTGTGCTTTGCCCTCGGGCATTCCCGCGAATTCCTTGACGTGAAGGATTGCCGTTCCCTTGCTCTCCTCGGTCGGGCACGGCCACTGGATACCGTCGCCGTCGAGCTTTGCATAGGTGATACCTGCATACTGAGGTGTAATCTTACGCATCTCGTTGAATACATCCTCGCTGGTCTCCCATGTGAAGTATTTGCCGTAGCCCATCTTCTCGGCGATCATCTTGATGATCTCCCAGTCAAGCTTGGACTCTCCGGGTGCGTCTGCCGCCTTTCTGAATCTCTGAACACGGCGTTCCGCGTTCGTCTGTGTTCCGTCTTCCTCTGCGAAGCAGGAGCCCGGTAAAACGACATCCGCGTATTTACTGGTCTCGGTCTCAAAGATATCCTGAACCACTAAGAACTCACAGTTCTCCATCGACTTCTCGACAGCCTTTGAGTTCGGGTCGGAGATAACCGGGTTCTCACCGAGCAGGTAGA
>JAFPWZ010000088.1 GCA_017412625.1 Methanomicrobium sp.
GTTGACGCGGCAGATCCCTCTATAAACAGGGTAAGTGCAATGAAACAGAAAGAGATTAACGGGATCCTCGACAAAGGGGCGGAGATTGCCAAAGAATACTCCTGCGAGTCTGAGTTTGCCGTGGAATACGGCGACCCGAGGGACGAGATAATCGACTTTGCCGAAAAGGTTGACGCCGACCTCATAATCGCGGGCTCGAAAGGCAAAAATCTCCCGAAAAGAATCCTCCTCGGAAGCGTAAGCTCCGCAATCGTCACGGGCAGCAAAATCTCGGTGCTCGTGGTTAAATGATTTAAGGACGATCAGAAATCGCCGTCCTGATCGAAACTCCTGTTGTAACGAAGCGCAAGCTCCGCCTTATAGAGCTCCTTGCCCAGATATGCCGCGTGACTCATCAGAGAAACGCGGTCATCCTTCAGCAGAGCCTCAAAGATATCATACCAGTTTTTGCCCTTAAAGGCACAGCCTTTGTGAACCGCGACAATCCGGCCGTCCTCCGTGCAGATATGGACATTGCCGCGCGGGTCGTAGTCGAGTCTGCCGTCGGGGTCACCTTCGGGAACGATGACGCTGCGCTCATACTCGACAGGCGGCGTTATCCTGCGGCGTTTCTCCTTTATCTCAAAGAGACTGAGCCCCAGATCCTTGGGATAGGGGCGGTCTGTCATGAGAGTCATCATATCGACGGCACGCCTCATCTCGGCGACGCTGCCGAGGGTCTTATCCGAATGCTCGCTCGTGAAAATGACCGATGCCCCCGCCTCCTTTGCAATCCCCGCCAGAAGTGCGTTGACGCCCACCGAATCGGCGTCAATAAGCTCGGTCACGTTGCCGGCGCCGAAGAAGAGCGGGCAGTCGATACCCCCGTCGCGGGCATGCAGGCACTCCGCCGCAGACTCCGTAAGACCGCTTCCCACGGGCTGAATGAGAGTATCGGCGATAATCTTTCGTATTCCCGCCTTTTCTGCCGCGGCAATATTCTCGCATAGCGGCCTGTCATGCGGCACTATGACGGCGGCGAGGTCGGCTGCGGCAACATCCGCGGCAGTCTCCCCCATATTGCCGTCATGAAGCGAGAGCACGATATCGGCATACGGCAGCGCCGCCTTAATCAGCGCGGAGTTCTGAGTGTCGACCGAAAAGAGCGTGCGCGGGTGACTGCCGCGAAGGGGGGCAAGGCTCTCGAAGGTGCGCACGACATCCTCAGGCGCGGCATCAAAACCGAAACCCAGATCGACGATATCCGCGCCGCTTTCGATAAAGCGCTTCGCCTTCGCGATGAGAGCGGACGCCGCGGGTTTATGCGCATCCATGATCTCCGCCAGGACCTTCATACGCGAGCCGCCGCCGAACTTCACCCCCTTTATCTCGAAATCGAAATCTGCATTCTCCTCGAGCGTTTTCAGCTTCGAGAGCGCATCCGCCTTCTTTGACTCCTCGAAGAGCTCGTCGGCGGGCACAGTCTTAGAGAGCGTGACATTGCCCGACTCGAGCTTTGAGAGCACCATTCCGAGATCTGCGGCATGGCGCGGCCCCATGAAAATCGGCACCCCACACTCCTTTTCCGCGCCCGAAAAATCCGCCGTGCACATCCCCGAGACCAGAACCATATCGCACGGATTCGCCTCTATAAGCTTTTTCAGCGCCTCCGGCGTGATAAACGCGGCTATCTTCCCCGAGACCCCGATAACCGTATCGAAACCTTTCGACGATTCGCGCACTATCGGATAGGCAAGTGTTCCCGTCGCGAGAAGTATTCTCATATGCTTGAATTAATATCCGATAGAAGAAAAATACTACTGATTCGATGTTGAAGTGCGACCTTCATGTCCACACCGACTACTCCCGCGACGGCGAGAGCAGGGTCGAGGACATAATAGACAGAGCAATAAAAATAGGGCTTGATGCCGTGGCGATAGTCGACCACGACACCGTAGAGGGCGCGGCATACGCTACGGAATACGTGAAATCCAATAATCTCGATATCGTTGTGATACCCGGCATTGAGGTCTCCACAAAGCAGGGTCACCTTCTGGTCATGGGCGTAACCGAAGCCCTGCCGCCGAAGGAGGACTTTTTTGCGACCGCAAAACTCGGGCGCGAGATGGGCGGGCTGCTCATCCTTCCGCACCCGTATCACCAGTTCAGGCACGGCGTCGCCATCCGCCTCAGAAACGCCTTCGAAGCCGTGGATGCGATTGAATCCTTCAACAGCCGCTACATTGTCGGCTCGGCAAACAAGAAAGCGGGCAGAAAGGCGGACTACTTCGGAAAGCCCTGTGTCGCCGGCAGCGACGCCCACCACTACAGATATGTCGGTTACGGCATTACCCTGATTGACGCGGATAAGAACCTGAACTCGATCTTAAACGCAATCCGCGAGGGAAAGACGACGCCGACAGGCAAGATGACACCTATCCGTGCATACGCACGCCAGTCGCTGAAGAATACCAAGCGAAAGATAATGCGCAGGGTTCACAAAAGGGACTGAAGGGTAAAGGCGACGGAACGGAAAAACGGCAAAAATGCGGCTTGCTTTCGAGGTATCATATATCGGCACGGACTTCGCGGGGTCACAGCAGCAGCCCGGCGAGAGAACGGTCTGCGGGGAGATCCTCGATGCAATCCGCGGGCTTAACCTCATTCCCGACGCCGCGGACGATTCCTGCGCACGCTTCAGGTTCTCGGGACGCACGGACCGCGGCGTCAGCGCAAGACACCAGATTGCCGCGTTCGACACCGACTTTCCCGAACGTGCGATATCAAAGATTAATCAAAAGTTGCCCGCCGACATCACCTTTACGGGCTATGCGGAGGTGGACGCGGATTTCAACCCGCGGTATGCCGTAAAAACGCGAACATACAGGTATTACTTCCCGATTATCGCCGAAGGCGAATACGACCTCAGAGCCATGCGGGATTGCGCCGCACTCTTCGCGGGTGAGCACGATTTCACGGCATTCTCGCGGAGTTCCGAGAGAAGCCCCGTCCGTGAGGTTATCTCCTCGGAGATATCCGCGGATGCCGCAGGCGGTTTCCTCGTCTATGAAATTTGCGGTTACTCTTTCATCTGGAACCAGGTCAGATGCATAGCCTTTGCGCTCGATGCCGCGGGGCGCGGGGATTTGAGCGTCGCCGACGTAAAACTCGCGCTCGAAAGCCCCGAAAAATTCGGCAGACGTTTTCCCGCCGCACAACCCGAAGGTCTAATACTCTGGGATACGGAATGCGGCATTGAGTTTACCCCGATGCCCGAAAACAAAAAAAGCACCCTGCTCGGCGACAGTCTCATACGCCGTTATTCTCAGCTCAAAAAGGCCGCGGAAATCTGGAAGGACTGATCAGCGACATTATTTCCGCAATATTATATTTTGCTTTTTTGCCGCATAAGGACACTATATATTCTGATTCGGTCATATTAGAAGTACGGACTCTCCGTTAACGCCGTTAACAACCGCGGGATTAATCCGACGGGCGGGCCGGGGACGGGGAGTCATACCAAACGGCCTCAAGCCGATGCAAAGAATCCGAACAGCAAACACGGGAGGACAAAAAATGAAATCCAAATCAAAGAAAGAAGTTGCCGTAAGCCTCTGGGATATGGCGGACAAGATTACCAAAGAAGGCGACTACGATGTCATAAACGTCAGGAAAGCACAGTTCATCGACGCCGTCAAATCGGCTTCGGCATTATCCCCCGCCGAGAAAGAGGAGATCATAGAGATTCTTCAGACAGCAGGCGCCGCCGAGGTCAAAAAACACCTCGAAGAACTGTGAAACGGCTGATCCAAAACCAATACTCACTTTTTTGCAGGCAGTCATATTAAAGCCCGATATAATGCCTTAAAAACGAACAAAAGTTCAAAAACGCCAAAAACAGCAAAAACGGCAAAAACGGAAATGTAAAAAATATAAGGGAATATCAGATTGTTCTGTATTCGACATTCTTTGAGAGCGGGTTGATAAGCAGCGACGGGATTGAACTCGACGTCTTCAGGTTGAACTTGAAAGTATCCTTGTTCGTGATAACGCCCTCATACTCGGCCGTAAGCTGATAATCCGTACTGTAAAGCTCAATGCCGAAGACCTTCACCGTCATGTGCTTGGTCGGGAAAACGCCCTGCTGTCCGATAGCAAGAGTCTGTCTGTCGTTATTGACCATGAGCGTCACCGTTCCGCCGCTCGAAAGTGCGTTAATCGGCATTCCGAAGAACTCACAGTTCGTGTTGTCGGGGACAAACACCTCATAGTTCGCCTGATAGGAGAGCGGATAACCGTATCCGTCAACCGTATCGACACCCGAGATAAGAGAGATGTAGGCACCCGCAAGGATTGCGATGAGGATGATGACAATAATACCGACATTCCTCAAAGTGTGGGACTGACTCTTCTTTGCGGCTTTCTCCGCGGCAAGTCTCTCCTTCTCCTCCTGCTTCTGCTTTGCGAGAAGTTCCTTCTCAATCTCGGCTCTCTTCAGATCGTCTTCGGCCTTCTTTCTTGCCTCTTCGCGTTCCCACTCCTGACGCTCTTTCTCCTTCCTCTGCTGCTCGATGGCGAGGGCTTCCTGACGCTGTTTTTCGGCAAGCAGGCGCTCCTGCTCCGCCTTCTCCCTGGCCTCTATCTCGGCATACTTCTTTGCCTTCTCGGCATCTTCCTTTGCCTTGAGGTCGGCTTCGTACTTCTTAATTGCTTCCGCCTCAATCTTCGCACGCTCGGCATCGGAAACGCCGGCTGACGAACCCGATTCCGCAGGCGTGTCCGACGGCAGTTTGACAGCTTCACCGACTTTCTGTGTAAATCCGGTAAGGGAAGCTTTGTCAGGTAATTTTACCATTTATATTCACCTGTCTAAGTGTAGATTTGCAAAATATTTAAAGGATATGTCTTTACGAAACGGCGAATTATTCACTATTCCGTCGTTAATTTCAGGACACGGAAATATCACGGGTCTAAAAAATTCGAAAAAATGCGTAATGGTTTTTCCTTACGTGCAAAACTGAGCGGGATGGGGAGATAATGCGGCAGGACACGGTACGATAAGGTCAGATTTTCCTTATGCGGTAGGGCTTGCCCTCGATTACCACATACTCGTTTCCCGACTGATAGAAGTGCTCCGCATTCATGAGTTTATACTCGACGCCGTCAATCCTGTAGCGTTCCTCGCCCTCGTAATTGAAGCGCGATATGCCGCCGATGTTTATCATCTCGCCGTCAACTATGATGTATTCATCATCCCCGACAATTATATGTCTGGCATTCTCGAAACGTCTTTTAACGCCGTTTATGAGGAAAACTTCCGGCTCGTCGCTGTAGAACTCATAGTTCGCCATACGCGAGAACTCGTCTTCATCGGAGTCGTCATCGGCATCGTCGCCGCCGCTTCGGGATTCACTGAGCCTTTTGTCGTAATCCCGCTTGGCATCGGGATCGGAGAGAACGTCGTATGCCGCGGAAATAGCAAGAAAACGCTCCTTTGCCTTCGGATGCGTCGACGTATCGGGATGAAAAGCCTTCGCGAGACTGCGGTAAGCCTTCTTTATCTCCTCGTCCGAGGCATCCGCCTCCAGTCCCAGGACCTCATAATAATCAATAATACTGCCTGAACCGTGCGCCATATTCCACCCGTTTATGTAAATGAATATCTGCGCAATAAGAGATAAGTTCTGCTTATCATGCCTGTCCAATCACGCATGATGCCGCAGCGGACATCAAAAAACGATAAAGCAAACTGTCATTATAAATGATGATAAATTAAGTAGAGAGGTTATTACATGGCTGAGATTCCCGACGAGGAATTCATATTGAAAACGACATCCGCATGTGCGGGGTGCAGTGCATCCCTGATACTGCGCTATGTCACAAAAGCCGCGGGAAAAGACACGGTTCTGGTCATTCCCGCGTGCTGTACAAGTGTCATACAGGGAGTATATCCCAACACCGCCGTTAATATTCCTGTATATAATGTGGCGTTTGCATCCGCGGCAGCCGTCGCATCGGGAATGAGCGAAGCTTTCAGAGCGGTCGGAAAAAAGACAAACGTCATCTGCTTCGCGGGTGACGGCGGCACGGTCGATATCGGCATTCAGGCGCTCTCCGGCGCTCTCGAACGCGGCACCGACTTCCTATATATCTGCTACGACAACGAGGCATACTCCAATACCGGTATGCAGCGCTCGGGTGCGACGCCTATAGGCGCAAAGACCACGACAACGCCTCTGGGCAAAAAGGACTACAAGAAAGACCTCGATGCAATCGTCGAGGCACACAACCCCGTATATATGGCAACGGCATGCAGTGCATACCCCCTCGACCTCTACAACAAGGTCAAGAAGGCGCTCTCGATTCCGGGACCGAAGTTCATTCACGTGCTCTCGCCCTGCCCGCCGGGATGGAGATTCCCGTCCGAGAAGACCATCGAGGTCGGAAAACTCGCGGTCACCTCGGGCATGTGGATACTCTACGAGCGCGAGAACGGAAAACTGACAATCACCGGCGCTTCAAAGGCGGCGATGAAGAAGAGCACGCCGATTGAGGACTACCTCAAAGCGCAGGGCAGGTTCAGGACGGCAACACCCGAGGACATAGCAATGCTTAAAGAAAACTCGAAGAGAAAGATGGCACGCCTTGCGCACGAAGCCGAGGCACAGGCGGCGGAAGCGGGGGAGGCATAACATGCTTACGTTTTCGACAGGCAACAAAGCCGTGGCAACGGCGGTAAAGGACGCAAAGACGGTCGTCGTCGCCGCATACCCGATTACCCCGCAGACCGAGGTCGTCGAGGAGACGGCAAACAATGTGGCATCCGGCGAACTCAAGGCACGCTATATTCCCGTGGAATCCGAGCATTCCTCGATGGGCGCATGTATCGGGGCTGCGGCAACGGGAGTCCGCACGTTTACGGCGACAAGCTCCCACGGCCTTGTCTACATGTGCGAGCAGGTCCACATGTCGGCGGCGGCACGCCTGCCGATTGTGATGGCAAACGCCAACAGGGCACTGGGTCCGGGATGGAATATCGGCGCCGAGCACACCGATTCCATGTCCATGAGAGATTCGGGCTGGCTTCAGGCCTATGTGTCCACGGTTCAGGAAGCCTACGACACAACGCTCATGGCGTTTCGAATCGCCGAGAATGAAAACGTTCTCCTGCCCGTCATGATCAACCTCGACGGATTCCTTCTGACGCATATCACTCAGCCGATGGATACGATAGACAATCTCGGCGACTACATCCCGCCGACGAACACGCCGCATGCAATCGACGTCAATAACCCGGGCGGCTACGGAACGCTCACCCCGCCGACCGAGCACTTCAAGTTCAGGCACGACATCCAGCGCGGCATGAAAGACGCCGTTGCCGTCATAGAAGACGCACAGGCGGATTTCGCAAAGCGTTTCGGAAGGAAATACGGAATGTATGAGGAATACCTCTGCGACGATGCCGATGTCGTCATAGTAGCGGCGGGCACACTCGCCAAGGAGTCCGAGGTCGCCGCCGACATCCTCAGAAAAGAGGGCATCAAAGCCGGCGTCCTGCGCATTCGCTGGTTCAGACCCTTCCCCGACCTTACCGCGGCACTGAAGGGCAAAGATGTCGTCGTCATCGACCGCGACTACTCGTTCGGTCTCGGCGGCATACTCGTCAACGAAATCAGATCCAAGGCGCTGGAAGCCTTCATCGGCAAAGACGGCAAAGCCAATCTGCCCTTCAGCGTGATAGCGGGTCTCGGCGGTCAGGAAGTCACATACGACGATATCGCCGATTTCGTGAGAAACCGCAAAAGCGGCGAAGAACTCTGGTTCGGGGTGACTGAATAATGTTCGAGATAAGACTTCACTCCCGCGGCGGTCAGGGCGGAGTTACCGCGGCAAAACTCATAGCGCAGGCGGCCTTCCTTGACGGCAAATACGCGACGGCAACCCCGCTTTACGGTGCGGAGAGAAGAGGGGCGCCGGTTGTCTCCTTCATCAGAATCGACGACAAACCCATCAGAATCTACTCGCAGATCAGAAAACCCGACCTCGTCATAGTCCTTGATACCTCAATCATGCAGACCGTCGACGTTCTTGCGGGTCTGAAAGCGGACGGCAAAGTCCTCGTCAACAGCCAGCACCCGATGGAGCTGGGCAGCCACAAGGTGTATCACACCGATCTTACGGGCATTGCGCTCTCTCTGGATCTCGTCCTTGCGGGTAATCCGATTCTTAACACCCCGCTTCTCGGCGCGGTTGCAAAGGCAGGCATTATTACGGGCGATTCCGCAAAGAAAGCAATTTCAAGCGTATTTTCGGATGACAGGAACACGAAAGCGGCAGAAAAGGCATTCGAGGATATGGAAGCGTGAAGGAAGGATTAATCATGAAGGTAAAACTTGCAATATCAAAACCGACCGTGGGAGCGTCGGGAAAGACGGGTTCATGGAGAACGTTCAGACCCGTCGTCTCGCACGAGACCTGCACGAAGTGCGGCAACTGTTACCGTTTCTGCCCCGATGCGGCGATTGACACGGAGTTCAATATCGACTACGACTTCTGCAAGGGCTGCGGAATCTGCGTGGAAGTCTGCCCCAAGTCATGCATTAAGCTGATAAGGGAAGATGAATAATTAAATAAGAAAATCTCAGCCAAATTTTTTATTTTTTTTAATTGTTATTTGATGAATTTTTCGTCCGCTCGAGATCTAAATCTTCAATTTCTTATCAGCAGAGGATCCTCTTTTTGACTTCGTTGACTTCGTTGAAGAAACATCATCTGATCGGTGAGAGTTCTTTTCGACACCCACACCCCATATTCTTCTTGAAAATTCCCTTCCAAGGTTATCTTCTTCAATTAGCAGATCTTTCCAAACATCATCTAATGTAGGGGGATTCTTTCTGCCACTCACATCACCATTTTTTTTGGACTTTTCCTTTGCAACAGATGATCCTCTTTTTGACTTCTTTGACTTCGTTGAAGAAACATCATCTGATCGGTGAGAGTTCTTTTCGACACCCACACCCCATATTCTTCTTGAAAATTCCCTTCCAAGGTTATCTTCTTCAATTAGCAGATCTTTCCAAACATCATCTAATGAAGGGGGATTCTTTCTGCCACTCACATCACCATTTTTTTTGGACTTTTCCTTTGCAACAGTCGATCCAGTTTTTGGCTTTTTTGGCTTTGATTCTTTATTTGACTGTGTTGCAGATAAACCATCACGGGAAGATTTTTTATTTCCAGATCCTCCCCAAATATTATTCAGATTTTCTACTGCTTTTTTCTGATGTGCTATGAGTGAATCATCACGGGAAGATTTTTTGTATCCAGAGAAGCCCCATATATCATCTGGCTGTTTTTCTACCTTTTTGAACTGTTTTGTGGATGAAACATCACTGTAACGATTTTTTCTTCCAAACTCAGTCCATGTTTTCCTTGCAATTTTCTCTCCTTTATTTGGTTCTTTTTTTGACTTCGTTGCACTAAATTTATCCACTGTATGTTTCTCCTTTACGCCCCCTGTCCAAAAATTCCTTGTCATAATATTTGCACCAGCGGATTCGTTTTTTGGCTTCATTGAAGTAACATTATCAAACTTAGGATTCTTACTGCCGTCTCCTCTATTACAGTTTATTGGATGTTGAGACCAGAGATACATGATTACCCATGCCAATAAACTAAGACAGACTGCAATTGCAACCATTTGAAATTGTGTTAATTCCCCGGTAATGTTATATTTGGCAAATACCGGCGTTTTTTGCACTACGTTAAAGTATACTATTAATCCAACGCCCAATAGTACAAACATCTCCGCAAATTCTTGAGGGCGCTTTTCACGCTTGTCAGATATAAATGTATTTATGCCCCCGCACAATTTTTTTGTAGAGAAGGGATAAAACAGATGAACTCCGGCACATGTACAACAGTCTTCCATAAGATGAAATACTGCGCCCGCAAAAATACCTATTGAAACAATAATTAATGCCGAGTTCCAATATCCAAGAAGGCATATAATTAGGTTAAATGGGATTGCGAGCAGTAATGATGCGACAAAAACACCAGGAATACTGTGTAATAGTCCCCTGTGTTTTTCATATTCATTTTTAGGATCATCTTTGAATAATTTAAATAAAGCATACGTTATTTTTGACGATACCGAAACTGCATGCCCTGCACCCTCCATCACATCTCCTTTACCTTTATATGGTGAATTATATGAGTCATCGTCTGGAAGAAAAGATCCAATCAATACCCCTACGAGAAACGCAACAAAATATGTCGGATATGTTATGATAATCGGGGATGTAATCAAGAAAGCCCATGACATACTAATGGATCTGTGGTCTTTTCCTTTCACTTTTGATGTACCTCATTGAACTTCAATATTGGGTATGGTTGTTTTAATCGCATTTATACTGTCTGTTTTAGATTTGATCAGAGTCCAAAAAGAAATTGAATAAACAATTATCGTCTTTTTTGTTGCTTTAACAACAGTGGCTTTATATATTATGAATTTGGGTGACAGTGTCTCCCGAATTCATTATATTTTAATATGGTGTTTGTGACAAAGACAACAATCACATCATTTGTTATATCCTTTATCAATCAGCATTTGCCTGTATTTTTCAAGGGAATAAGTGCAGGCTACGTAATCCATCAATTCTTTTTTAGCATCGAATTTCATCTGATGCGCCATTTTCGCCAGAAGAGAATCACTTATGACGCCATTCTTACCGCCGCCGTGACTGATCTTGGTGTGTACCGCATCTATGATTTTTCCGTTTTCATCGACGTATCGGAGAAATATATGATCTTTTTTTGAGACCTGATGATAGCCCTTTTTAAGAGCGGCATGAATGAAATCCTGTTTCTTTACAGGCATTTATTCTTCTCCGTACTTTTTGTCCATTTCAGCAAGTACAGCCTGAAAATCAATGTATTTTTTTAGTTCATTCTTTATTTTGAGTGATCCCTCACTGTGCTGCTCATCCGGACATTCAGTGAAACTCAGGACATGTCCCTCCAATTCTTCTTCGAGTGAGGATATTGTATTCTCATAATTTGTCCCGTATCCGTTCAATGCAAGTTCATCATTCACCAAACCCCAGAGGTTATCTTCAAGGTCATAACATGTCTTAAACTCAACAGGCTTTTTTAACGGATATCTTCCTATCTGCGAGAGGGATTCGCTCTGCTGCTCTTCTATATTGGTTACGGATTCAAGATGGCTTGTCTTTTGTTTATGAACCAAATTTCCGGTAACATATACCCATTTTTTATACAATTCCTTTACTGTAGATTCAAGTTCCGGCGCATAATAGCATTTAATTGTCTTATTCTTTTTAGATTTTAAAATAAAATAACGCTTTTTGTCGCCCCTAATTCCCATTATGACGCCATGAATTGTGAGAATACCGGATGCCCCCAATTCAAACAGAAGTTCATTTAAATATTTATTTTGATAATTAGGAATTACAGAACCGTGTTTTGGCTGTTTTACTGCCGCTTTTATCTCTATTTGTGAGTCTAACTGAGTGAGCGGAATAATACTTTTTATGAATCCGATTCGTGATTGCGTGTCGGACACTTCTTTTTCTAATTCAGATTCAAAGCTATTCGGATCATTTGACAGCGTAGTCAGAAGTGATTCAAAGCAGTCCATTATTTTCAGATAAGGCATTTCTCCGTTAAGATCTGTCCCGCAGGATAACGGATATGCGGGAACGGCTACGCTTCCTTCTTTAAGCTCATTGAAATACAGGCGGCAATCTTCCTTATTGTAATCTTTGCCGTATTTTGAGATGCCGATGGTATCTACGGCGCGCTGGATATTGGTTACTATATTTGCAAAAGCCAGACATTCAATTGAATGATTTTTTACAATTGAGCCGTCATGAACCATAATCCATGTCTTTTTCAGACTGCCGCTGCCATCCATGACTTATTTTATGTGTTATACAATAGAATATTTTTTGGTTTTGAAAAACTTCGTTATCGAGACAATAACAGCAAAAAAAAGAAGTTAAACCTGTAACTTCACGGTCAGCGCCCCCAACAGGACTCGAACCTGTGACATTCTGATTAACAGTCAGACACTCTACCAACTGAGTTATGGAGGCTTGTCAGCATTGCGTAACAATGTTGCCATATAACCTTGACTTTTGATGTATTAAAGATTATGAATTAAGTCAGTATCGTGAATTAATTCGGCAGGCATCGGGGATCGCAATTATGCCGGCGGATAGCGGGTCAGCGGATACGAATCAGTCCCGTTCGTTTTTACCGTCGCGACCCGCCTCATCCTGCCGTGCCTTTACGGACTCGATGAGCCTTATCAGTGAATCCAGATCCTCGTTCAGACTGCCGATAAGCTCAGCCGCCTTCTCGGTCGCAACCGCACCCGCGGGCGATGCCCTGATATACCCCGACTGCTCCAGAACCTTGAGAGAATAGCGCACCCGATGCGACGGAATCTTCAGGATCTCCGACAGTTTCAGTATGCCTATCGGCTGATTGTCGAGGACGGCACGAATAACCTCGAGATGCCGCGCCACAAGTTCGACCTCATTCATAAGCTTTTGAATCATGGATACGCCAACCGCATTCCTATAACCGCATTCTCATTTAAGACGGCATGACACTCAGTCCTGTGCCATCAGCCATTCCTTATCCCGCTTATAGTGCTTTGCGAACAGATACCCGATAACGCCGGCAAGAACAAAGCAGACAACTGCAATCTGAATACTGTAAAAAGGAATCAGACCGAAGAATGCAAGAATGCCGATAGCGACCAGCAATATCATGAAATTGAGCATCATTGCAAGTTTCGTAAACTTCATCCTGAAAGTTCGTTCAGCTGTAGGATTCATTACATTAAATATAATCTTAAACCGTAAAATTACTTCTAAATGTGAATCACAATTCCGAATCAAAAACCGCAAATCATAACGAATACTTACGAACCATAAAAAACCATAATGACTCATAAAGAATCATAAACGACAACGGCGGCAGAATATGAAAAATATCGACACACTCCTGAAATCGGCCAACGCCGACGCATACATCCTCTACGCAAACTCAAACGACCCCGACATGCGCTATATCTCGGGATTTAACGTAAGCGACCCGCTGTTATGCATAAAATGCGCAGGCAAAAGACCCGCACTCATAGTGCCCCAGATGGAAAAAGAGAGAGCCGCCGCGGAATCCGCCTGCGATGTGCTCACCCGCGGCGAAATCGGATTCTTCGAATACTACGAAGAATTCAAAGACGGATTCAAAGCGCAGGCGAAGATGACCGCGGACTACGTCGCCGAAAACGGCATCGAAGGCCGCGACGGCAGCGCGGGCGGCGAAAAACCGACCGTCCTCGTCCCCGAAAACTTCCCGATAGTCTTCGCAAGGGAACTCGAAAACTACTGCACGCTGACGGTCGACCGCGGTGGAATGGGAAAGATTCGCAGCGTAAAGACCGCGGATGAAACCGCAAAGATAAGAGCCTGTCAGGCGGTAAACGAACGTGCCCTCGCATTCGCCGTAAACGTCATAAAAACCGCACCCGCGGATAACGGAGAACTGCGGATACCGGTCGGCATGAGCGGCGAAGGCGACCCGCTCACATCCGATGTCCTGCGCGGACTTATCGAATGCTTCTTCCTGAAAAACGGCTGCGTTGCCGAAGAAACCATAGTCTCCTGCGGCGCCGAGACCGCAATGCCGCATAACATCGGGCACGGAGTCCTCTGCGAAAACGAGCCCATAGTCCTCGACATATTCCCGCGCGACACAAAAACGGGCTACTACTCCGACATGACGAGAACCGTCCTGCGCGGCGAAGCCTCCCGCGAACTCGTAAAACTCTACGACACCGTCGCCGCCGGCAAAAAACTCGGCGAATCCATGATACGCGCAGGCGTGAAAGGCTGCGATGTCCACAACGCCGTCCTGAAATACTTCGAAGACAGCGGATATCACACCGAGACCGAAGGCTTCATCCACAGCCTCGGACACGGCGTCGGCCTCGCAATCCACGAACAGCCCTCCCTCTCCCCCTCCGGCGGCGAACTCGCGCAGGGACACATAGTCACGGTCGAACCCGGACTCTACTACAAAGACATCGGCGGCGTCCGCCTCGAAGACATGGGGCTTGTCACCGCGGACGGATTCGACCTGTTCACGAAATTCGAAGAGAAACTCATCCTGTGAATCTGCCGTGAAACCTCATCTTCGGGTTATATCATCAGGAACATCCAATAAATATTGACACAACCCGGAGGAATCATGGCAAAATACACACTTGACGACGACGTCGTCGATGCATACATCGAGGCAGGCAAACTCGCCAAAAAACGTCTCGAAATTGCCGCATCAATGGTCAAACCCGACGCACTCATCCTTGACGTGGTCGAAAGCACCGAGCAGGCAATCAGGGACGACGGCGCGGATATAGCCTTCCCCGTCAATATCTCATTGAACGAAGCCGCGGCGCACGACACGGCATCATTCGGGGACGAACGCGTCTTTTCCAAAGGCGACGTCGTAAAAGTCGACCTCGGCGTCCTTGTCAACGGATACATCGCCGACACCGCAATGACCGTCGACCTGGGCAATCACGCAAAACTCGTTGAGGCATCCAGAAACGCGCTCAACACCGCCGCCTCAATGATCAAACCCGGCGTCAGAACGGGCGAGATCGGCGCCGCCGTTCAGGCGGAGATAGAAAAACTCGGATTCCTGCCCGTATCCAACCTCACCGGTCACGGTCTCGGATACTACCACCTCCACGGCATACCCACATTCCCCAACGTCGCCGTGAGCGGCGGCACCGTCCTCGAAGAGGGCATGACCTTTGCAATCGAACCCTTCGCAACAACCGGAAGCGGTCACGTTACGGAAGTGCCGCGAACCGAGATCTTCAGCCAAATCGGACGAAGACCCGTGCGTCTGCCCAGCGCAAAGGCACTTCTGCGGACAATAGAGACGAGAAAAACCCTGCCCTTCTCGCGCAGATGGTATCACGACAAAAATTCCGAGGTAAATATCGTCAGAATGTGCAACGAAGGCATATTAACCGACTATCCGGTACTGCGCGACATTCAGGGATCCTATGTATCGCAGGCCGAACATACCTTCATCGTAACCGAAGACGGCTGTATAATCACGACCGCATAATCGGTATAAGCCGGATTGTCCGCCGTATCGGACAAATCGGCAGACTTTTTTGCCGTTTGGCACCCGCATAAGTGTAAAAGATACTTATATGACAATTTAAGCCGAATATACTACGTTGTACGCATGTCTTTAAACACAGATGCAGAAGCACTGGAGATAATCGAACTTCTCCTCACGGGCGAGATCATCAACAAATACGATAATCTGAATAAGGATGATCTTCCGCCGCGACTCAGAAAGATTCTCGGAGCTGCAAACTGCAATACGGAGATTGAAAGACCCATCGTCTTAAGCGAAGCGATTGTCGAGAAGACTCTCGGAATCACCGCCGCATACGAAAAAGTAAGCAAAAATCCCTTTGTAAAATACGAGGACTTCGGAAAAAGACTCGGAATATCCGCACTCGACGCCGCCGCCGGCTGGTTCCTGAA
>JAFPWZ010000010.1 GCA_017412625.1 Methanomicrobium sp.
GAGATCATCGGCGGAATTGCCACTTTTTTGGTCACGTCATATCATCCCGTTCAGTATGTTGAACTTCAAACTATTTAACTTCCACCGATATTTCCTATGTTTAGGCTTTACAAACACCATCCTTATAAAGTTTGGATTTTATACAAAAATATGTTAGAGGCGTAATTATGGAATTTAAATACGTACCGACGGTATGTCCGTTCTGCGGAACAGGCTGTTCGTTCAACCTTGTCATAAAAGAGGGCAAAGTTGTCGGCACGGCACCGTTCCAGCGGTCACCTGTCTGTGAGGGTAAAACCTGTCAGAAAGGTCACTTTGCGTACGAACTTGTGAACAGCCCGGCAAGGCTTACAAAGCCGATGGTAAAGAAGGGCAGCGAACTTGTCGAGGCATCGTGGGACGAGGCAATTGCGGCTGTCGCAAAGCTCGGCTCATACAGCGGCGACGACGTATGCGTCGTTGCATCGGCAGGCGCAACGAACGAGGATCTCTTTACGATAAAGAAGTTCGCGGATGAAGTTTTAAAGACCAAAAACTTCACCACACCGGCATCGACAGGCATTGACGCATCCGCGGGAACAATCGCGGGACTTGCAAAGGCGGACTGCATCGTGGCAATCGGCAACATAGTCGAGTCACACCCGCTCGTCGCAAGACGCATCGCCAATGCGAAGGATAACGGCGCGAAGATTATTGTCGTCGACACGTTCAGAAGCCCCACGGCAAAGATGGCGACCGAGTTCGTCAAGGCCGTTCCGGGTTCCGAAGCCGCGGCAGTCGCCGAGGCGGGCGCATTTGTCGAGGGTAAGGCGGTCGCGGTCGTATACGGCATCGGCGTCACCTTTACCGAGTCGACAATAGCCGCTGCGGCAAAGGCACTTGCCGAGTCGAAGAATGCGGCATTCTGCGCACTTCCGGCACAGGCAAACGGTCGCGGTGCAATTGCCGCAGGCGCAACCACACCGTTCTGCAATACCTATTCCGGCAAGGCAAAGGCATTCTTCGTTGTAGGCGAAGACCTGGGCCCGCTGAACGCTGAGTTTGCGGTCGTCATCGATTCGTTCCTGACGTCGACGGCTAAGACTGCCGACGTTGTCTTCCCGGCAGCGGTTTTCGCGGAGGTTGACGGAACGGTCATTAACGCGGAACGCAGAATCCAGCTTGTCAGAAAGGCACAGGAGGCTGCAGAGGGCATTAAGGCAAACTGGCAGATTGTCTGCGAGATTGCCGCAAAACTCGGCGGAAACATTGCGTTTGACTCCGCGGAGGCAATCTTCAAGGCGGCTTACCCCGACCTGTCATACGAGGCAATCGCAAAGGACGGTTTCCTCCTTCCCGAGAAACCGGCATCGGTTGAGATCTGCGACTGCGACGAGTGCAGGTGCGACGGCATTGCAAAAGTCAGCGACGAGTTCCCGTTCGCGCTTACGACCTCGGCGACAATCTGGCACGGATACGGCGGTATTGCCACGCTTTCGGCAAACTGCAAGTCGCTCATGCGCGAAGTTTCGGGCATGTTCGTTAAGATTAACAACGAGGACGCAAAAGAGCTGAACATTCTGCCGACCGACTTCGTAAAGGTCTCGACGGCGAACGGCTCAATCATTGCCTCGGTTCAGATTACCAAGGATATCGATAAGGGAGTAATCTTTGTCCCGACAACCGGCATCGGCAACGGCTGCATCTTCATTCTGACGAAGGGTGCAAAGGCAATCGCGGCTAAGATCGAGAAGGCGGAGGCGTAAAAATGGCAGCAAAAGGAGATATGCTCTGGGCATGGGCAAAAGATGAAGGCATTCTTAAGAACGGAGAATGCGGAGGAGCGGTTACCGCACTTCTCAAGTTTGCGCTTGAGAGCGGCATGGTCGATGCGGTTCTTGCGGTTAAGAAAGGCGTCGATCTCTACGATGCGCAGCCCGTGCTGATAACAAAGCCCGAGGACATTGCACAGTGCGGAGGTTCTCTCCACTGCGGTACTCTTCTGATGCCGAAACTCATCAAGAAGTACTTCGACGGCGCAAGCAAGATGAAGATCGCGGTCACGATGAAGGGCTGCGATGCAAAAGCACTCTATGAGCTTGCAAAGAGGAATCAGGTCAATCTCGACAACCTTATCACAATCGGTCTCAACTGCGGAGGTTCCGTAAGCCCGATTGAAGCCCGTATCATGATTCAGGAGAAATTCGGAATCAACCCCGACGATATCGTAAAGGAAGAGATCGACAAGGGTCAGTTCATTGTCATCACCAAGAGCGGCGAGCACAAGGGCATAAAGATTGACGAGCTTGAAGAGGAAGGTTACGGACGCAGACTGAACTGCCAGCGCTGCAAGACGAAGGTTCCGCGCCAGTGCGATCTTGCCTGCGGTAACTGGGGTGTTATCGGCGATAAAGCCGGCAAAGCGACCTTTATCGAGGTCTGCTCGGATAAGGGTGCCGACCTTGTTACGAAGGCGAACGGCAAGGCAATCGAGACCGAAGTGCCTGCAGGTCCTGCTCTGGGTATTCGCGGAAAGGTCGAGGGCGCGATGTTCAAGCTCGGCGACAAATGCCGCAATGCACAGTTCGAGAAGCTCGGCGACGGCAAAAAGCGCCTGGATTACATCATGGAGCAGACTTCGCGCTGCATCAAGTGTTACCAGTGCATTGAGAACTGTCCGATCTGTTACTGTGTCGAGTGTTCGACAAAGAAGCCGCACCTCGTAGATTCCGGCATTGTCAACCCGCCGTTCATGTTCCACCTCATCAGATACTCGCATGTTGCGGATTCCTGCGTCAACTGCGGACAGTGTCAGGAGCTTTGCGCCATGGATATTCCGAATGCGCTCTTCATGCACGCTCTTCAGATGGAGATGCAGGAGATGTTCGGTTATGAGCCCGGCGTCAACATGGAGCTGCCGGTTCTTGCCTTTGTCGAAGAGTCCGCGGAGAGAAAGCGTCTTTCGGATACCGGAAGCGACCAGATCTTCAATATCTTCGCCGAAGAACAGTAATTATCACCGCAAAACAGTAATTATCACCGCAAAACAGTAATTGTCACCGCAATATCGATAAGATACCGAAAAACTCAAAAATACCGGTTAAAAGCCGAAACATACGGATAAGAATACAATAAATATATCCGAAAATCAATCAATTTCAATCAATTTCAATCAAATTCAAACCAAATTCCAACCAAATTTAAACCAAATTCCAATCAAATTCCAATCAAATTCAACCAAACTCAATCAAATTCCACACAAATTTATTGCAACACTTTTTTTTACGGAATCAAGGCGCTTTCAGGCACCGAAAAAAAGAATTAATTGGTAATTTTAACGGTAATTTTAACGGTAATATTACTGGTAATTTTAACGGGATATCGAATCCTTTCAGTTTACGGAATCTACGGTTATCTCAAAGTTGAGGTTCTGTCCCGCAAGCCTGTGGTTCAAGTCCAGAGTTATTGAATTTTTGCCGATGTCGTGGATCTTTGCGGGGAAGACGCCGTTGGGAGTCGTTATATAGACGGTGTCATTGATGTTCAGCGTGTCTGCCTCGGAGCCGAATGCGCTCTTGTCGAATTCCTGAAGAAGCTGCGGGGTGTATTCGCCGTATGCCATGTCCGGCGTGAGGTGGACCTTTGTGGTTTCGCCGGCTTTCATCCCGATAACCGCGTTGTCGAAGCCTTTAATTACGCTGCCGCTGCCGACAACAAAGGTAAGCGGCGTGTCCGTTCCTTTAACTTTTTTGTCGAATACGGTGCCGTCGTCGAGAGTTCCGACATAGTATACGGATACCGTGCTGCCTTCCTTTGCAACGGCGTTCGGATCGGCAGGTGCGGCTGTCTGCACCGGAGTCTGTGTCTGCGCAGGTGTCTGTGCCCCCGCGTTGCCGCCCGCATTTGTCTGTGTTGACGTGCAGCCCGCGGCTATTGCGGTTAAGACAATAAGGGCTGCAATAAATATGACGTAAATTGATTTTGTCATGAATAATCCCAGTAATTTAGGCGCTCATTTAAAATTAATATGACGTGCGGAGTCTGAATCGGATGCAAAAAGAAGGAAAAAGATGGAAAAAGATGGAAAAATATGGGAAAAGAAGGAAAAATAAGGAAAACGAATAATGAATTTAACAGGACTTTCCGGTCGTCGCCGAAGTCTCTTCTCAGGACTTATTATCGGGCTTATTATCTGACTTATCATCAGACTTATTATCTGAAGTATTATCGGACTTATCATCCGAAGTATTATCGGACGAAGTATTATCTGATTTATCATCGGACGTATCTTTTGGCGTTTTTTCGTCGGTTTCCGCAGCCGTCTCTTCCGTATTACCGGTATTGTCCCTGTTTCCGTCGCGGCTGCGTTTCTTTTCCCTGCGACGTTTTTTATCGGAATCCTCGGAGTTTTCAACCTTGTCCGTCTTTTTAATGCCGATGAGGTGAATCATCATCTTTCCGAAGAAGGTGAATCTTTTTGTCACCATGCCGACTATCTCCACGGTGTCGCCTTCTTTGATGTCAAGGTCGATGGGAGCGCCGTGCTGTGCGATGATTGAGCATGAGCCGTCATTTACCGTGAATGACGGACGGCATATCAGTTTGCCTTTGATCGTCTCGACCTCTCCCCTTATTCTTACGGGTTTTCCGAGCATGGCATCGTGGATACCGGCAATCCTGTAATATTTGGACTGCGCCTCGTATTCCGGCAGAAGTTTCTCGTATGACTTTGCGACGCTGTAACTGTTGTATGCGGGAATGGCAATAAGGACGATTGCAAACAGGACGCCCCACCCGATGATTATGTAATCGCCCATTCCCACACCCGTTATTGTAAACAGACTCAGACAAAAGACTGCGACGAGTATGTGAAGCGGCGATATGCCTATCGTGACACCACTTATCTTCATATTACCTGAAACATCCTGCGGCGAAGATGCCGCTTAAGTAAGTACTCAGTTTAAGTACTCAATTTACTCGAATATATATTTACTTAATTTAAACGA
>JAFPWZ010000089.1 GCA_017412625.1 Methanomicrobium sp.
CTCAAACCCAAATGGTATCACAAATACAGGTGGTTCTACACCTCCGACGGCGTTCTGGTCATAGGCGGCCGCGATGCCGGCACAAACGAGGAGATAGTAAAGAAATATCTTCAGGGCAGCGACACGTTCGTCCACGCGGATGTGCACGGCGGCAGCGTGGTCATAGTCAAGGGCGAGACGCAGTGCTGGGATGAGGTGGCACAGTTTGCACTCTCATACTCCAATGTCTGGAAGAACGGTCATTTCACCGGCGACGTCTATGCCGCAGAACGCTCGCAGGTCTCAAAGACCGCGGAATCGGGCGAGTTTGTGGCAAGGGGCGCTTTTGTCATACGCGGAGAGAGAAGATACTTCAGGGATGTTGCCGCAGGTCTGGCAATCGGTCTTCAGTATGAGCCCGCGGTCGCCGTCATAGGCGGTCCGATAACGGCAGTAAAGGCACGCGCAAGATATTGCGTGACTCTTAAGCCCGGACAATACGAGCCGAACGATGCGGCAAAGAAGGTTCTGAAGGCGCTCAAGAGCATGGTTCCGGAAGAAGAACAGAAAAGTCTCAAGAATGTCCTCAATACCGAGACCGTAGCGGCGTTCGTGCCCCCGGGAGGCTCGGATATCATTGAGTAGGAACGCATAGAGTAGTAACGGACAGAAAAAGGCAGGAACAGACAGGTAAAGTCATGTAAGGACAGGTAAGGACAGGGACGGATAATATGAAAGCGGAATTCGGCGAACTCAAAAAATCCTTCGGGGAGATAAAGTGTTTTCCCGAGAATACCGATGATCTTTGGCATTTGGAGCATCTGATCTCGCCCGGAAACACGGTCTACGCCATGACCTTTCGAAGCATAGACAATGCAACGGATAAAGCGCGACCTGAAAAGACCGAGAAGAAGCTGGTGCGGCTGGGTATAAAGGTAGAGAAGGTCGAGTTCCACGACAATGCCAACCGCCTGCGCGTATCGGGAATAATAGAATACGGTCCCGACATGGGTTTTTATCATACCATAAACCTTGAAGCGGGGCACGAGATATCGATAATACGTTACTGGTCGGCGATAGACCTGGAACGCCTTGACCGCGCAATAAAGTCATCATCGGCGGGGACAATACACGTTGCCGCAATCGAGGAGGGCGAATGCGAGATATACAGAATCAGGCAGTTCGGTCCCGAGTTCGTAAGATCGATCATCGCCGGCAGCGGAAAACGCGAGGGTCTGAATACAAAACAGGCTTTCTTCGAAGAGATTATGGAGACGCTCTCGCAGACGACCGCCGAGATTGTCATTGCAGGTCCGGGATTCGTCAAAGAGGATTTCATGACGTTTCTGAAGACTAAAGACCGAGATCTGGCGGCACGCTCACTTGTCTGCGATACGCGCCGCATAGGAAGAGGTGCGGTCTCCGAGGTCATCGGTCAGGGTATCCTCGACAGAATAACTCAGGACCTCCAGCTGAAACGCGAAGTTCTTGCGGTAGACGAGCTGATAAAACGCATAGCCGCGGACGGCAATGCCGCTTACGGTATCAAAGAGGTCAGAAACGCGGTCTCATTCGGCGCCGCGGAGACCGTGATGGTCTGCGACGATTTGATAAGAAGGCATGATATAGCGCAGCTTCTTGAGGACGCGGAGAAGATGCGTGCCGGCGTTGTGGTACTCTCCGTAGAGTTTGAACCCGGAAAACAGCTCTCGGCGCTCGGCGGCGTTGCCGCTCTGCTGAGATATAAATTATAAAAAAAAAAGGTTTCAGCCGATTCGGACTGAAACCTTACCCTGACTTAACTTACCTTACCCGCATACGCTCTGAGAGTCTCAGGGAGTACCCCGTTTACCGTTTATCTGTATGAATACAGAACTGACAATATGCTGTCGATATCCTTCAGGACATCGTCAAGTTTGGATTTTACCGTGTTGAATGCCGCCTCCGAGGTTGACGGGATTCTGCTCTGATCGAGGTCTGCGGCGGCGACCTGAAGGTTCCTGACATCGGTGC